>NZ_CP171148.1:5645000-5975000 GCF_043099725.1 Nostoc sp. C110 | reverse complement strand
CCCTAACCACAACTCATCCGCTGATTTTTCAACATCAGTCGGTGCGGACCTCCACTTGGTGTTACCCAAGCTTCATCCTGGCCATGGTTAGATCACCAGGGTTCGGGTCTATAAACACTGATTATCGCCCTTTTCAGACTCGGTTTCCCTTTGGCTCCAGCATTCTCGCTTTAACCTACCAGTGCCTATAAGTCGCCGGCTCATTCTTCAACAGGCACGCGGTCAGACTTTTAAATAGTCCTCCCACTGCTTGTAAGCTAACGGTTTCATGTTCTATTTCACTCCCCTTCCGGGGTTCTTTTCACCTTTCCCTCGCGGTACTGGTTCACTATCGGTCACACAGTAGTATTTAGCCTTACGAGGTGGTCCTCGCTGATTCACATGGGATTCCTCGTGCCCCATGCTACTCGGGATTCAGCTACTATCCTTGAGTTTTCAACTACAGGACTTTCACCTTCTTTGGTGCAGTATTTAGCTGCTTCGTTTAACCGCCAGATTCGATATCGCTGTCCCACTACCCCAATCGGTAAACCAATTGGTTTAGGCTCTTCCCCTTTCGCTCACCACTACTTAGGGAATCTCTGTTTTGATTTCTCTTCCTCCAGCTACTAAGATGTTTCAATTCGCTGGGTTGGCTCTCTCCTGCCTATATATTCAGCAGGTAGTATATAGGGTTGCCCCATTCGGAAATCTCCGGCTCAATGTTTGCTTCCAACTCCCCGGAGCATATCGTCGGTAACCACGTCCTTCATCGCCTCTGTGTGCCTAGGTATCCACCGTTAGCCCTTATTAGCTTGACCACTCAATTCATTTGGTGTTTCACAATTTGCATTCACAAAAACAAATAGTTAGTTCTGCTTACCTCGTCACTTCGCACTGATTTTACTCAGCACTCACAACTCAGCAATCAGCACTAAGAATGTCTGTGTCTGCCTGCTATTTTCGCGTTTCTATGCAGTTTTCAAGGTTCTGGCTGAGATTCAACTCAGCAGTCTGACACGAGTGTCATGTTGCTGAACTCTCACTCTTTTTTTTCAATGGCAATCGCCACAGGTGGAGGTTAGCGGACTCGAACCGCTGACATCCTGCTTGCAAAGCAGGCGCTCTACCAACTGAGCTAAACCCCCAGATACAATTAAAAATTGATAATTAAAAATTAAAAATTGAATCTTCTTCATTTTTAATTTTGCATTTTACATTTTTAATTGATTCAGGTGGGCCATCCTGGACTCGAACCAGGGACCTCACCCTTATCAGGGGTGCGCTCTAACCACCTGAGCTAATAGCCCATTTCGAACCAAATCATAGTTTGAAAGCTTTTTACATTCTGCTCATGTCTGCGACCGACCTAGGTTAGACCAACTTACTATCTATTTAACTGTGTGTTTTTCGATATGTAAGGGGTGTAGGTCTCCCTAAAAAGGAGGTGATCCAGCCACACCTTCCGGTACGGCTACCTTGTTACGACTTCACCCCAGTCACCAGTCCTGCCTTAGGCATCCTCCTCCACGAATGGTTGGAGTAATGACTTCGGGCACTACCAGCTTCCATGGTGTGACGGGCGGTGTGTACAAGGCCCGGGAACGAATTCACTGCAGTATGCTGACCTGCAATTACTAGCGATTCCTCCTTCACGCAGGCGAGTTGCAGCCTGCGATCTGAACTGAGCTCCGGTTTACGGGATTTGCTTGCATTCGCATGCTTGCTGCCCTCTGTCCGGAGCATTGTAGTACGTGTGTAGCCCAAGGCGTAAGGGGCATGCTGACTTGACGTCATCCCCACCTTCCTCCGGTTTGTCACCGGCAGTCTCTCTAGAGTGCCCAACTTAATGCTGGCAACTAAAAACGAGGGTTGCGCTCGTTGCGGGACTTAACCCAACATCTCACGACACGAGCTGACGACAGCCATGCACCACCTGTGTTCGCGCTCCCGAAGGCACTCTTCCCTTTCAAGAAGATTCGCGACATGTCAAGCCTTGGTAAGGTTCTTCGCGTTGCATCGAATTAAACCACATACTCCACCGCTTGTGCGGGCCCCCGTCAATTCCTTTGAGTTTCACCGTTGCCGGCGTACTCCCCAGGCGGGATACTTAACGCGTTAGCTACGGCACGGCTCGGGTCGATACAAGCCACGCCTAGTATCCATCGTTTACGGCTAGGACTACTGGGGTATCTAATCCCATTCGCTCCCCTAGCTTTCGTCCCTCAGTGTCAGTTACGGCCTAGCAGAGCGCCTTCGCCACCGGTGTTCTTCCTGATCTCTACGCATTTCACCGCTACACCAGGAATTCCCTCTGCCCCGAACGTACTCTAGCTATGTAGTTTCCACTGCTTTTATCTAGTTGAGCTAGACTCTTTAACAGCAGACTTACATTGCCACCTGCGGACGCTTTACGCCCAATCATTCCGGATAACGCTTGCATCCTCCGTATTACCGCGGCTGCTGGCACGGAGTTAGCCGATGCTTATTCCTCAGGTACCGTCATTGTGTTCTTCCCTGAGAAAAGAGGTTTACGACCCAAGAGCCTTCCTCCCTCACGCGGTATTGCTCCGTCAGGCTTTCGCCCATTGCGGAAAATTCCCCACTGCTGCCTCCCGTAGGAGTCTGGGCCGTGTCTCAGTCCCAGTGTGGCTGATCGTCCTCTCAGACCAGCTACTGATCGTCGCCTTGGGAGTCCATTACACTTCCAACTAGCTAATCAGACGCGAGCTCATCTCTAGGCAGTTAACCTTTCACCTCTCGGCACATCCGGTATTAGCCACCGTTTCCAGTGGTTGTCCCAGACCTAGAGCCAGATTCTCACGCGTTACTCACCCGTCCGCCACTAAATCCGAAGATTTCGTTCGACTTGCATGTGTTAAGCATACCGCCAGCGTTCATCCTGAGCCAGGATCAAACTCTCCGTTTTAATTGGAAAGCTCTATAGCTCATTAGCTGCTCTTTTTTAACTTCAGCTTAGTTATCTTTTTATTTTCTTGACGCAACACACTTGCTGTATAATTGCTTTCAAACTATAATATTTTCAAGGTTCGGTATCCCTTTTCGCGAGTCGCTTCAAGCTCTCCGCTTCAGGCACTTATTCAATATAGCGAACACACTCCCTTGTGTCAACTATTTTCTCCAAAATCTTTTTGGACTGCTTCTTTGTCCCCTGAAACTCACCACAGTGCCGGGTTCTAGGCAACAATGGTTTATGCATTGTCTTCAGTCACAAAGGGGGAAGCTTGAATTTTCAGTCGGTAATAACTTTATTGCATCATTTCTGGGGCGATCGCGGTTGTCTCATTGCCCAGCCCTACGATATAGATATACCTAATGTTGTAGTAATGTCGGTGGTGCATTTGGTAGGTGGTGCATCTAAATTTATATATAGATAGTTGCTGGAGTATTAGGATTACTGTTTGATTTTTGAAAAAGCTCTTTACACAGCGATCGCATCCATCTGTACTTACCTTGCTGCACGAGTTTTAGGGAAAATATTTATACACTTACTACATACTTTGCTTGGGTATTGATAACTCATATCTCTTGCCAAGAGCCGATCGCTCAATTTCACTCATTTCAGAATTTGGGCAGCTTGCAGCTATATCTGACAAAAAATTAATATTGACTTAATACTAAAAATACTGTCTGCAATAAGCCGATAACAAAACCTAAAACACCACCTAAAGTCACAATGGCTTGCAATTCATTTTTGACAATTCCCTCGATAGCAGCTTCTAGATCAGCAGGTGAAGTTGATTTCACGCGGTCAACTATCACTTGATCTATGGATAAAATCGGAATCGCCTGTGCCACAATTACTTCTAAATCTTTTTCCAAATACTTGTCTAAAATTAGAGCCAACTCTTGACTCATCACTTCTAAAGAAGTACTGAGAACCGGTGAAGTACTAAGACGATTCAGTAGCACTACAGCAATATTTTCCCAATCAACAGAATCAGTTAATCCTTGTAAAAAATCGCTGCCACTGTTTTGCAGGTAATGGCGGACACTTTCGCGGGTGGTCTTTCGCAGTTGGCGCACCGTACCCATCGGCAAGTTTTGTAGTGATAAATTTTGCAGGAATTTCTTAATGCGATCGCGTATTTGCAAATCTTGAGTCAATTCCTGCAAACGATTGTTGGTAGCTTCTTTCTCATCTAAGCAAAAGGTTCGTAGCCGTGTAAGAGTGTTACGTAAGCCAAACAAATTTGCTACCACCCAATAAGTACCACTGGTTTTTTCGCGGAACCCTTCATCAATAATTTGAATGGTGCGATCGGTCAAAAAATCAACTATCGCTTGGCGCAGCATATCCGGTGGTAAAACTACTTCTAACAACCAATCAGCAAGCCTTGTCGCTTGTTCTTCACTCAGTTGAAATTCCAGCAATATCTGGTCAAAAATTTGATTGATTTGCGCTTCCAAAAAGTCTTCACGTCGCGCTAAAACCTTGAGTAACCGAGGTAAGGATTCCCCTAGCAAATCCCGCAAAATTCCCGCGACAATTTTGGCACTTTTCTCGTTTTTTTCTGTGTTGATTTGTTCAATCGCCAATCGCAACAACCAGAGAATTGCTGCTTGCACGCGTTCTGTTTGCAACAAACGCCGCGCCAAATTTTGCAATTCTTGTGGTGTCAACAGTGACCCCATAATGGTCTTGGAAATGTTCAGAGCTAGACGTTCCTGGTTGCGGGGAATCAAGCCAGGCGTGAAGGGTACTCTTCGTCCAGCAATGTAAATTGCTTTGTAAGGACGGAACAACATTTTGATGGCTATATCATTTGTGAAATAGCCAATAATTCCACCCAGTACCGGGGGAGACACATAAAGCCAAAGATGAGACCAGTCCACAGGATTTTGGATTTTGGATTTTGGATTTTGAATTCTAGATTAGAAATTAGGGATTGGGGATTGGTAATTGACGGTTATTAGTTATGAGTTGTTTTTCCACTAACTACTAACGATTTTCCATTAGCCATTACCTATTCCGCAGTCCCCAATCTAAAAGACGTTCGCAGACTCGCTTTAAGCGAAGCTATGCCATTGGCTTTACGCCACCCTATCCCAAATCTAAAATCTAAAATTTGCTGACTACCAGCACTCCCATCATACCGTTCGCAATGGGGTAGTGTGTGGCAACAGCAAAACCAACTTGACGCGCTAACTCTATTTGCTCTTGGCCTATGGGAAAGCGGTCTAAGCTGGGACTGATGTAAGCATATTCTTCTTTTAACCCTAAATAATTGGCAACTGGCACCACGAAGCTATCCAGATACAACTGCTGAAAGGCACGTAACTGAGGATTACTCGGTCGATGAAAGTCCAAAATTGCAGCTTTAGCACCCGGTTTCAAAACACGGTATAACTCTTGAAGACTGCGAGGAATATCTTTAACATTCCTTAAACCATAGCCCATTGTTGCGGCATCAAATTGATTGTCGTCAAAGGGTAAATTTAGTACATCTGCTTCTACCCAGGCGATGCCTACGGCGGGCAAAGCCAACGCAGGTTGAGGGTATTGCTTTTGGGAACGTTCTTTAGCAGTTTCTAGCAGGTTGCAGGAAAAGTCCACTCCATATACATATCCTGTAGCTCCCACGCGCCTTGCCAAACGTAAAGCTAGATCGCCACTACCGCAGCACAAATCTAATGCAGTATCACCCGATTTAGCCGCACTCCATTTAACTGCCATTTCCTTCCAAATTCGATGCTGTCCCAAACTCAACCAATCGTTCAATTGGTCATAAACTGGAGCAATACGGTTAAAAATGGATTGAACTTCGTTAGTCATTGGTCAATAATTCATTGGTCATTGGTCATTAGTCATTCGTCATTTGCCAAGGGTAAAAGACAAATGACATAGACGCGCTAGCGGCTTCCCGCAGGGTAGGACAAATGACAACTACACAATGGGTTGATGGTATCCACTGCTAGTCAGAGCTATCGCTACCAGTTGTGCTGATAAATTAATTAGCATTAATTCATCTTCCCGCAAAGTGCAAGGTTGTTTCCACTGTAGCGATAATACGCCCAAAAGTTCATTATGGTAGCTAATTGGGATAACTAAATGTGCTTGCACACCAGTATTTTGGTAGTGAGTAGCATCAATTAGTTTAGTGTCTTTAGGTATATTTAAAGAAACTTGCATTTGCCCAGTGGCGATCGCTTGCGTTGTTAGTGGGTCAAGAGATAGCCAATTCTCTATTTTACCTGTATCGCTGTAAGTTCCTTGAGTTGCAATCAGAGTATTTCCATGTGTAAGTTGTAAAATACAGCCTTCTGTCCCAAAAGTCTCACTCACAGCCTTGGCGATTGGAGCGAGAGTTTCCTCTAAACTAGAAGCTGCTTGAGTTACCTGTACTAAAACACTCAGTAACGCCATTTGAGCATGAGCGCGGCGTAATTCTTCTGTACGTTGCTTGAGCAAGTCGTAGGTTTCTGCTGCTCTTTGCACCACTGCCTTGAGTTCTCCTGGGTCCCAAGGCTTGGTGATATATTTGTAGACTTGTCCAGCATTAATCGCCTCTACCAAGTCTTCAATATCAGTAAATCCGGTGAGAATTATCCTCACCGTATCGGGAAACTGAGGTACAGTTTTGCTCAGAAATTCAGTTCCTTTCATTTCTGGCATCCGTTGATCGGAGATAATCACAGCTACCTCCCCTTCTGCGGCCAAAACTTGTAGAGCGTTCACTCCACTATCAGCTTTCAGAACATTAAAGTCGCGTCGAAAGGTGCGATAAAGGAGATCGAGATTATCTGGCTCATCGTCAACTACCAAGATTTTCAGCTTTTTTGGTCGTTCGAGAGTCATTACTTGATATTGGACTTTATCAATTTCGACACTGGGATTATCCATAAGATATTTCCTTTAAATATTCACTATCTTGTTATATTCCATACCAAGCTTAGTTGAGAATAGCTAAAAATTGTCAAGGGTTTATACGGAGCTATTTTGCATATTTTAAAACTACAAGAGTGAGCTATACAGAGGAAATTTACCTGCCCAAATATCTGAATTAGGAAATATTGCACCAAAAAAACCTACTAAATCAGCATAGCGATGGCGATTTTAATCATAGTAGGGTTTATGTAAAAGTACACGCGGTAGGGGCAATAGCCTGTAGGAAGCACTACAGATGAAGCTTTACTTCTCTACCAGACCCTGCACGTAGCTTTCTTTGCCGCAGGGGTACGCTACTGCTTGCTACATTACCGCTAGTACAATACGGCGGAAATAAACCGATCATTCCAAATCAACGAAACCCTTATGCTGTATTCATTTTTAATTTTTTTAGCGCAGCGTAAAGCCTTCGGCATGGCTTCGCTTAGAGCGAGTCTGCGATAGCGAAGCGTTAGCGACGCAGGAGCGTCGCGTCACTTTTAATTTTTAATTCCGCCTTGCGGTACTAGTTCCTTGATGCCGGACAACCCTTCCACCGGACTGGCTTACGCTTTCCGTCTAGATGAATTGCCCTAAGAAGAAAATTAGGGTTTAGCTAAAGTTTTGCAATTAAGATAGCACAGTAAAGGCACATAGATGTGCGTAGTGTTACTAGTAGAATGGCTTGGAATTAGAGTGGTTGAAATTCCAACCTCCTGCCTCTTTCTGAACTCAAGACAGTAGGTCTGGGTAATTCTATAGATTAGAATAAGACTTGCTCATGAGGTGTTAATCATCCTCTCAAGTTGAAGCTCGCATCCCGATTATGACTGATCTACCACCCAACGCTCAGAATCCCGAAGAAAATGCTACCAACGATGTAGCACAAGAGTTACTACGAAGACTGAGGCAAAAACAAGGCAACTGGGTGGAATGGGGAACGGCGATCGCCTCGTTGCTAAAAACCGGTTACAACCCCCAAGAAATTTTTGAGGCGACTGGATTTGAGCCAATTCAACAAAATCAGGTAGTTGTTGGTTCTCAAGTTTACAATTCTTTGGAAAACTCTGGAGTATCGGCAGAAACGCGATCGCACTATGCCATACGCGGCAGTGATGTTTTATATGAACTCCGTTTACTCACCCAAGAAGAACGCGCCGCCGCTGCCGAACTGATCTTCTTCCACAATGTTGATGCTGATGAGGCACGGGATATAGCAAAAGCAATTAAAGAATTCTCCTATTACCGCACTTTACCAGAAGGGTTTTCTGCTCATCCTGGAGATGCTGTTGCTCATCAAGTTTGGAAACTGGCACGCCAAAATGCAGATTTACAACAGCGATCGCGCCTGATCGCCAAAGGTTTACGTTTTGCTCACACGCCAGCAGCAAGGCAAAAAATTGAACAACTACTGACTGATTTTACTACCGTTCCCCAGCGTCCAGCGCCAATTTTACCCTTTTACCGCCTGGAATTTGAAGAACAATTACCCCGAATTTTGCCCGTAGTGGGTGAGTTGCCATTATCACGGCAAGATTTGCAAGCTGTGCCGATATTGACAGAGATTGAACCATTTCGTCTGGTTAAGTTTTCTGGAGAGCAAGCTTGGGTTCCATTACCAGGATGGCAAGTGCTATTGGCGGCAGAAGATCCAGTAGTGATTTTAGCGAATAGCGATCGCTTTCCCATCCAAACCCAAAGCCAAGTCGGGCCCGTTGTAGTTGTGATAGATCGTGCCAAACGAGAATGGGATGCCTCTAGCTATTTTGTTGTTGAAAAGGGTGGTGAATTAGATTTTCAGTGGTTTGAAACTGAGCCAGAAATTCCTTTACTAGGACAAATTATTATCATTGTGCGTCCTAAGAAAATTCTGGATGAAGAATTAACTAAGGATTCCTGGCAGATTGATGAATAATTGAAGAAGAATTCAGAATTCAGAATTCAGGAGTCAGAATTCTGAATTCTGTTTCGATAAAATTTCATGTTAATTTTCTAAATCTTTGTTGCTAACAGTTGTGCTGCTCATTTGTTCTCGCAAAATTGCAACTTGAGAAATCATGATTTTTTCTAGTCCCCCAGTTTCCATCGCTCCTATCCAACGAATCATTGATGAGAGAAATAATTCTTTGAGGTAGGCAAAAGAAAAGCCTTCTGTCAATGCAGCCATCTGGCTTACAGCCTGCTCAGATAATCCCATTTCACTGTTTAATTTATCATTCCACAATCTGATGTAGGTTTCTCGTTCTGGAAACACTGGCAGATCAAAATGATATTTCCGATCAAAGCGGCTGGGGCGATCGCTAATTGCTGAATCTAAACGTTCTGGATGATTAGTGGTTGCAATAGTCACAATTCCCTCATTAGAAGCAAAGCCATCAAGTTCATTTAAAAAGAAAGAGCGGTTTTCATCATTTAATAGAGAATCAATATCTTCTAATACCAAAACACACGGAGCAGACTGCCGTGCTTGGTTGAATACTTTACGGATATTGTCGCTATCAGTAGCATACTCAGCCTTAAAGCTTTTAACATATAAGCAAGGCTGTTGCATTTGGTTAATTAATGCTTTAACTGTATGCGTTTTTCCATTTCCTGGTGAGCCAATAAACAAAATGCCACGTTTCCAAGGAACGCTATAATTTGCGTAAGTTTCGCGGGAGGCAAAGAAGTTTATTAGGTCATCTTGAATATCTTGTTTAAGAGTTTTATGCAAAACTAGATTTTCAAAAGTTGAGCTTTGAATAGATTGAAAGAGTTCGGGATTTTTATCCCAGCAACCATCTTCAAAAACTAACAGTTCATCACGAATTTCTGAGTTCCACTCACAAACTGCGGCGAAAAAGTTTTCAGCTACTTCTGAGCTATCTGCCAAAATCCAAGAATAGCGAGTTTTACAATAACCTTCATTCCAACTCATTAAGACGACATCAAGTTTATTTCCTTGCCATGAAACTTGAAATCTGGCATTTTCATTATATTTGTAAATCTCGTTATCCATGCCATTCCAACCAGTAAGTATCTGGTTATGGATATGATTATCATGTTTAATTTTGCAGAAATTTGCCTCAGCGTACTTTTCTAAATTGAAAGAACTATCATTACTTTCTAACAATGCTTTTTTAGGATAAATAGCTGCCAGCTCCTGACTAACATGATAGGAAATAGCATTATTAGATAAGCTAAGACCTTGTGTAATTATTTTTTGAATTTTCATCTTTATTTATTTTTCTGGTTAGTTAGAGCTTAGAAAGATATCAAATTAAGATAATCTAACATTAAGATGGCTGAATTGTGAATTCTTGCTTAAAGAATTATTCTTCCAAATATAAAATTTGATATGTCAGACTCTAAATTTACTACTCCTGTGGCTCAAGAATCACTCCACTCAGAATTGTCTGAGCGATCGCCTGTTCCTAACCTGGGGGAGAAGATTCTCGCAATCCGCAACAGTTTACGCCCTGGACAACAACAAATGGCTGACTGGGGATCTGGCCCTTTGGCTATTTCTGCCGTTCCTGGCGCAGGCAAATCTACGGGGATGGCGGCGGCGGCGGCGATCGCGATCGCGCGTCAATATGAACGTTATGCCCAATCGCGCCCATCCTCGCGTCGTCATTTGGTAGTCGTCACCTTCACTCGCTCTGCTGCTGCCAATATTAAAGCGAAGATCCGCAAATTCTTACGAGATGATTTATCTCTACCCCAGACGGGATTTTTTGTCTATACCCTACATGGTTTAGCGTTAAATATTGCTAGTCGCCATTCGGATTTATCTGGTTTGCAGTTAGAAAATGTCACATTAATTACACCAACTCAAAGTCATCGCTTTATCCGAAGTGCTGTAGAACAATGGATTGTAAATAATCCCGGAATATATTTGCGGTTATTAGAAGGTCATCAATTTGACGGAGAAGAGACAGAAAGGTTGCGTCGTCAATCAGTGCTACGAACAGAAGTATTGCCAGAATTGGCAAATACGGTAATTCATGAAGCAAAAAGTTCGGGGATATCGCCAGAAAAACTGCGGGAGTGGAGTAAACAAACCACAGATGAATATACAATTTTGAGCGTAGCGGCGGGATTGTATGAGCAATATCAAAACTTAATGCGATCGCGTGACTTCATCGATTACGACGATATGATTTTAGCCGCACTGCGCGTTTTAGAAAATGATAGCGCCCGTCGCATTGAGCAAAACCAAGTTTTCGCCGTCTTTGAAGACGAAGCTCAAGATTCTAGTCCCCTACAGACACAACTGTTAGAAATTTTGGCGAGTGATGGGTACAAAGGTGATAAATCCTCAATCCTGACTCCTCACACCTCACTCAATCTAGTCCGAGTCGGCGATCCCAACCAGGCGATTAACTCTACCTTTACCCCAGCCGATCCGATTTATTTCCGACACTTTTGCGAAGAGTGCGATCGCATCGAACGATTGGCAACGATGGATCAAGCAGGTCGCAGTACGAGAATTATCATTGAAGCTGCTAACTTTGCCCTCAAATGGATCAATAATCAATCCTTAGCAAAAACGAATAACGGACAACAGACTCCTGACAACCGACAAGTACCATTTCGCTTGCAGACAATTCGCCCTGTTGAAACAGGCGATCCACAAAAGAACGCCAACCCAGCACCCATAGGACAGGGATTAGAACTTTATACCCCGCGTGACATTCATCACACCGTTGAATTATTATCTCAAAGAGTAATCGAATTATTTGGCGAAGACCCAACACAAAATAGTGCAGCGATTTTAGTACGGGAAAATCGCCAAGGAAGATGGTTATCAGAGGCTCTAGCATCTGTATGCAAAGAGCATAATATTACACTTTATGATGTGGGAGAACGCGATCGCCGTTCCCATGTTCCCCAAGAGATTTTAGCATTGCTGCAATTTTGCGATCGCCCCCACTCCCCGGATTACCTCAAAGCTGCACTAGAAGCATTAGTACAGCGCCAGTTAATTCCTACCCAAGACCTCAACGCCCTTGCTAGTCTACCAGAAGAATTTTTGTATCCAGGCCCTCTAGCAGCACCCCAGGCAGAAACAGTCCAAAAGGCTGCACGCTTATGCCGCAATTTACTTCGCGCCCGCTTGGAATTGCCCCTGTACCAGCTAATTTCCTTTCTCGCCTTGACCTTAAATTACGATCAGGCAGAGTTAGCAACTGCTGACAAACTTGCAGAACGGGTAAACCAGCAGATAGCTGGCAATAGTTCGATGGGGGGAATGCTGTCAGCTTTAAGTGAAATCGTCAGTTCCGAACGGTTTGAACCAGTGGAAACCGAAGATTCGGAAGAACGTTACACTCGGCGCGGTCAACTGACCATTATTACCATGCACAAAGCCAAAGGGCTAGATTGGGACTATGTATTTCTTCCCTTTCTCCACGAAAACTTGATTCCTGGTAGATTTTGGGTTCCTCCCCAAAGCCAGTTTTTAGGTGATTTTACCTTATCAGAAGTAGCTCGCGCCCAAATTCGTGCTGCTCTCCACGGAGAATCTACCATACCAGATGTTACGCAAGCATGGGAACAAGCAAAGCACTTGAAAATATCTGAGGAATACCGTTTACTCTACGTTGCGATGACACGGGCCAAGCGTCTGGTATGGATGTCAGCAGCGCAGAAAGCCCCCTTTACTTGGAGTAAACCAGAGAATTTACAAGAACAAGCGCCTTGCCCGGTATTTCCAGCATTAAAGCGCCAATTTCCTGAATGTGTGGCTAATTTAGCGGTAATGGCTAAATAAGGGTGATCAAAAGTTTTCAGAAATTGCAGGAATTTAAAGGGATTTGCGATCGCAGCATCCCAGAATATCTGTATAAAATAAATTATCTCTTGTGGAATTTGCCATTTGGAAATTGGTGTTATACATTGGTGTTCAGCTTTTAATCGGAAATTTATTTATCAATGAAAACCCAACAAATCAGTTCCACCATAATAGAAAATAGACCCACCAAAACGAAAAAACAGTCTTTTCCTGGCATGAATATTGGTAGCCCTAAAGTACCATTCCGCCAATGCAAGAAAACAGCACAACAGCATGAATTACTTAGTGATTGGGAACACGCGAGTTAATTTAGTGACATAGCCTTATGGCAAATTACAGTTATGATTTTGGCTTCTGTGCAACTCTCGGTATCCGATCGGGCATTAACTGAGAAACCATTGTAAATTAGGGGTGCAACGGATTTTTTCGGTCTATCGCCATAAGCCAACAATCTGAGTATTTCCCTTCATGTAGTTCATGGGCTGGCAATAACTTTAATTTCACAAAACCACATTTTTCATAGCAGCGAATGGCACGAGGATTATCAATGTGCGGGTCTATGACAATTTTATGAGCTTGCAGATGTTCAAAAATATAGGTGATAATTGCTGACAGGATTTTTGTACCAATTCCCTTGTTCCAATAGTCGGTTTCGCCTATGAACAAATCAATTCCGTAGACATAATCAGTTTGTTCAAGATGATACAATTGCCTATCAGTTTGGGATAAGTCATTGAGCGCACAATACTGCAAATAACCAATGGGAATATTTTGATAGTAGAACACACACGGAACAACCGGATCATTTCCCTCGATCATAGGTTTGTATGTTTCTATAATTCTTTCTAAAGGAAAAGGATTATCTCTTCCTTCATAAAATTGCAAAACTTGTGCATCAGTTAACCATTTTGCGATCAGCTCATAATCATAAATTTCATCTTGCATTAGACGAATAGCTATTTCGTCTTGTTGAATTAGCATATCCTATATATATTTTCTAACGAGTATTTAAATAATTATAGTTTGTTCAAAATATCTATTATCTTGCAAAAATTATGAAAAAAAGGGGAGTTCCATGTCTACTTCGTAAGAATAAAATTCCCCTTAAATTTTTGTCTTAGCTCTAACAAAAGATTAAGATGCCGAACTTAAATTTGCTTAATTTCCACCAGACACAAAGGCTTTATTATATATAGCAGTGTCTTTAGGTTTTCTCTGCCATTTCCCATCGTTACCTGGTTAGTATTCATCCTTTACACTATTTCAAGCAACATCACGCGCACCCTCTTCACTAAAACCATTACTTTGAGAAGCATTTAATGCTGCTACAAAAGTCTGCTGTGCGTGTTCAGGCAACTGTTCTCTAATTTCATTGGGCAATTCATTTATTGTTTTATCAGCCATAAACTTATCTCTTTTCAACTTAAGTTATACTAAAAAACTGGCAGTATAATTTCCTCTTTCTAGAAGAATAGGAGTAAATAATCATACTTTTATCTGAGTCAGGCAATTTTAAATCAATGATGCAATGATATTGATACTCATAGCTAAAATGGTGGTATTGAAAAAGAAAGATAATATGCTATGCAACAGAGTCAAGCGTCTCATCTCGCGCGATCTCGTCTCCACATCTGAAACTTGACTTGTCATACCAATTACAAATGAATAATATAAAAATTCCCAATAGTCTGGAGAGTCGTTATTAGGAAAATCTAAACCTGCGGTAATTTCTTCACTATGATTACGATTAATATATTTGTAATAGCTGTGTGCATATTGCACTGCAAACATTGTATGTACTAATAGCCATGAACCGACAATGGTCATAATTGCAAGTATGACATGTAGAATAAGCAGAATTGTTGACAACTCTTTTTTATCAGTTAGTAAAAACCCAATGGCTAAAACACTAGCACAAGCCGCAGCTATCACTAGCATGAATATAGCTAAATGTCCTTCATATTGATTCTCAGCATAACGGCGAATTTTTTCTGGTGTAGCCTCGATCATTTTCCACCAAGTTACGGCTAAGAAAAAGTCAGCACCAAAGTTCCAAGCGCAGAGAATGCGAGTCGGTAAGTGCAGCCAACGTGGAAGTATTACTGAAATTAATACAGCGAGTGCGACAGCAATTATAAGTCTGGGTCGAGGGTCAAAGTTTTTAAATAAGTTAAGTTTCACAAATATTGCGATCGCAGATGTTATCCAATTAGATTTAATTACTTTGTAATCTCTCTTAAAAGGCTACGGTGTAAACACAAGTAAGATCCAGAAAGCCCTCATGTAGAGACGCGATTTATCGCTTCTGAAAGACTGACATGTTAGAAAGACGCGATAAATCGCCGTCTCTACAAAGAATGTACTCCTCAATTATTCCTTGACAAACTACTATTTCCAACTTGTGTATACACCGTATAATACTCAACTAATTACGAATTACGAATTATTTCAACTTGGCTCTAATCGTTTCTATTCGTTGACGATTAACACCCAAATCGCTTTGACCTAAGCGTGAAGCGGAACGAACTTGGATCGCATTGGCATTTCGGTCTAGATAAAACTCTACATCATCCACAAATCCCAGTAAAGCACTTTTAAATTCTGTATATAAATAATCTTGGCTTTCGGTAATGATTTTGGTTCTTGGTAAGGACTGAATAATCTCTTTAAGATTAGCAATCGCTTCTTCTGGAGTAGATGTAAAAGTCAATGGTGCAATTTTGTGGGCTGCATCTGCACTCTGACTGGAAACACAGTTAGGAGAGTTAGGACAGGATGCTAATTTACCGTTGCTAACACCTAAATTATTCGGTCGTTTGCCAGCAAAAACCATAATTACGTCTCCAGGTAAGTAAATAACTATACTCTCACACATTTACTTGAACCACTGTAATGCTTTGCGGCGATCGCATCTTCTGGCAAATGACAGATTCCTTAAAACATCAGTGATGCGTTCGCTCTATGATCCGGTAAGTATCGTCTAGGCGAAGACAGATTATGACGCAAACAATTTCAATCAACGACTCCGGGCGTTTGCAACTCACACCGCTAGAAATCCCATCCCGCCTACTGTTAGGGCCTGGGCCATCCAATGCCCATCCCACAGTTCTCCAAGCGATGAATACCTCACCAGTTGGGCATCTTGACCCAGCTTTTCTCGCCCTCATGGATGAAATTCAGTCATTGCTACGCTACGTATGGCAGACAGAAAACCCACTCACCATTGCAGTCAGTGGTACGGGAACAGCCGCAATGGAAGCAACGATCGCTAATGCTGTAGAACCTGGGGATATAGTTTTGATTGGTGTGGCTGGTTATTTTGGTAATCGCCTTGTAGATATGGCTGGACGTTATGGTGCTGATGTCCGAACCATTACCAAGCCTTGGGGACAAGTCTTCAATCTAGATGAACTCAAAACTGCCCTAGAAACTCATCGTCCGGCTATTTTGGCTCTAGTTCATGCCGAAACCTCAACAGGCGCACGGCAACCATTAGAAGGAGTTGCTGATTTATGCAATGAATTTGGCACTTTGCTGCTGGTGGATACTGTGACAAGTTTAGGTGGCGTTCCGTTATTTTTGGATACCTGGGGAGTTGACTTAGCTTATAGTTGTAGCCAAAAAGGGTTGGGTTGTCCGCCTGGTGCTTCGCCTTTTACGATGAGTGTGCGTGCAGTTGAGAAATTGCAACAGCGCCAAACTAAGGTTGCAAACTGGTATTTGGATATGTTGTTACTGGGTAAGTATTGGGGCGCTGAACGCACCTATCACCACACAGCACCCATTAATTTATATTATGCATTGCGGGAAGCACTACGTCTGCTTGCAGAAGAGGGATTAGCAAACTCGTGGCAGAGGCATCAAAAAAACGTAGAGTATCTCTGGGAAGGGTTAGAGAATTTAGGACTGAGTATGCACGTTGAGCAGGAGTATAGACTACCAACGCTTACCACTGTCCGCATTCCAGCAGGAGTAGACGGGAAAGCGATCGCACGGCAGTTACTCAATGAACATAATATTGAAATTGGCGGTGGTCTTGGCGAACTAGCCGGTCTTGTCTGGCGCGTCGGATTGATGGGCTTTAATAGTCGTAAGGAAAGTGTTGACCAACTTTTAGCAGCACTGCGGCAGGTTTTACCTAAGTAGTTTTCGCTTGAAAATAGTGCGTTAACAGTAGCTTAACGCACTTGATCGGGCACTACAATCATTACCAATTACAAGAAGCAACCAAGTTAGCTACTATCTCAACTAGTTCGTCTGGATCAATTGGTTTAGATACATGAGTGTCAAAGCCACCTTCTAAGGCACGGATACGAGCCTCAGCATCAGCATAAGCTGTTAAAGCAATAGCTGGGACTCGTCCACAATTGTTTGATTTGAGCGCACGGAATTTGCGGATGAAAGTATAGCCATCCTCCCCAGGCAACCCAATATCAGAAATTAAAACATCGGGCTGCAATTCGGATAATACCTTGTGCGCCGCATCCGCTGATATTACTGGTATAACTCTTGCTCCATCCATTTCCAACACAGTAGTGATGAAAAAGCGAGTATCATTATCATCCTCAATTACCAGAATATCTAAACCAGCAAGAGTTCCAGAAGGTTCCATAAATGAAATTTTATCGTAAATTAAGGGTTTAAATCCCCATTTTGAAAATGTCTTTATGGTCTTTCCTACATGCTTGAAAAGTCAGATACCTATCCCTAAAATAATTAATCATTCGTAATTACAAATTACGAATTGTTAACTAACTCCTCACTTGTCTAAAGTCCTTACACTCAGTACTTGGGGTGGTGTCGAATCTGGTGGATAAATCACATCTACCAGTACTATCCGCTTGGTGGAAGGTGGAAGTACAAGCTGTACCAATGGTTCTAACACCTGACCAGTTCTGTGCCATAGATGTACGTAGCGCGTCTTTTGTTGACCTTGGTCATCGAAGTAACGCAGCCGCACCGTACCACGGAAGAAGGGAAAATCTAAGGATGGTTTGCGGAAACGTACACCACCTTGGGATAATTTATCTTCCTTCAAAGGTGTTTCTAAAGTAACGGTAACGGTCTGATTTTGGTTGGTATTGTTGCTTAAAGGTAAGGTGAGTTTATATTCCACCCCATAATTACCATGTGCTTCATAAGCCGTATCTGGATAACGTACTAGCATTTTGGCCGTTTGGATTTGTTGAGTACCCAATCGACCGCTCCGCAATGTGTCTAAAACATAAGAAATAGCTTTGCCACGCTGGGGAATAGTCAGATTTGTGCTTTGAGGATTATCCAGCAACTTTGCTTGCCACTGAGAACCTTGTGATACACCAGCTACACGCCCATAAATTAGTGCGCCACTGGTAACATTTGGAGGAGTCGGAGTTTTATCTCGCGGCCCGGCAAAGTTCCCGTTATCTAGTAAAGCTTGCCATTCTGCAAGAGTCGGTGAGCGTTCTGTATTATCAGAATTTTTCTTAGCAAACATTGCTAAACTTGCCGCATAAACTTGATCACTACTACGCAACCGCATAAAGCTAGAGCGACCATTCACAGGCTTTTCTAGATTTCGTACAGGAATCGGATGATTTAGCAACATCCGGCTTTGTCCTGGTGGAATTATCAGCTTTGCGGGAAAATCAGCTTGTCGAACACCTCGGAGTACATCACCAACAGCGCGATCGCCTGGTCCAGAGTAAGCTTTGCCATCGTTATTTTCTACGTATGTTGGTAAGGTAACAAATGGTGCATCTTGCATCAAGTAACTCGCCGCTTGCAACACATCCACTGTTACAGGTTTTTTACCAGGGTTATGCACAAGTACACCCAGGTATAGCGTTTGTAAATCCTTGGGAGTGTGGGTATAGTGATGGGCAAATAAGTCAAAGCGTCCCTTGAAGGGGAAATTCAGGTGCGCTACTGCAACTTTTTTACCCTTTGTAGGAAAAGTAGAAAGTAAAATACCCTCAGTTTTGATCCATTCTGGGCTATTGCTGTTAAAAACGGGCGTTGTATCCAACTTACCTGGTAAAGCCAGAACTACTCCTGGTTGCACGATTTCTTGGGGCGCTAGCTGAGGTGTTTGAGCGATCGCTGAATTCTTTTTATCTACCGTGCATCCAAAGGTTTGAGTTATAGCAAGTCCTAATAGAAGTGTAAATATAGGTAGTGGTAATTTAGCCAGCATAAATTTGCGCGTCAATCACGCTGTAGTGTCAGATATAACAAGTTATTATTACAAGTTCATAGAACCGAATTTCTGAAAATGCGTAAGTATAGCCCGCACTTCTCTACGAGACGCTGCACAGCAATTCTCATTATGAGAATTGCTGGTTCAGTTAAGCATTTCTTTATTCTCTCAGTGCCCTCTGCGTCTCTGTGGTAGCCTGCGGCAAGCCGCTTTGCGTCTACGTAAAAAAATTGACTAAAATAAAACTGCTGTATCTGGTATTACTCACTAGCTCACTGCGAGAAAAAACCAACAAACAGTAAAGGCAAAAGTATTAGAAGGGACACAATTAATACGAGGGTTGCCGGCTCGATTTTAATCTGGTTCTTTTGTGGATCGCGCATTTGGCTTGCTCTCGAAAAATAAGTATATTAACTCAGCCTAAAGGATGTTTATTCCTTTTTCCAAGCCCAATCAGGTTGAAAAATGTAACTTTTTAGTAACTTTATCGCCCTATCAGCTTATTTCTTCCAAGGTAGTTTAGTTCCCATTTCAGTCAATGCAGAAAAAATGAGATAAAGGACAAGTAACCCAGCACCTGCTAAGAAAGCCAGTAAATCGTTATCCATAAATGCTATGTGCTAAAACTTCGCTAATCATAGCGAAATCTACTAATCTTTAGCATTTTTCTGAGTTTGCAATCTTTGGTCTTGTGGATGCAAACTGTACCAGCCATACCAGTGACGAACTGCTAGCCAAACGGCTGAAAGTAAACCCGCTAGGCTGAGAGTGAGGCCGCTAAATGGTACTAATAATCCAAAAATTGGTAATACTGCTCCAGCAATAGTGCAGATAATAGCAGCCAGAGAAGCACTGCGACTAGCTCCCAATCCCCATGTCAAAAACAGTAAGATGATGGAAATTAAAGTCCAAGCCAACTGAGCATTAATGACGCGAGCCAAATAGGTCAAAACCAATAGACAAGCAAAGAAAATACTACCAGCGATCGCAACATTTTTGAAACTCATTGGTAGTGATAAATATAACAACAAAATCCACCACAAAAATATTGCTGGTGCTAGCAATAAAAGACGCGGAATTACCCCAGTATGACGAATCGGTTCGGTGTTGGTAAACACTCCAAATGGATTTTTGACTGAAACATTCTCATCAAATTTCCAAGTAAATTGTGTACTACGTCCGTCAGATTTAATATCGTCAGGTTCAATACCACTGGCAAAATTAGCCGGAGCAAAGTTAGCAATTGCTATGAGGCGGAAGTTAGATAGGATTTGTCCCCCTGCACTATAAACCCAGCGAGGCCCGCCTCTAGCCTGATAGGTGACTCGAAAGGTAGTTTCTTCTCCTGGTTGCAGCCGGAAGGGAAAACCATAATCTTCTGGATTGATTTGTTGCAATCTTGTCCCGTCACGCTCGATTTTATAGCTAGAAAGAAGTGTGTAGCCGTTGGGTGGCGGTGCTTCAAAGAAAAAATTATTAATGTCCTTGAGTTTGTTAACTACTTTATAATCGGCAGTATAATCTGCCCGATAAATTGAGCTACGCCCTGGAACATCTACGCTTTGGTCAAGCTTGACTTGAATTTGCGAACCAGCCAAGCTCAAGAAGCGGTTAATTTGTCTTGTCTCATTTACCTTGACTATTTTGTTGCCAACTTGAGTGTTATATGAGTATGGCTCTTGAATAGAGTAGCGGACTTGAGGGGCAAGTTGTTCTAGCTTTTCACCTGCAACGCTTTCAGCCACTTGAGCTACCTTTGCTTGTTCCCAATAGTGGTAGCGATTGCTTAAAGTTGAACAGAGAAAAAATCCCGGTACTAAGAGAACTAATACTAGAGTTAAATGCTGTAATCCGCGCAACAGTTGAGAATAGCCAACAGCCCATTCGCCGATGAATATAAGCTGTTCCGGCTGGCTGCGACGGAGGGAAAAACTTATCAGTGCGATCGCAACTCCTAAAGCTACAATCAAAAATACTAATAACAGTGAAGCTTTGAGCGCCTGGGTTCCAAATTGAACAAGCTCAATCGGATGCGTCAAATCGGGTAATCCGGGAATACCTTGAGCAGAAGATGACATTGGCTAAATTTTTGCAGAATTTGGAGAACCAGACCGATAAATTTGCTTAAAAGTTTCTGAATAATAGTTTTATTTAATACGCAGATATTTTCAAGAAGTGCTGCTGAATTGCTCAACGGTAACTGAGAACTTATACAAAAAATCTTTCAAATTATTATTTATCTGTGTTCTCTGTAGCTCTGCGTTAGCCCAATACAAGCCCTGTTGCATATAATTTTTTCTGTTAATCATCCCTAAGTCTAATTATCTCAACATCAAAAACCCGGCCATCATGGCCGGGTTTTTGAGTTGAAACATGGGGCTATATTGCCCAAAGGTTAGTTATATAAGTTCAGTATAAAATCGATGCTCTGATTAGGGATACCGCTTGACTGTTATCGATTTCGGAAAATTAGCTAAAAATTTTTGCGTAGTCTTCCTTTCTCTTCCAAGCAGCAACCGACTGGTAGCGCTAGAGTGTAGGATTGAGAAATATTGATTTTCCGGCTTTTGCTGATGAATAATGGATTTGGTAGCTGGCAAGAATGGTTAACAGTATTCACCTATCTAGGTTTTACAGTCTTTATTATCTGGCGCGTGTTTACCGCCGAGAAGAATTAAAAAAGCTACATATCATTTCACCAGGGTCTTTTTGCTCAAAGGGTAAACGACCTCCACCTTGTTGAACCTTGACTCGTTCCCGGCAATTGTAAACCTCGGTGGGTCTTTTTACTCCATCTACACTAACAGTTGCCCTGTATTCCCAATAGTTTTTAGCACTTCGGTTGATGCTGAGAATGCAAATCTGGTGGTGTTGGCGTAGCCCGTTGTAGAAATCGTAATTGCGGCACACTGATGCAAAAGCTGCATGTGCTACGGACAATTTTAGTATCAATAGCAACATAAATATTCCTACTTTTATCCTGTTCATAAAAAATCATTTAACATTAGGAACTCCGTAAAAATAAAATACCAGCTATAGGAGAGTCCTATAGACAATTTGTATTGAGCAGAAAAGTCTCAAACTTGATGGTGTTCATGTACCATACCCTAAGACCAATTCGTAATATCCTGCAAAAAGCCGGACTTCGTGCGTCTACGACGTAATTGAGAAAGCCAGATTACATCTAGCTGGGTTTCCAGCATTTGTGTCTGTAGTTTTATTTTGAAGAATTGATATAACAATAATTTGCAAAAAAAAGCCAGTCTTAAGGACGATAAAATTGCGATTAAAAACAAATTTTGAGCAATCTCATATTGCACGCTGTTGTGCGGCAGTGCTGCTTTTCGGTCAAGTGTGGCTACATTTTATTCAGGGAAAAACTTACTACCGCAAAATTATGCAACATCTGGTGACTGCTGGGCCCTGTTCTATCTCTCCAGTTCTCCTAGTTAGCGGTTTTGCAGGAATGATTTTTACTATTCAGACGGCAAGAGAATTAGTCCGATTTGGGGCTGAAAATGCTGTGGGAGGTGCTTTTGCCTTAGCTTTTTGTAGAGAATTAGCTCCAATTTTAACCGCTAGTATTATGGCAGGACAAGTGGGTTCTGCTTTTGCAGCAGAAATAGGTGCAATGCGGGTAACTGAGCAGATTGATGCACTTTATATGCTCAAAACTGATCCCATTGATTATCTAGTACTTCCTAGAGTAATTGCTTGTTGTTTGATGGTGCCTTTGATGACGATTTTGGCTTTAGTTACTGGGATTATCGGTGGAGTTTTTGCCGGGTCATACTTTTACAAAATTATTCCCGAAACATTTTTAGAATCAGTCAGAAATTTTTTAGACCCATCAGATTTGTTTATTATTTTGTTAAAAGGGTTTATTTTTGGTTTACTGGTTGCTGTCATCGGCTGTAGTTGGGGTTTAACTACTAAGGGGGGAGCTAAGGAAGTAGGAGAATCGGCAACAAAGGCAGTTGTTACTAGTTGGGTATCCATTTTTATCATGGATTTTTTCCTTTCTCTACTCCTATTTGACCAGCCTGCATTTTGAAGGGGCAAGGGGACAGGGCAGGAAAATTAGTGGTAAAAGAGCTTGTCTATTCGCATAGCGTCTCATAGGGAAGTACAGTTTTCCTCCTGCCTTCATTTATAAATATTTAGGTAATAAACATGAGTTTTGAAGCTTTTATGCAGGCCACCACAGACATCTCTAATTTTTTTGAATATACTTCATAACTTTACGAGAACGTGGGAATATATTAACTCGTAAATTAGCGCACCCAAAGCTAAACCTGCAAATGAAAAGATAGATGCAGTAAAAAAAGCTAGCCCTTCTCTAAGACCTGCTCTTTGGAAATCTATTCTGACTAATATAGTTGCCGAAATGATGAGTAAAGTATCAAGAAATACCCGAAACCAGGCAATCATCAGAAAAAATAAGAAAGCTGCTAAGACAGCAACGCCAAAAGACCTGACGTTTGATTTAAGCAAAATCCTGAGATAATAGGTCATTTTCGGCCAAGGAGTGGTCAACGTCACTATTAAAAGCAAGATTGCAACCACAGTCAGCACCCACACAAACAGAGGAGCGTGTGTTTCAGATATTACCCAGCCCAAGGTACTGTAACTAAGCAGTACTAACGCCAGGGACACCCAAGGAACTCTTTTAAAAATTGACATGGGTTAATATTCCGAGTACAAGGTCAAGGTATTATTCCATTATTAAATTTTATATAGGAATGCGCTTTGATTTTTGTTCGCCCAGCGTGGCGTAGCCATAATTATTTGGCTTAAGAGGCAACAGGAAAAAAGGCTCTTTGAGTTGCATCTAGCTTCGCAAAAATCAAAAATAAGCTTTATAGAAGATAGACTATTACAACTATTGATTAATAGCTAAACAATCATTTTCTGCCCACCAAGCGTAGATTGGCGTGTCGCTATCCGGTAAAGCACCAAAAGTATTAGGTTGCAATACATTTATCCTAATACCATTTGTTAATTCCACAACATAATTAACGTGTGTGCCCAAATACATAACATTAATAAGCCGCCCTTCAAAGCAGTTAGCTGGCAAATTGGGTGGATAAAGCGAAAGCTGTATTTTTTCTGGGCGCACACTCACTACTACCGCTTGTGATAATTGAGATGGTGTATCTTCAGCGCGGTTAATGATAATTGAGAGTCCTGTTTTTGTGGAAATTTTAATACTAGAGGAGTCTACCGCTACGATTTCACCACTAAATAAATTAGTATCGCCAATAAAATCAGCAACAAAAGATGTCTGGGGACGTTCGTAAATTTGGCTGGGAGTGCCAACTTGTTCGATTTTGCCTTGGTTCATGACGGCAATGCGATCGCTCAAAGATAATGCTTCTTCTTGGTCGTGTGTCACCATCACAAAGGTTACTCCTAAGTCTTTGTGTAAATTTGATAACTCAACCTGCATTTCTTTACGTAGTTTTAAATCTAACGCCCCTAAAGGTTCATCTAGTAATACAACCGTGGGACGGTTGACTAAAGCCCTTGCTAAGGCGACTCGCTGCTGTTGACCACCAGAAAGTTGACTGGGAAAGCGCGATCGCAAACTTTCCATTTTCACTAACTTTAAAGCGTCTTGAACTCTAATTTCAATTTCCGATTTGTGGATTTTTTTTAACCGTAGTCCAAAGGCGATGTTATCCCAGACATTCAAGTGATTGAATAGAGCGTAACTTTGAAATACAGTATTGACGGGTCGGCGGTAAGGCGGCACATTAGTCATAGACTGACCCTGAATCAACACTTTGCCAGCATCAGCGATTTCAAAGCCAGCAATTAAGCGTAGTGTTGTTGTTTTGCCACAACCGGAGGGGCCTAAAATACTAAAAAATTCTCCTTGTCTGACATCCAAGTCTATTCCGTGTACTGCTGGTTCTTGGTTAAAAAACTTGAACACGTTACGCAGTTCAACATCAAGTGGCTGAAAAGTTGTTATCCCCCTCTGATTCTGCATGACAATTTGAGCCATAATCCTTAGTAGAATGCCGTGATCTTACGTAACTTTGTCAGTAGTCTATTGGGCAGACTATATTTGACACTTTGGTTTATTGTATCCGCCAAAAACAATTGTTCAAGAATATACTTGCCCGATTTTTTCATACCCAGTCTTGGGCATGAGTTTAGGGTAATTGTATACAGATAATACCGCTCTTAGAATCATTCTTTGTCTTATGTCTTTATTCCCATCAATTGGCAGCAAAAAAGATACACGTACAGTAGGACGTGGTTTCCAATCAATATTTTTAATCGTATTTACCCTCTTAATAACCACTGGGATTGAGGCTCGCTTGGCCTATTTGCAAATTGTTGAAGGCCCAAAACTCCGAGAACGAGCCGAAGCGAACCGTATTCGGATGATTGCTAAACAACCCGAACGAGGTAATATTTTTGACCGCAACGGTAAACTTTTAGCCAGTACTCGCTATCCTAGTTCTGTATATTTGTGGCCGATGGCACATACTAAACCTTCTTGGTCTGTAGTCGGCCCGCGTCTAGCGCAAATTCTCAACATCCCGCAAGATGAGATGGAAAAGAAATTAGAACAAGCAGGTGCTAATTCTTCTTCGCTCATCCGAATTGCTCGCGATCTCAATGAAGCAGAAATCACGGCGCTTAAGGAGTATAAAAATGAACTCCCAGAAGTGGAAATTAATACAGATTCTGTACGTTATTATCCTCATGGGAAGCAATTGGCTCATGTATTAGGCTATACGCGAGAGTTGACCGCAGACCAGTTAAAGGATAAGAAGCAGGAAGGCTACCGACTGGGGGATGTAATCGGTCAGATGGGGGTGGAAAGAGCTTATGAGAAAGTGCTACGAGGCGAATGGGGTGGTCAGCAGGTGGAAGTGGATGGTGCGGGTAGACCAATCCGAGTTGTGGGCGAGAAACAGGCAAAAGCTGGTAACGATTTGCATCTGACCATAGATTTGGATGTGCAACAGGCAGCAGAAAAAGCTTTAGGAAATCAACGAGGTGCGATCGCAGCACTCGATCCAAATAACGGTGCTGTTTTAGCGCTAGTATCTTACCCCACCTTTGACCCGAATATCTTCTCCAAGCAAAAACTCTCCCAGAAAGATTGGGAAAGCGTGCAAGGCAAAGATCATCCCTTGGTTAATCGTGCTTTGAGTGCCTTTCCACCTGCTAGTACTTTTAAAGTTGTCACTACGACAGCCGGATTGGAATCAGGTGAATTTTCTCCTGACTCAATATTACAGACCTTTGGTTCTCTTACCGTTGGTGGCGTGACTTTTGGTGAGTGGAACCACGCCGGATTCGGGCCATTAGGATTTCCACGAGCGATCGCTATGAGTAGTGATACTTTCTTCTATCAAGTTGGTAGAAAAGTTGGTGGCCCAACTTTAATCCAATGGAGCCGCAAATATGGATTTGGTCAAAAAACTGGCATTGAATTTCCCAACGAAGAATCAAAAGGCTTGGTTCCAGATGAAATATGGAAGCAGAAAGTTTTGAAGACACCTTGGACTGTAGGCGACACCATTAATATGTCAATTGGTCAAGGCGCTTTACAAGTAACACCTCTACAATCGGCGATTATGTTTTCTGTCCCTGCTAATGGCGGGTATCGAGTTCAGCCGCATTTGCTCAAAGACAATGAAGAAGCAAAAAGTTGGCGAGAATCGTTAAATATGAAGCCGACAACGATCAAAGTTCTCCGCGATGGACTGCGAAAGGTAGTGAGTGAGGGTACTGGTAAGCGCTTAGACGTGCCGACAATTGCCCCAGCTTCTGGAAAGAGTGGCACTGCTGAAGCTGGTGTTGGTCGCCCAAATCATACTTGGTTTGGTGCTTATGCCCCTAGTAATAAGCCGGAAATTGTGGTTGTGGCTTTTGGTGAAAACTCTGGCGAACACGGCGGTACTATTTGTGGGCCTATGGTTTTACAAGTGCTAGAAGCTTATTTTCAGCACAAGTATCCAGGTAAGTATAAAAAATCTCAGCCTGATCCATCAGAAGCAAAAACTCAGAATTCAGGACATGGCACTGGAGACTAGTACCGCAAGGCGGAATTAAAAATTAAAAGTGACGCTCGCAGACTCGCTCTAAGCGAAGCCATGCCGAAGGCTTTACGCTGCGCTAAAAAAATTAAAAATGAATACAGCCTAAGTGTTTTATCCATTTGGAATGGGTGGTTTATTTCCGCCGACCTGTACTAGTGTGCAAAATTCAGAATTCAAAAAGCCTTTGGGCGATGAGATGGAAGAGAGTAGCTTATGGTATTAATTGAAAACAATTAATCACTGCCTATTAGTTTGCTATTAAATACCTGCTAAGAAATGAGCAGAATTGTTTACAGATAATCTTAATTTTGAAATCTTCTTTGTCTTATGACTATATTTAAACCATCTCCACTTGGCGGACAAAAAAATACACGTACAGTTGGACAGAGTTTCCAGCCGATATTTTTGATTATATTTACTCTATTAATGCTGACGGGAATCAGTGTTCGTTTGGCATATTTGCAAATTACTGAAGGAGCAAGCCACCGAAAACGAGCTGAGTCAAATCGAATTCGGATGATTGCCAAACAACCAGAACGGGGTAATATTTTTGACCGTAATGGCAAACTTTTAGCCAGTACTAGCTATCCTCGCTCTGTATATTTGTGGCCGATGGCACATACCAAGCCTGCATGGTCAGTTGTGGGGGCACGTCTATCTCAAATTCTTGAGATTCCCCAAGAAGAGATGGAGAAGAAATTAGAAGAGGCAGGTGCTAACTCTTCTTCACTTATAAGGATTGCTCGTAACTTGAACGAAGCACAAATTACGGCATTGAAGGAGTATCAAACAGAACTTAAAGATGTAGAAATTCATACAGAAGCCGTTCGCTACTACCCCCACGGCAAGGAATTAGCTCATGTATTAGGCTATACGCGAGAACTGACCGCCGACCAATTAAAAGAAAAGAAGCAGGAGGGCTACAGATTAGGTGATGTGATTGGTCAAATGGGAGTTGAAAAAGCTTATGAAATAAGTCTGCGAGGCGAATGGGGGGGTCAGCAGGTAGAAGTCGATGGTGCAGGTCGACCACTCCGGGTTTTGGGGGAGAAGCAAGCGAAGCCTGGTAAAGATTTGCACTTGACCCTAGATTTAAATATGCAAAAGACAGCAGAAAAAGCTTTAGGCGATCGCGACGGTGCAATTGTCGCACTTGACCCCAAGAACGGTGCTGTTTTAGCAATGGTATCTCATCCCACCTTTGACCCCAATATTTTCTCGAAGCAGAAACTTAGCCAAAAAGATTGGGAAACTGTACAAGGTGCAGATCATCCCTTGGTGAATCGCGCCCTCAGCGCCTTTCCACCTGCGAGTACCTTCAAAATTGTCACTACCACAGCTGGTCTAGAATCCGGTAAATTTTCTCCTAGTACAGTCTTGCAAACCTACGGTTCCTTAAGTTTTGGCGGTACCCGATTTGGTGAATGGAATCACGCCGGATTCGGGCCGTTGGGTTTTGTTGGTGCATTACAGTGGAGTAGTGATACCTTTTTCTATCAAATTGGTCGCGGAGTCGGTGGCCCAACTTTAATAGAATGGACTCGCAAGTATGGATTTGGTAAAAAAACCGGCTTTGAGTTTGCCAATGAAGAGGCAAAAGGTTTAGTGCCAGATGAGACATGGAAACAGAAAGCTTGGAAGATACCTTGGACAGTAGGAGACAGTATTAATATGTCAATTGGTCAAGGTGCTTTACAAACTACACCCCTGCAAGTCGCCATCATGTTTGCCGTGCCAGCGAATGGTGGCTATAGAGTCCAGCCGCATTTGCTTAAAGACAATGAAGAAGCAAAAAGCTGGCGAGAATCTTTAAATATGAAGCCGGCAACCATAAGTGTTCTCCGGCAAGGGCTACGGAAAGTAGTAGCGGAAGGTACTGGTAAGGCTTTGAATCAGCCAACAGTTCCCCCAGTCGCGGGTAAGAGTGGTACTGCCGAAGCCTGGAAGGGACGTGTTAAGCAAAATCACGCTTGGTTTGGTGCTTATGCACCTGCTGAACAGCCAGAATTCGTGATTGTGGCATTTGCAGAACATTCCGGCGGTGGCGGTGGTAGCATTGCTGCGCCAATGATCTTACAAATTATGGAGGAATATTTTCAGCGCAAGTATCCAGGTAAGTATCAGAAACCAGCGCCGAAGAAAGTATAAAATTGGAACTTGTGATTACCGTAATTTTACTTTGTCATCGATATAAAATTTCCCGACCAGTTTGGGTAGGGGCGCAAGTCCTTGGGCCCCTACAAATATACAAATAATTTGGGATAATTTATTTTTTGCAAGTCCATTAGAGCGCAATACGGTTCAGTTAAGGCTAAAACTCTTTGTCAAAGTCAATTTTTTTACGTAGACGCAAAGCGGCTTGCCGCAGGCTACCACAGAGACGCAGAGAAGCCAGTGCGTTGGGCGGGTTCCCCGACTTGTTCGCTGAAAGCGTTCCCGCAGGGTAGCAACTGGCGCGGCACTGAGAGAAAAAAGAAATGCTTATCTGAACTGTATTGCCTTAGAGCGAGTCCACTAACGTCTTGCAATTTTTAATTAATAATTTTTAATTTTTAATTGGAGCGAAGCGACCTGCTCTGCCAATTTTAGATTTTGAATTTTGGATTGAAGGAAAATCTAAAATCTAAAATCTAAAATCGAACAACTCCTATGGCGATATCTTAGCGGGTTTCAAATTTCTGGCTTTGTAAAACATTTCCAAGCTGTTGCGATCGCCAACAAAACGCCAGTGCCAAGGCTCATAACTCACACCTTGAACATTATCTTTAGGAAAAGACATTTCAAAGCTAAAGCGTGCTGCATTTGCTTGCAGCCATTGATAAGCCTTGGTCTTGTCAAAATTGGTTTGGAGATTAGTTGCTGGTACTGATCCATCCCCAACATCCACAGCATAACCTGTGTGATGTTCGCTATGACCAGGAGGAGCGCTGAGGGCAGCCCGTTCTGCTGGCGTTTGATTTCGTTGGGCACCGACACCAAAAAACAATTGTTCCTGGTCTTTAAGTGAGCGAAAGCCAGAAATTGGCACTAAAGTTACACCTGCACTCCGGGCTGTTGCTACCATCTCCTCAAACTTTTGGGCAGCAGATTTTCGCATTCTAATGCCCCTATTTGCGGAGATGGTTACTAGTTCTGACTGAGGGGCTTCTGGGTAAGGAAAATGCCCTAATATAGTATCGCTAGAATTATTAGATGGTGCTGGAGTCGGAGGAGTAGAAGTCGCTGGTAAAGGTTGAGAATCGGCGATTTTTTTGGGTGCAGTGACGAAAAACAAAAAACCGCTAATTAAAGCCAGCAGGATAAATCCCACCACTCCGCCAATCATCATAATTTGGGGCTGCAACCACATTTTGCGTGCTGCAACAGGTGTATCACGTACAGCCACTGGAATATCATCACCAAGGTCATTCGATGAGTTTTGCGGTTTTCCAGAAAACCCTGCCTTATTCAAGGGTAAACTCCTGTTTTTGTGGGATAGCCATAACAGATTTTGCACTGGACAAAAGTAGACGTAACAGGTAGCATTTTACATCTGTGGTTTTTAGGCGCAATCTTGACAAACCTTTTAGAACTATACGTCAAGCTGGGAGGATTAGTCCTGGTAGGTTTTGTTCTGGGACGCAAACTACCTGTAACAGTTCCTACACGTTTGGGACAGTTTCTTTTTTGGGTGGGAGTACCCATAAGCATAGTATCTTTTTTGCGTCAATCCAGCTTGTCAGGGCAAATTTGGATTGCACCTGCGATCGCTTACCTAGCCATTTTACTCGGAGCATTTTTAGCTTGGTTAGCCATTAAAGGACAAGCCTATTTTAGAAATACTGTCCTCCAACCACCAACTCAGGCTAGCTTGATATTAGCCGCAATGTTGGGTAATACAGGTTATCTTGGTTTTCCCATTACCTTAGCAATGGTAGGCAAGGAATACTTCGCTTGGGCATTATTTTACGATTTGTTAGGTTCATTCCCAGGAACTTACGGTTTGGGTGTATTACTAGCAGCGCGTTTTGGCGGTGGTGTTCAGAATCATTGGCAGATTGCCAAGTCTATCTTAATTAATCCTGCACTGTGGGGTTTCGGATTTGGCTTGCTGTTTCGGCAGGTGACAATTCCTACAGTTGCAGAATTCTGGTTAGAAAAATTTGCTTGGAGTAGTGTAGCTTTATCCCTAGTATTAATTGGAATGCGACTGGCGCTACTCAAATCTTGGCGTAGCCTACCACAAGTAGGGATGAGCTTGGGAATCAAAATGCTGCTAGTTCCCTTGATATTGGGGAGTATTCTACCAGTATTTGGAATAACTGGAGCGATCGCAAAGATAATCGTGCTACAAATGGCCATGCCTCCAGCTTTCGCAACATTGGTAATTGCTGAGACATTCAATCTCGATCGCGATCTGGCAGTTACAGCCCTAGCTGCTGGGGCTATAGTATTGTTGCTTACTCTCCCCGTTTGGCTGTGGCTATTTTGATTTTAGATTTATGGAGTGTGACACATATCAGTTAAACTTCTACTGGATGTTGCCCATAATATGGCAAAGCCTCTGACCAATTAGGATACTTGCCCTCTTGCCAATCCAGATTAGCTAATTCTAAAATACTTGTCACCGTCGCTGCTAACCCAGATTTTGCTTGAATTAGCTGATAATTAGTGTTCCAATTCCCTAAAGTTTCCTGCCATGCTTCTGGTGTGAATACTCTATCTGGTAAACACACTTTTAGGTTAGAAACATCTGGCTCAAACTGATAAATAGCAGCAAAAATTTGACCTCGTTGTGCTGGCATTTCCACCGCAATAGTTTTTGGATTTGGACTTTTGCCTGCTTCTGCCCAAGCTACCGCAGCTAAAGTTGAAATTGCAAATATAGGGATATCTAATTGTTGCCCTAAAGTTCGAGCAGTGACAACGCCAATGCGAGTTCCTGTAAAGCCACCAGGGCCTTTTGCAACTGCGATGAAAGACAAATCTGCCCAAGTTTGCGGTTTGATGAAGTCAATTAAATATTCATGGATTAAGCTAGATAAATCACGCCCCAAATTCCAAACTTGTGAGCGATGCTCACCAGCAAAGTTACTAATTGCCAATCCTAATTCGGGAGTAGTGGTGTGTAGTGATAAAGCGTACTTTGTTGCTGTGAAGTGTTTTAGTTCTGTAGTCAAAGTTAATTAAAATATTGATTTTTCTATAGTTAACTTGATGTATCTATTCAAGCACATCATAGTTATGAATTTTCACTTTGTTTTTATCCCCATGAGGGGAAGTAATTGAAAAACTCTACCCTTTTATAATCCTTACTATGACAATTTTTGAAAGGTTCATTTTAGCAGGTATCTAATTTACCTGTCATTCAGCTTAAATTATTGACAATAGGATAAGGGTCTACCGTCTTCAAATTGCTTACAACGCAGGCATTCCGCGGGGTTGAACGAAAGAAAAAGGGTTTTAGCGATCGCTCTACCCCCACGAATAACCTAGGTGTGTAAAGTCAAACTAAATACTTTTACTCTCACTAGGAAACTTGGGATGGAATTGTCAAGATTTTGTTATTAATGGACTGAGGCATAATATAGTATTTTTGACTTCTCAAGTCGGCACTAATTCACCAGGACGCAATTTCGACCACTTACCCGTTTCCCGCTTGAAGCTGAGACAACCAACAACATCCCATTCCATCTCAATCACATCATCGTTTGTCCGAATATTGACATTGATAGAAGGTTCATTCGGATCAAAACTGGGTGTTTCAGTCAAGTGAGGCTGTTGGTGCTGCCCTTCTACGGCATGATAGGTAACACAGCTGTCTACATAGTGGCAGTTCACACAAATACACATAATAGAACCAACTCCAGGGGCCTTTATTGTTAATCTAACTTAAGCCCAACCGTTATTCATGAGTTGCTGGGTTGATTTTTATTACAATGCTTGAATCAATTCCTTCTACCCTAGCTCCCGAAAATTGGCCTTTTAGTTTAGAATTCTTGCCACAACCCGCTTACATGGTAGGTGGCGCTGTGCGAGATGCGCTACTTGGCAGAACTCGTGAATATCTGGATCTAGATTTTGTTATACCATCGAAAGCGGTAAAGGTAGCAAGAGCGATCGCTCATCATTACAAAGCTGGTTTTGTTTTACTAGATGCAGAACGACAAATTGCTCGTGTGGTTTTTCCCCACGCCACAGCCGACTTTGCCCAACAGGAAGGAGATAGTTTAGAGGTTGATTTGCACAGACGAGATTTTACAGTAAATGCGATCGCCTATAATCCCTATACACAAGAAATTATCGATCCTCTACAAGGCTATGTAGACTTACAACAGGGCATTTTGCGAATGATATCACCCGCAAACTTAGAAGATGATCCTTTGCGCTTAATGCGAGGTTATCGCCAAGCCGCCCAATTAGGTTTTACTATTGAGCCAGCTACCCGAATCGCAATTTGTTCTTTAGCATCACATCTGAGCAAAGTTGCAGCCGAACGAGTTCGGGTAGAAATTGGCTATCTACTGGCAAATTCTCAAGGTACTCCTTGGATCGCAAGTGCTTGGGAAGATGGTTTACTTGCTCCTTTCTTCAAAAATGCTACTCGTGAAAGCTTGAGCAAACTAGCCGCAGTTGACGATGCAGCCGCCTTAATCACAGAAAATTGGCAACAATTAGGCGTAAAACTCCAAGAATATGTCCGCGATAGTATCAAAACGACTTGGTTAGGTATTGCCAAACTTGCTTGTCTTGTCAATCCCAATCCAGAATTAGCAGAAATAGAGCTACAACAACTAACTTATAGTCGTGCCGAAATTCGGGGTGTAACCACTGCTCTGAAATTGTTACCGCAGTTTAAAGTAGTTGATATGTCTTTGCGAGAACAATATTTATTATTCCGTGACGCAGATATTGTGTTTCCCACTGCGGTAGTATTGGCTGTGGCACTTGATAATTTGGTAGAGGCGATATCTGGTGACAAGCCACAAGTCGCTACAAGTTTGGAAACCAAAGCAAGGGACTGCCCTGTCTTGACACTTTTAATCAACCGCTACCTTAACCCTGACGATCTGGTTGCTCATCCCTCTCTACTAGTGAGCGGGAAGGAGTTGATCATAGCATTAGATATTCCAGCTTCACCAATCATTGGACAACTTTTGACAGAAATTGCCGTAGCACAAGCTGAGGGGAAAGTCTCAACGCCAACAGAAGCGATCGCTTATGCACGTCAATTACAAGAAAAGGCAGAAGGGAAATAGAAAGAAATGTATCTAGCGTTTTAAAGGGTGCGTTCCTTCTCCCTGCTAAATTGAAGGAATTAGGTGTAGTACTAGCCAGAAAATCGTGATTATTTAATCAATATTGTTAGTACACGCATCATATATGCTACTATTTGCTTGATATTGTTATGTTGTGTTTTTCTTGCAATTTAGCATAGATGGATAACCTAATGGATTATACACCAGTCTATTTATTTCATGGCCTAGTTAATTGGCAGAATGCACCCTCGTATATTTACTTAAGCACATGCCAGAAAAAAGTACCTCTTGGTTTTCCTAATAAGCGGAGTCTTTATGCGTAGCCTTTTTTGGATAGGACTAACTGCTAATGAATGGAATGCCTTTAATTTTGGTTGTAGAACATAATCTACATGATTTAGAGCTACTTAATTCTCATCTAAGAATATTAAATTTTTCATGCATTTGTACCAAGCAAGGGGTGAGGGCTGTGATGTTAGCACAAACTCATCAACCAGATTTAATCCTACTAGATACGATGCTATCTAATTTGAGTGCTAACCGAGTAATTGATGACCTCAAACACAATTCAAAAACTGCTACTATTCCAATTATTGCAGTAACCCCTCTAACAGAGGTACAAGATGATGAATCCACTATGCTTGCAGGATTTGATGATTGTATTACTAAACCCTATGATTTTAATCAATTAGAAGTGGTAATCAGTCGGCATATTCCAGTCTCAAAACTTAAGTATTCAATATTACAAATAAGTGAGCGTAAATAATTGTCGTTGGGATAAGGCAATAGGGTTTTAGCCTAGTTCATTTTTATTTACATAGTTTGGTTTTATGATGCTAACTTACTTATAGCGATTCCCAGTTATGTGAGGTACAGATAATATTTTGAAACGCAAAGGGACGCAAAGTAAAGCGCAGAGGTACGCAGAGATTTGCACCTCAGCAGACTAGGAAACGCTATAGTAGATGTTCAAGAAATAGACGGAGAGACTTTTCTGTAGTTGTGCAATATATTTATTACGGATTTGTTTAAAATAATTATCTAATTTGAGGAATGTAAAAGTTATTAATCAATGTTAATGAAGTCTCCCATTAATTACTGCATTGATGGTAATTTGTTGATGGGTAATCAGCTTATTTTGTGTCCAATAAGTGTAGACATCGCCTGCATTTCCTAAACCAGGAATAATATAGCTATATTATTCCAAATTATCATCTATTAAATATGTATAGAATATCACATCATAATATTGCCCAGCTCGATACCTTATGGTGCAGCGAATAAGCAGACAGTTACATATATCTGCACCAAACACAAAGACTTCATCAACGGCTTGTTAGGATAACCGATCGCAGCCAGATCGCTGAGAATATGCACGGTCAACACCTTCAAAGGCGATCGCATCAACAACGCTATAAATATGCTCTTAGTTTGTTCAAATAAAGTAGGACGCAACTGTGCTTCTGCAATCCCAAAGTGCTTGCTAATTTCTGGTAAATCCCAAATTAGGCATAGTCATTATTTCTTTAGGGATGTTTTCTCCGCTATTAGTCACTAGGAATGCGTCAACTACCTCTAGCGAGTTTTTATTTTTATGACCCTGAATGTCGAGTGTAATATTAGTCATATTGCTGAATACAATAAAGCACACAGGAAATTCATAAATAGCGATTAATCAGCGTGAATTTAAAGATGACTTTAAAAATGGCTCAGTAGATATATTTTGTGAGAAAGTTAATACAAAGGTATATTCACTGATTTCAAATTCATGGATTCTTTATCTATCAATTCCTTACTTGAAGAGTTGAAAAACCCCGATGCTACAGTCCGGGACAAAGCAACCAGAAAAATTTGGCGGATTTGGTTTCAGCAAAAGGGAATCTATGGGCTGGAAATAATTGACCGTAGTCAAAAGTTACTGGATGCGGGTGAAATTGCTGAAGCTGAAACAGCGCTAACGGCACTAATTAAAGACCAGCCAGATTTTGCCGAAGCCTGGAATCGTCGTGCTTTCCTCTATTACAGTATTGGTGATTATCAAAAATCTTTGGCAGATTGTCAGATGGTTGTACAAATAAATCCGATACATTTTGGGGCACTTCACGGTATGGGGTTGTGTTATGCAGCACTAGGAGAATATGGTGAAGCTATCCGAGCTTTTAAACGTGCTTTAGAAATTCAGCCCTATTCACTAGTGAATCAAAAGTTGATTCTAGAATGTACATTTAGATTCAGCTACAACGGCAGATAGGAGAAAGCATCATACTGTTTTATGAATCTGTCATCACCCTCATCAACAGCAATTCATCGCCTTAGTCGCCGCAATTTTATTCAATACGCTTCTATCTGGATTGGTAGCAGCGTTATTGCTGCTTGTACTAACAGCAACCAACCATCAACTAGCAATTCTCAGTTGGATAAAGTTACGTTAGGTAAAAACTGGATAGCACAAGCAGAACACGGCGAATTTTACCAGGTGATAGCCACTGGTATCTACAAAGACTACGGTTTAGATGTCAATATCAAAATGAGTAACTTTCAGCTTTCCAGCGCTACTCAATTATTGATGGGGGGTACGGTAGATTTCTTTATGGCATTGATGCCGTGAACGCCATAGCACAAAGTATTCCCAAAATTACAGTCGCAGCAATTTTCCAGAAAGACCCTTGGTGTCTTATTACACATCCCAACTCAGCAATTAAAATCCTTGCCTACTTCAAAGGCAAACCAATTTATATTAAATAAGTGGCATGAAAGTGCTGTAAAAAATGAGAATTAAAATTTAAAAACACAGAGGAGTTAATTCTCTGCGAACCCATGCGTCCCTATGCGTCAAAAAAAGGATATCAACTATGACGATAAAATTGGATGCCCTGATTAATTCTCTAGAAGGTATAGAAACCATTACCGATTCTGCCCAAGTAGCAAAATTATCTCAGGATTATCACAACTTTAGCCCGGTACTGATACCGAAACTAGAGGGGAAAGTCGGGGATATTGTAGTGCGTCCCGCCAATGAAGCAGAGGTTTTAAAAGTTGCAGCTGCCTGTGCGAAACACCGTATACCCGTGACAGTGAGGGGTGCGGGAACAGGAAATTATGGGCAATGCGTACCCTTACATGGCGGTGTAATCCTAGATATGACCCGGATGCAAGGGATTCCTTGGATAAAACCGGGGGTGGCGCGGGTAGAAGCTGGCGTGAAGTTGGCGGCTTTGGATAAAAAAGCCAGAGAGATTGGCTGGGAAATTCGGATGGCACCCTCGACTTACCGCACAGCGACAATTGGCGGATTTATTGCTGGGGGAAGTGGGGGTGTTGGCTCGATCCAATATGGGTTACTAAGCGATCGCGGTAATATCTTAGCACTGCGAGTAATAACTGTAGAAGATGAACCTCGTGCGATCGAATTACGCGGTGATGATGTACACAAGGTGAATCATGCTTGGGGAATTAACGGCATCATTACCGAAGTAGAAATCCCATTGGGGCCAGCTTATCCTTGGGCAGAAGTCATTGTCACATTTGACGACTTTATGACAGCAGCAAAATTTGGTCAGGCTCTTGGTAATGCTGATGGCATGATTAAAAAGTTGATTTCTGTCTTTGCATCCCCAATACCCCAATATTTTCACGCCCTACAACAGTACATTCCTGAAGGGACTCACGCAGTATCTTTGATAATTGCTGAATCGAGTTTGGAATTCTTACCGGGTTTGGTGCAGCAATATGGCGGCCAAATTACTTATGAAAAACCAGCCGAGGAAGCAGCCAAAGGAACACATTTAATAGAATTTAGCTGGAACCACACTACCTTACACGCCCGGAGTGTAGATACTACAATTACCTACTTACAAAGTATGTTCCCTAGCCATTGCAGTTTGCAAGTGGTAGAGCAGTTCTATCATCACTTTGGCGATGAAGTGATGATGCATTTAGAATTTTTTCGCCTGAACGGTGCTGTAGTTATTGCTGGTTTGCAACTTGTTCGCTACACCACAGAAGAACGCCTCAATGAAATTATTCGCTATCACGAAGAACAAGGTGTAAGTATTGGCAATCCCCACACGTATATTATGGAAGACGGAGGCAGAAAAGTTATTGCTCCTGAACAGTTAAAATTTAAAGAAATAGTTGACCCATATCGGTTGATGAATCCTGGTAAAAGCAAGGTTATTCAATTACCAATTCAAAATTAAACCTCATCTATGTTGAAACCTAGAGTTTTTTAAAGGATATATTTATGTAATGTTGGGTTGCGTTTCACTCCACCCAACCTACAAAACTATGGTTCTCAAGGTAGACGAGGTTTAGCAACCTACAGAAACACATACAGCAGACTTCAAGTTGGGTGTTATATACAAGCTAAGTCAATAAAGCGTGTTTTAGTTCTGTTAGGGGCGCGTAGCCCTTTCTGGCTCCTTAATTCTGCTGTATCAAAATTTTCTCTTTAATAATGAATACTGAAATAAACTCCAGAATAACTGTTGCTTTAACCATTGCTGGTTCAGATAGTGGTGGTGGTGCAGGAATTCAAGCTGATTTACGCACTTTTGCTTTTCACTGTGTCCACGGTACTAGCGCTATAACCTGCGTCACGGCACAAAACACTCTAGGAGTGAAAAGGGTAGATGCTATGGCAACAGAGGCTGTTGTGGCGCAAATTCAGGCAGTAGTTGAGGACATTGGTGTGCAATCTGCCAAAACCGGTATGTTGCTCAATCAGGAAATTATTTTTGCTGTTGCCCAGCAGGTGGAAGCTTTAGAAATCGAGAATCTAGTAGTTGATCCAGTAATGGTGTCACGTACAGGCGCACAATTGATTGATGATGATGCTGTGAAGACTCTATCCCATGTCCTGATTCCCAAGGCTGTTATCATCACGCCGAATCGCTACGAGGCCCAGATTTTAAGCGGGTTAGAAATTAATTCCGTGGAGGATATGCAAGCTGCTGCTGAAATTATTCACAAGACTTTACGGACGAAGGCTGTTTTAGTCAAGGGCGGCGGTATGCAGGGAGATTTGCGTGGCGTTGATATCTGGTTTGATGGGGACAAGTTAGAAGTTTTGACTTGCCAGCAAGTAGAGACAAAAAATACTCACGGTACTGGGTGTACACTATCAGCTGCGATCGCTGCTAATCTGGCTAAGGGAAATGACTTGTGGTCGTCAGTGCAACAGGCTAAGGAGTATGTGACTACTGCACTCACTTACGCCCTAGATATTGGCAAAGGGCAAGGCCCTGTAGGACACTTCTTCCCATTGTTACGAAATTAACCTCGTAGTCAGTTATCAAGAGGACTGAGAACTTGGGCAGAGAGCAGAGGAGAAGAGTTTTCCCCTCTGCCCCCCGCACCCCGCCCCTCTGCCTCTTTCCAATGCCCAAATAACAAATCTTTGCCCTTTCGGAATTTTTCTATTATTCTTGGGCATAGTTTCAGGGCTGACTATCTCTGTTAGCATCTCTGTACGATCTACTTACCTTGATTTTTAATACCAAGCCACCGATGCGAACAACCATAGGTTCTGTTCACAGAAATTCGCCAACACCGACTACTCAAGCCTACCCTCCCTCTGTACCACTATCTGTATACAGAGAATTGTCAGCAGAGTTGCAAGCAGCACAGGCGAGGCTAAATGCACTCACTACCCAAAATCAGCAACTAACACAAGAAAATCAACTATTACGCCAAGAAATTATCAAAGTTGTTGATTCTTTTTCTCATTTGCAAAATTTTGTGGATTCCCATGTTGCGCCTAGCTATCAGCAAGCCACCCAAGCTTCTAGCGATGTGAAAAGCGCCGCTAAAGTGCCAGTAACTCAAGCGCCTCCACGCCAGCAGGTTGCTCATCCGCGTCCACCTGCTGTCTCCAAAGCCCCACCCGAAAAAAGCCGTCGCCAAAACTTTGCAACACCTGTAATGGAAATGAATTTCCCCATACAAGAACCAGTTTTTATAGAAGAGCAACAAGTAAGTTATTATTCCACTACTGAGTCAGATCCCAAGGGACTCAATGGCTGGTGGTTAATTATCACCATCTTGCTAATTATGCTTACTGCCTTTAGCGCTGGATATTTCGTTGTACGTCCTTTGTTTGAACATCAGAAACGTTAGTTGACATTCCCGCAGTCAGCAGCAGGCTAACGAACAATTTCTCTGCAATCACTCTCTAAATATCTGAAGATATCTGCTAAATAGCGAAATTTATCTATTTTTAGGTTATAAAAGCTACATAATATGCTAGCTTGACAGCAAATTCTTTATATTAGAACCTCAAAGATTATTTAATTAATAAATCCTTGCTGGTTCTCATGTCTCAAACATCAAGCAAAGAATCTACACTTTAAAAAAGTGGTAATTATTACATATCTTTTAGGAAAAGCACTGGTAGTTACAGCTTCAGACAAAGGATCTGGTTAGATATATAAACGAAGCTAGTAGAAGTCAGGAGTCAAGAAGATGAAAAAAGTAGAAGCTATTATCCGCCCATTTAAGCTAGATGAGGTAAAAATTGCCTTGGTTAACGCAGGTATTGTTGGTATGACTGTTTCTGAAGTTCGGGGGTTCGGACGGCAAAAAGGCCAAACTGAACGGTATCGTGGTTCTGAGTACACCGTTGAGTTTTTGCAAAAACTCAAAGTGGAAATCGTCGTTGACGACAATCAAGTTGATATGGTGGTAGACAAAATTATTGCTGCTGCCCGCACTGGTGAAATCGGCGATGGTAAAATTTTCATCTCGCCTGTTGAGCAAGTGATTCGGATTCGTACTGGCGAAAAGAACACAGAAGCAGTTTAAAAAAGTTATGAGTTAAGAGTTATGGGTTGTGAGTCAGGACTAAATGAATGAAGATTTAACAGAATTCATAAATCCTACTCTTGTACAGACGCGATTAATCGCGTCTCTACTCCTAACTCCTAACTCTCTCCAGTTGCGGAAGTAAAGCTGTAAAAGCCTTGCCTCGATGACTTATTGAACCCTTCAACTCTCGTGTCATCTCAGCAAAGGTCAATTGCAACTCTTGCACATAAAAAATTGGATCGTACCCGAAACCACCATCACCACGAGGTGCGTGAAGAATTTCACCACGACAAATACCTTCAGATTCTAATGCGATCGCACCATCAGGACGAGCGATCGCTACTGCACAGACAAATTGAGCTTGTCGATTTACCTCGTTGCCTAATTCTTTCAATAACCTAGCAATCCGTTCTGAGTCGGTTTTGGCGTAACGTGCAGAATAAACCCCTGGTGCGCCATTTAGGGCATCTACTTGCAAACCCGAATCATCAGCAATCGCCCAGTTCCCCGTAGCTTTAGCAATTTGTGATGCTTTCAAACAAGCGTTGGCGGCAAAGGTTTCGCCTGTCTCTTCAATTTCTAATTCTTCAGGTTTGAGGGTTAATTCCCAACCAGAATTTTCCAGGTAAGCCTGCATTTCTCGCAACTTACCTGGATTTCCTGTGGCTACTACAAGTAATTTGGTCATTTGTCATTTGTCATTGGTCATTGGTCATTAGTCATTTGTCCTTGGTAAATGACTAATGACTAATAATAAATTTTACCCCGCCCACTGTTTCGCCCAAGCAAGAGTTTGATGCACTTGCTCAATTGTCGAGGCTTCGCAGTAGAGGCGTAAAACTGGTTCAGTACCGCTAAACCGGATCATTAACCAGCTTTTATCAGCGAGGCGATATTTGTAGCCGTCAATTGTTTGGCAATCAATTACTGCTTTACCTGCAATTTCTGTTAAGGGTTTGGTTTGCAATTGTTGCAAAAGACGCGATCGCACTTCCATACTTGCTAAGGGTAAATCAATGCGATCGTAAGCTGAGATAAAACCTGTCTGTTTTTGCAAGTAGCGATTATACTCGCCTAAATCCAAACCAGATTCTACAATCGCCTCTAGGACGTACAATGCTGACAGCAGGGCATCGCGTTCGGGAATATGGCTGCCATAGCCAATTCCTCCCGATTCTTCGCCACCTAGCAACACTTTTGCTACTAACATTCTGTCAGCAATATATTTATAACCAACTGCTGTCTCAAAGACTGAGAGGTTATGCAGTGCTGCTACAAGGGGCATCAAGTCGGAACCACTGACAGTTTTGACTATTTCTCCACTAAAACCGCGCCGTAGGGTTAAGTGGTCGATTAATATCGGTATTAAGACTTGGGAACTTAGGAAGTTTGCTTCTCCATCCACTGCTGCAATGCGATCGCAGTCTCCATCAAATACCAACCCCACCGTTAAACCTGATTTATCGGTTTCTCGGTGAGTCTTGATGACTTCAAATAGCTTTGAAAGGTATTTAGGCAAGGGTTCCGGCGCACCACCACCAAATAGGGGGTCACGTTCGCTGTTAATTTCCTTGACTTGATTGCCTAGTAGTCTCGCCAATCCGCCAGCCGCAGCGCCATGCATGACATCGGCAAATAACGTTAATTTACCAGATGCGATCGCTTCTCGAAGTTTGGCAATATCAACTTTACGTTCTAGCGCTTGGGTATAACTGGGCCAAGGATCGAATTTCTCTTGCTTACCTGGGGTAGCTGCTAGAGGTACTCCCACTGACAACTGCTCTTCTATTTTTTTTGTGACTTCTGAAGGTACTGATCCACCAAAATAACCCTTGACTTTTAAACCCAAATATTTACCAGGGTTATGGCTGGCCGTAATTACCAGCGCCCCTAAAGCATTGAGTTCTTTTGCTGCCCAACTATAAGCTGGGGTTGGGGCATAGCTCTCGCTCAATAGCACATCAAATCCCACAGCACTGACAGTATCGGCAACAGCACGAGCAAAGTCTTCAGCCATGAATCGGCGATCATAACCGACAATTATTGTCCGGCTACCCACCGTAGAAAAATACGTATCATATAATACTTTTGCGGCAACTGGCGCGACCAGGGCTAGACGTTCAAAGGTGAACTCGTCACCGATAACGCCCCGCCAGCCGTCTGTACCAAACTTAATTGAGTTAGTTACAACTGGCATCTAGGTATCCTAACTGTCTACTTGAGGATTCTAGCATTTATACAGTGTGCAGAGTAAAAAAAGAATCTAGTAAAAATATGTACTAATAATATTAGGTTGCTTCAACATAAAAGTTAGCGAATTTTTGGATGTAGAGGTGCGAGCGTATCCTATTTTCCTCGTGTTTGACATCTGGAGTTTGAATTTGTAAGCTTGCTTAATCTCATCAATAGAAGCATCAGATGAAACACCTAAAACCTGGTAACACTGCTCTAGATTATCGACAGATAAACCCTCCTAGTAATTAAACATACTTAATACTAAAATTCCCGATTTATCTAAGTTACTGTTGAGTAAAATCTGCTTGCTAATAAGAGCGGTTATTATACGTACACAAATCTATTTCTAGATACAAACATTAATAATCCTTAATAGTATTAACTATTAAGGATTGTTAACATGAGCAAAAACTGCTCACAAACCTGATTTTTCCTTAAAAATCATCGAGAAACTGACTAAGGCGACTGATTACGGGGTCAACCTCTTGAGGAGGGGTAGCAACAGTATAAGAAGTATTATTTACTACTTCTAATTGACTTGGAGACGGAATGAATGATCGATCATTGACTATGAGCGCCAGTTGTGCAACTTGTTGAGAAAGTTGCAGTAGATGATGTTCCATCGCCTCCAAACGATTAGATCCCTTGGCAAAAAAACGTTCCTCAAGTCCAGCCACTTGACGTTGCAGTTCACCGATTTGTTGTTCAATCGGTGTTGTTGCCGCTGTTTGTGGAGCAGGTTGTACAGATTCCGGTACACATAAAGATTGCCACAAGGCTTCTTTACAGAGGTCGCTGAAAGTCTTGTCTGGTTGTTTTTCCAAATAACTTTCTACTTGCGCTAACAAGCTTTCATCAGCAAGCTCTGGGTTGAACGTGACGGATTTAACTACCTTTTTTGACCATTGGAACATCAGCTTTATGCCCTAGCAGCGCGATTGGAGGATAATTGTGCCTCTCCATAAATATACTGCCCCAAAGCATTCGCCTGACGGGAAGGTGCTGCTAAATGAGCATTAATCTTTGCTTCCTTGAGTAGACGTTGAACGTCGTCCCAGAAGAACTCACCACCGCCACCAGTGAGAATCACATCGGTGACGCGTTCTGGCAACCAGGCTAGCACACGGCTACAGATTTCGCGCGAAAACATCTCTGTAAGGTTGGGAAGAAAATCGTCTAGGTTGGTGGGCTTGCTAGCGCCTTTAGGACGGTAATAGCGTTCACCTCTGGGTTTGTTAACAGCAGAAATCAGCGCCAGAGATTGACTATCTGCTCCCTCGATTTCGGCAGACACCAATTCATAAAACTTATTCATACCGAAGTCTTCGCTCTTAGAAGCACCTCTGGCAAAACGGAAGTTATCTACCATCAAAAGATCGACAGTTTGATGTCCAATATCAACGATCGCTACCGATATTTTTGTAAAATCGGGACTGCTAGGACTTTTCTTCGGTTGAGCTTCAGACCACAGCAGGCTACCGTAGCCCTCTGGCATTACCCATACCTTACTCACATTCAACGATATAGATTCGCCTCGGAAGTTCAAGACATGAGGGCCACCTACTTGGCTAATCAACTGTGCTTTTTCCTTTTCAAATTGCTCTAAAGAAAGAAAAGGCAGACCAAGTACAACTGAGATATCGTCTCTGAGTTTGAAGTAGCCAGCACTTGCTAACACTTTTACCAATGCAGCCTCTACCTTAGATTGGCCGACTCCTAGATTGGCCCCAAAATCTGCTGCTAGTTGACCAACAGCATATCCATTTCCTTGATACTCCAGCCACAAATCCATTAAGGGGTCAGTAGCTCTGGCTTCAAAAACACCACCGCGTACTTGTTCTATTGACATCTGCTTAACGTTGGCCGGTACGAATACCACGCTACCGGGTTCACGACTCACACAAGTTTTTGTGGAAGTTCTACCTAAATCAACACTGAGAATGGTTTTCCCTGAACCACCGCCTGACTTGGTAGTAGCGGGAGGATTATTATTAACAGCATTTATGGGAGTCGTCGATGCTAACGGCTGCCTATTCATGGGTATAGCAGCACTATTCATAGGGTTAGCGGCGGAAGGTTGGTCTGTCATGAAAGCTCCTAGTTCAAACTTAACTGTAAAAAGTTGTCATGCTCATCTTACAAAAATGCGAGCAACCAGAAATTCTAGGTTGCGTCAAGTGTAGCTAGAAATACGCCAAAAATTAATTTTGACCATATCTCCGATGGGCTTTGCCTTCGTACATCTAGTATTATTTGGCATAGTGTAGGCGAATTTTGGCCAGATGTAACCCCTGCTTTCACTGCTTTCAAACCAAAAGCGTCCGTATTTCATCTTCTAGTACGTCTTAACTGGCGCTTGAATATCCAGAAAACAAATGCTAGAACCAAACCGCCAAGTACGATTTTGGATACAGGAGCAAGGTACTTATCCACAAGTTCATACTGACTACCCAATATGTATCCAGAGTATGTTAGCAAACCCACCCAAGCCGCGCTACCTACTGTTGTGTAAAACAAAAATGGTAGTAAGGGCATATTGCTGATCCCTGCGGGAACAGAAATCAAGGTGCGGATTCCTGGTACAAGACGACCTATTAATACTGCTTTTTTACCTTGTCGGTCAAACCACTCTTTGGCCTTGGTAATATCTTTACTAGATATAGCCAGCCATTTGCCATACTTGTCAGCCCAAGCTTTCAAACGAGTTTCACCCAAAAACTTACCTGGATAGTACCAAATAAGTGCGCCCAATACAGAACCCAAAAGTCCTGCGAAAAACACACCAATGATATTTAGCTTTGCCCCTCCTGGTTGATATGGACTTGCTGTAAATCCAGCCAGTGGCATAATCAATTCTGAAGGGATTGGGGGAAAAAGGTTCTCTAGGAACATTAGTAGGGCGATTCCCCAATAGCCAAAATAGTTGATAGTGTTAGTTATCCATTCAAGCATCGAGTCAATTCCTGAAATTGCTGCACTAGTCTTGTTACTAAGATTGAGCCTTAGTTTTTTTAAAGGTAATTATCCCCGCTTGCTAGAGCCAAGGTAACTGGGTTGCACTAAAAGAAAGTTGCATCGCAACTTAAAAATAGACGAAGACAAGTGGAAGCTAGGGGTCTGTTTCATTAATTTCGAGGTTTAGAAAAGTTCGTAAGTAGCTCTAATTCTTGAAATTGAGCGATAAATCGCTCACTACGAACCTCACAAAATTAATGAAACGAACCACTAGGTTTTGTTTTCTAATTTTTTAGATCCCCCTTAGTCAGTTTTATAAAAAGACTAGGGAGGATCTAAAGACTTGATGGCAAATTTAAAAACATACTCTAGGGTTTTATTCTGAGTTGGTGGCTGTGGGGGAGTAGGGAGAAAATTTTACCTTGTCCCCCTCATCCCCCATCCCCTCTTCTTTTAGGCTGTCGGGGTCAGTGATTGTACCCTTGGTTCCGATTGCCAGTCTAATGGATTCCAAACTCGATCTTCCAGCGCCATCTGTTCAATTAAACTTGCCAGTCTCAGCGCTTTGAGAGCTTGTTCACCACCTACTGAGGGTTGATTGCCACCATGTACACAGTTGACAAAATGTTCTAATTCCGCACTTAGAGGTTGAATATTGCTGGTGTAGACTTTTTCAATCACACCATCTTGCCTGTAAAGTACTTGTCGGTGGTCGGTGAGAGAATTGGCAGGCGTTTGTCGGTGAATCAAAATTTCATTCTTGAGAAAATCTGCCTCAGTAAATGAATTTTTGCAATGGGCGACAATCCGGCGAATTTTTCGGTGAGTGACTTTACTGGCAGTCAGAGTAGCAACAATACCATTGGCAAACCCCAAAGTGGCAGTTACGTAATCTAAATAACCAGAGTCCAAGGAGCGAGTACCGCTAGCAGTCAATTTTGTGACTGGGGAAGCAGCTAATTCCAAAAGTAGGTCGATGTCATGGATCATTAAATCCAGCACAACCGAAACATCGTTTGCCCGATCTGAGTAAGGACTCATTCTGTGGGCTTCTAGCGCCAGCAATTCCTCGGTTTTCAGAACTTGGCTCAGTTCTTTAAAAGCTGGGTTGAAACGCTCAATATGACCTACTTGCAGGATACACTGAGACTCTGCCGCCGCATTTACTAAAGACTCTGCCTCAGAAATACTGGCTGCGATGGGTTTTTCAATCAAAACATGAATTCCCGCTAGCAGACAGCTAATGCCCACGGCATAGTGCAGACGGGTGGGAACCGCTACACAAACTGCTTCCACAAGGGGTAGCAGGTCACAGTAATCTTCAAAAAAACGCACCTTGTACTTGCTGGCAGTTTCTAATCCTCGTTCGACGTTAATATCTGCCACTCCAACCAGTTCAACATCTTTCATTGAACTCAGCACGCGAGCGTGGTGTTGTCCCATGTTACCCACTCCAATCACGCCTATGCGGATCGGTCGTGGCTGGTTGCGCTGTGTATATAGATTCGGTTCTGCCACTGACATGCTATCTTGCACTATTATTCTCTCCTCAACCACCAAATTTAGAGACGCTACGGCCGTTGGCGTTTATACTCGAAAGCCAGTTACGATCCGTCTAAAACCATCCAGATGGTAACATAGAGCCTATGTTTATGAAGAATTTCAAAGTTTGCGATCGGTTCCCGTAATCCAAACATCTTTTGTATAGATAGTTCGGGTTTGTTTTTGATTTTGCACTTTCTACAAAAAAAATATGTCTTTTTATTAACTTTAAAACATTCAGTAAGACTTAAGTGTAAATTCTCCAAAGTTTTCAGGGTCAGCTTCCTCGGTTCGGACTTCTCTCTGGGATACCGTTAGGTAATTAGTTACTGAGAGCAATATCTAATTGACAACACTAAAATTACAAAATAGTCAAAAATAATACTTAAGCTTTTTTCAAAAAAATATTCTCAGCAATTATTGTCACTGATTAACGGAAAAGATTTTTGTATGATTGTTTGCAGTAGCTACCGTAGAAACGTATTCTTGCAAAGAAACAAGCTACTAGCAGCGTCTCGTAGAGAAGATATCACAGCACTTTTTGAGATTTAGGAATCTTTTTGGCATTGCTTCCTGGCATCTTGTTAAGGTGTAATTTGGCGATTTAAAATTCAAAATTTGCAATCGAGATGAAAGCTGTAATTCTGTTATCTGGGGGATTGGACTCTTCCACAATTCTGTATCAAGCTAAGGCTGATGGCTGTGAATGTCATGCTATTTCCTTTGATTACCAGCAGCGACACCGACGAGAGTTACAGTCAGCCCTGACTGTTGCTAAAAAGGCTGCGATCGCAAAACATCAGGTAGTGAATTTTGATTTACGTCAATGGGGTGGTTCAGCACTTACCGATGACGCGATTGATCTACCCCAAGAGCGATCGCTGGATGAAATGTCTCAAAATATTCCTGTGACTTATGTTCCGGCTCGTAATACGATTTTTTTAAGCTTTGCTCTTGGCTACGCCGAAACGATCGCGGCTGAACGTGTCTATATCGGTGTCAACGCTTTAGATTATTCAGGATATCCTGACTGTCGCCCCGACTATATCCAGGCAATGCAGGAAGTTTTTCGTCTGGGAACCAAACAAGGGCGTGAGGGACAGCCAATTAATATTGTTGCACCCCTAATCAACTTGAAAAAAACTGAAATCATCCAACTAGGGAACCAATTGGGAGTTCCTTGGGAGCTAACTTGGTCTTGCTATGCCGGTGATGATGTCGCCTGCGGTGTATGTGATTCTTGTCGCTTGCGGTTGGCAGCTTTTGCCGAGTTGGGACTCGTTGATCCACTGGTGTATGCTTAGTAGGCATTGGGCATTGGGAAGAGGACTTGGGGACCAGGAGAATTGGGGACAAGGGGAAAGACTTGTTTCAAATTCTCACCTCTTGTCCCCTTGTCCCCTGCTCCCCTTCTCCCTGCTCCTTGTCCCCTTCTCCCTTCCCACTTCTCCCTGCCCCCTACTCCCCTGCTCCCCTCACTTCCTCCAAGCGTCGCAGTTGAATTTGATGCAGGCGTGGGCCAACAATTGATACCACAGTGAATTCGAGATTTTCATAACAGAAGGTTTCGCCAATGGCCGGAATTTTCTGTAACTGATACAACAGAAAGCCTCCTAGTGTTTGATATTCTCTTGTCAGGGGCAAATTGAGATGCAAAACCTCGTTGAGGTCTTCGAGGTTGATTTGTGCCTGCACCAAAAATTTCTGCTCATCTAACATCTGAATCAGTAAGTCGTCACTGCTTTCAGGTTCGCTTGCATCGCCGATGATTTCGGCAATGACATCTTTTATTGTCACGAGTCCCACAGTACCGCCAAATTCATTTACTACCATGACCATAGCGGGTTTCTCTTGCTGCATCATGGGCAAAAGTTCACTTAAGGGCGTATGTTCGGGAACAAACCGAGCGGGACGCATCCAAGGTTGGATCTGTGTCTCTAAACTGAGCTTTCCCACAGCTAAAGGTTGTGCCAAATCTTTAAAATAAACAATGCCGCGAACATCGTCTAAAGATTCACCAATCACGGGGTAGCGTGAGTAACCAGTAGTAGCCATTTCTCTAAGTAATATCTGGAAAGTAGCATCTTTTGGCAGCGTGATAATACTGGTGCGTGGGATCATCACATCTTGGGCCATGACATCCCCAAACTCAAAGACATTATTGAGCAGTTCTCGTTCCGCACGCTGTAAACCAGTAGATCCCCATTCTGTAGAGATAATCAGTTGCAATTCTTCAGGAGTTACAGGCGGTCTCCAGCCTTGACCTGTGTATTGGATACCAAAAATCCGCAATAAAAAACGAGTTGATTGGTTGAGAATCCAGATGAAGGGGCCAAAAAAACGCACGATCGCTTTTACCGAAGGCCCCAAAAACCTCGCTAGCTGTTCTGAGTACAGCATGGCTAAGGATTTGGGGCATAGTTCTCCGACCACAATTTGCAAATAGGCAATAAAGAAAAAAGCGATGGGAATTGATAAGGAATGGGCGAGGAAGTTAGTCATCCCACTAGGTAAAGGCCAGGATCTTAACCAGGCATTCACCAGCACAACAATCGTGCTTTCGCCAATCCATCCCAGCGCCAAACTAGAAAGGGTAATGCCTAACTGAGTGGTAGATAGTAGTCGGTCAATACTACGTTGTAGCATTTCCACTGCGATCGCTGGAATATCCCCAGCCTTAACTAGCTGGTGAATACGCGATCGCCGCACGCTCACCATCGAAAATTCCGCCGTCACAAAAAAAGCATTTATGGCAATCAGTAGTAGCACTGACAACAACCGCAGCGCCACATCCGTCCAAATCAAATTAGGAAAACCACTCACTGCCAAAGCTCGTGTAAAACTCACGCCCTCCATTTAGGGGGATTGGGGAGTTAGGAAGGGAATAGGGTACGGGTTACAGGGTACAGATTATTCCCTATCACCTGTCACCTATCACCTGTCACCTGTCACCTGTCACCTCTTCCCTCATCCCAATTCCCAATGCCAATCTACCTTCCCACAGGAATATTCGATGCCTCTAGCTTCAATTGTTGAGCAGGATAATCAGTAAGAGCAAGTGATATTTTCTTGACATCATCAAGTAAAGCTGTGGGAATGCTCACTGTACCTGAAAATGCTGGGCCATTGACAGGCAATTCTGTTGGTAAACCCTCTGTACTAGCGCTTAGGGTTCGTCCTTTATCATCGGTAACATCTAAAAAACTATACAGAAAGCGCACAGAATCCTTACCTTTGTTCTGCATTTTCACTTTCAGTAGCAAGTCACCACCAGAGTAGCGAGCAGATTGCACAGTCATAGTTACCCCCTCGCTTTGGGCAGTAACTGGAAAGCCTGGTAGGGGTTTTTCTTCAACCACTTCTGGGGGTTTTTCCTCTGGCTTCTGCTTGCTGCTATTGGTTTCTTCGTCATCTTCCTCTAGCTTTTCCGATTTAGCAGCCTTGGTCTTACCATCAATTCGCGCCTTGACAACTTTCAGAATCTCTTCCTCTTTTAATAGCACTAGACCTCCCTGCTGAGAGGCATTTGCCTTATTGCTGGCAAATTTGGTTGTGGGACGACCATCGGGTGCAGTAACGCCTTTAAGTGCTGAACTCCCCAGTTCAAACCCCAAAAACGCGCTCACAGAACCTGCTCCCATCATCAGGATTAACAAAATCAAAGTAAGAAGTACAGTAGAATTTATTTTCATTGCTGATAAGCTATCACATAAAAATGCTGGGCTATTTAAGAATATTGAAGCTTTTGACCTCAATCCTTAAAGGAACTTAATCAATATTAGTCTGTACTATTTCATGATTAAATTATGTAGTATAAAAATTTGGTAAATTAGTGTCCAGTATTCACACGTGGTAAATTTATGCTATAATTACGGAATTGGCTAAACTCAGTGAATAAAATATTTTCCTCACTCTAAAATTAGCAAATAAGGTTGACTTAAAAAGTCAAAATAATTGGCTCGGAAAAATCCGAACAAAACAAGCGCCTTTGGCCGATTGGGGAGGCAACGAACTCATAATTCGTCTTCAGGCTGGTTCGATTCCAGCAGGGCGCACTGAATCATCAAAAAGCAGTAATAGAGGGTATGGGGCATTGGGCATGAGCAGTTGTACTGAGCATTGCTGAAGTGTTGGTTAGTAATTATTGTCCTTTGCTCCCCACTCCCCACTCGCTAATCTTACCTAGGTGGTAAAGTTTCAAATCTGAATTCAGTTCCCACTTTGAGTTTGTCGCTATTCAAACGAGGGGACATGATCAGCGATGTGTCATAAGGATTTGGTAAATCAGGGGTACGAAGATAAGGATCGTTACCAACTTGCTGAGTTAAGACATCATGATATAAAGTGTTAACCAACTCAGCATCGCGGGCAATTTCATTTTCTGGGAAGGAACCACCGAAACTAGAACCAGATCCTAGAAGTGAGTCTACCTGACGCTTGAGGCTGCCATTTTCGTAGAAATTGCGATCGTGACTAAAAAAAGCTCGTTCAAATACATCACTCGTAGTTTCAGTTCTGGGGGTTGCGGTTTGGGCAAATGCAACTGAGGGAAAAGCAATACCAGCAGCAAGCAGCACCAATAAACCACCAAAGGTTTTAAATTTTATACGCACGTTTCTGACTCCTCAATTTTCGTTTTGGGCGAATCTTAATTTATGCTTAAGTTCAGAACTCTGATGAGTTCAACCTTTGGTGTAGCACAACTTTTAATGTTTTGTAATGACGTATCCTACTGAAACTCTTACCCACTCAGATATTTGGGCAACCACTCCTGATTTGACAACCTTGCGCCACAAGCTACTAGATTTATTTTCTCAACGGGCTTATCAAGAGGGTGATTTTGTTCTAGCTTCGGGACTACGTAGTTCTTATTATGTCAATAAGATGCAGGTAACACTACATCCCCAAGGAGCTTTAGCTGTTGGACGATTGTTGTTTCCTTTACTACCTGTAGATACCCAGGCTGTAGCAGGTTTAACGATGGGGGCTGACCCAATGGTGACAGCAGTCAGTATAGTTTCTGTTTATGAAAACCGACCCATACCAGCGCTGATTATTCGCAAGGAAGCCAAGGGTTATGGGACGAAAGCTTATATAGAAGGTCCCACTTTACCAGAAGGTGCAAAAGTAGTAGTTTTGGAAGATGTGGTGACAACTGGGCAATCTGCTTTAAAAGCGGTTGAGCGTCTTAAAGATGCAGGTTATACCGTTAATCAAATAATTTCCCTGGTAGACCGGCAACAGGGTGGAGGTGAGTTGTATCAGTCAGCTGGGTTGAAGTTTGAAACTTTGTTTTCAATTCAAGAAGTTCAGGAACGCTATCGACAACTGGCGAAATCATAAGTGTCGCTTGCCAAATTATTTGACAATTTGAAAGATTTATGTAATTGAAAATATTACTCTTAAAACCCTAATAAGGGTTTTATTATTTTAGGCTCAAAATAGCCTTTACTGCACTGGCGATCGCGGAAGATGCTTTTTCGATTTCTTCTTTGGTTGTAAATTTCCCAATACCAATTCTTAACGCTCCCTCAATTATATTTTCTCCAAGATTCATAGCTTGTAGAACGTGAGACGGCGCGACAATACCTGATGAACAAGCCGCACCTGTAGAAATAGCTAATTGATGGCGAACTCTAGCAATAATGGCACTATTAGGGATGTCAGGGATAGAAATATGTAAGTTACCTGATAAACGGTTGTTTAAATCTCCATTCACAAGTAAATCAGGAATTTCAGTTTGAAGTAAGTTTTGTAACTGATCTCGTAAAAGTGCGATCGCATTTTCATCTGCTGACATTTCCAACTGTCTCAATCTGCAAGCTTCCCCCAAGCCAGCGATTCCAGGGACATTGAGTGTACCCGATCTGAGTCCTTGTTCATGTCCACCACCGTAAATAAGTGGTTCAAGATAATGACCTTTTTTTACTACCAATGCACCAACGCCTTTGGGTGCATAAAGTTTATGCCCAGAAATAGCTAGATAGGTAATACCCCAGTCTTGGAAGTTGATGGGAATTTTACCGACTGCTTGGGAAGCATCACATAAAAAAGGGATATGGTATTTTTGAGCGATCGCTCCAATTTTTTGTATTGGGTAAATTGTCCCTACTTCATTATTAGCAGCCATCACACAGATTAAGGAAGCACCGCCAGAGCAGACTTTTTCTAGATGTTCTAAATCAATTTGGGCTTGTTGATTGACATTTAACCAAATAATTTCAGCAAGCCCTTTTTTGGCTAATACTTTGCAGGTGTCTAAAACTGCCTTGTGTTCAACTGGGGAAATAATTATTTTGGCGGGAGTATTTTGTTGATTAATATGTCCTTGAATTGCTAAATTAATACATAGCATTCGATTGATTTCTTGACCATCGGGACGAGTCATTGTAATCCGTCGGGCTTCAAAACCTTCTCCCTTGGCGGCGACTTCCTTTTGCAAAGCTTCCAGATTCTTAAAGCGTCGCACCAAATCCGCTAATTTCATCTCAAATGCAGTGGCATCATCATCTGTCCATGATTCAGCAGGTTTATCCGCCACAATCATCACCAAAGCTTCCAACCACTGAGAATCACTTGCGGTTTCATCGGATGCTGCTCGAATAAAGCGTTTTAGTGAAGATTCAATACATTTTCCGGCTAAATAATTCGCCCTTACCCGCAAATCTTCTCTGAGTTTTGTTTCCTTACTTCTGACCCCAAAACCTTCATAAATAAGTTTTTGACAATCACTCAATAAGCAATCGTAAGCTGTATGAATTTCTCTGAGGGCATGAACTAACTTAGTGCGTAAAGTTTTCGCAGTGACACCATCATCCTCGGCTTCAGTGCCGATAGAGGGTAAATTACAAGCTGCTGGTAAAGCTTTAAACAACAACTCATCTGGTTCAACAGTAGTTTTTAATGCTTTTAAAATTGCTCTTGGTTCATCTGCCAACTGTCGGGTTTGTTGAGTATATTTAGGCAGTTTATTAACAAATTGATAAAGAGGAGTAACTACCGTTAACAGAGTGGCATTACGAACTTTACCCAATTTTTTTAACTGAGGATTGCGTAAAATTGCTTCTAATTCTTTAAAAACTTCTGCTCTTAATCCGACTACTGCAAAATACTTAACTGCAAAACGTTCAGGATATTTAACTAATAATTCAAAATGTTCTGTTCCTAATACAGGAATAAATGTACCATCTTGATAAAGTCCCAAATCATCAGCGTGATACAACAGTACTGCCGCTAAAATTACCGGAACTGCACCTTGTTTCACACCGTAGGGAGGTGCTGCTAAATGTTGATAAAGTAAATCAAAGGTTTGGCTTGTTTCTGTTGCTGCTAAACAAAAATTCTCAACTGCTTCCCACAGATAATTCAAACCCGAATTTTCTAATGGTGGATAAAAATCCCAATAATCATCTTCCTGACGATGAATCCCTGTTTCTTCTAACAGAGAATAATACATACTAACTTCAGGGCCAAAACCTTCTAAAGCTAATCTCTCTTCATTTTGATGTTCTAACATTGCCTGAATCAATTCTCGTCTAGCCTTTGTCCCTTGAGAGGTTAAATCTCGACGATTAATTAATTCATTCCACAAAATTGCACTGCGATGATAAACACGATCGCAAATATCAGAAAGCTTACTATTAAAGTCAGTAATGTTGTTGAGTATTTCGACTTTTCCTTGAACCCAACATTGCTGATTTACCCCTATACTAAAGGACTGATTAAGAGTTTCATCTAAAAATTCTTCAGCTTCTTGTAAACGATAATTTACTTCTTTTCTCGCTACCCCATCAGTTTGTAACTCTTTAGCTGTTTTTTTGATATTATTTAAAGCCACAAATTCTAGAGTACGAATTCGCAAAATATCTAAGTTAGCCGCACTCAAAATAATTAATGGTTTACCATCGCTAGTTGTAGAAGGAACAGAACTTGTGGTGAGCGCAGTCGAACCACTAGGCATTTCGTCATCTACCCAATACCCCACAAAACCATCTGCATCCACACTACTACAACGTAACTGACTCAAATCTTGCGAATTATCTAAATAATGCCGTTCAAAATAACGTAAAGTTCCTGTCTGATAGCTGTGACGTTGGGCTACTAAAGGTCTTAAAGGACGCTGGAGAGATAACAGTTTAACTAAAGGCGATCGCTCTTGTTCTATATATGTACTTAACTCATTATCAACATTAAAATCAGAACCTTGCCAAATCCGCAATTCATCCAGTTGACGACGATGAGTAATTAGATTCTGTTTTAGTAGTTTATCAATAATTTCTTGCCAATAATTAATTTGAGTTTCTGAGGGGCGATCGCACATTGCTAAAGATACTAAAGTTCTTGTCGCCCTCATCGAACCTGTAACTGTAATCAGGTTCAAAATCCCAATAGTTTTTAGTACCCTCAGACTATCTTCTTCTAAGCGTTTAGCATCATTAATTAAATCTTGAATTTCTACCCATCTTTGCAGATTAGGGCGAGAGGCTAAACCCATCCCCGCAGCTTCAATAAAATAGTCATAGACTCGATCTAACTTAAGATTTGGTAAATTATTATCTTTAACTATTACTTCTTCTAAAAAATTACGAAATGAGAAAGGCTCACCACTTGTTAAAAATGTGAATAAAGAACGGTCATTCTGAGCATATCGGTGACAGAGGGTTGGTAAAGCAAGCGCAGATAAGGGATGTAGCGGATAAACTTTTTTTATAACTTGATCGGTTATTTCTTCATCTACAATTATTGATTCTAAATATTTACTCCACTCCTCAGAGTCACTACGAATAGCACAGCTTATATTGTCTGCTGCTGATGAATCAATCGCTTCTCCAATTAAACTCATCATTTGTCCAGATGATTCAGCAAAAGCAATATCCTCAAATCGCCCCTTAATCTTTGCCCATTCATTTCGTTGAACAGTTGCTAATCGTTGACTATATTCTGCAAAATCTTGATGTAAAATACCTAAAAAATAAATAGGATTTTTGCTATCCTTTGGTAATTCAGCTAATTGTTGTAAAAGATACAAATCTTCATCTGCTTGAGCATTAGCAGCATACTCTAAATTCTTCCCTAGTTCATCAATAACAATGAAAATTCCCGTTTGAGATTCCTTGGCTAATTCCAACACTAAATTAGGAATATCCCTATTATCAACCTTTCCACCATCATTAACTTCTGCTTCTAAATCTACCAACTGACGCACAACATTGATTTTGTTCTTTTGGCTAGCAGTCCAAAAATTATCAACGCCTGTTAACAAAGCCCTGATAATGGTATGACTAATCGGTTCTCTTTGTCCCGTAGCTACAGCCCTCATTAATCCCGCCGGGCTGATTTTCTCTTGAATTAACTGATAGATATCACTATCTCTACCTAATTTATCTTCAGTTATTGATAAAGCTTTAATGTGCATTTTGTTTTGAGAATTAGCACATAAAGAAATTAAATAATGAGTAAAAGCAGATTTCCCAGTACCATAAACACTAGTTAATGTCCAAGCTCTATTTCCTTCATCAGAATTAAAGCTCTTCAAGATACGTGATAGAGAATCAATTGCTCTTTTAGTCAGAACATAGCCTTCTAAAGCTTCCACACTATTTAAATCTCTTTCTAGGTTAATAGAACGAGAATAGCGACGCTGGAGACTGAAATAATGGGATAACTTTTTGTTAGTCATAATTTCCTTCACTCTTATCTAAATTTATAATATTTATCTAAAATTTCTTCCGCTAATATCTCTGGGCTGTCAGGTAAAGATAACTGAATTAATCCGGCAGTGTCGGAAAGAACTATCGTATCAAATTCTTTAGCAACTGTCTCAATAGCTGCACATAAAATACTTTCCGTCAGTTTAAAGACCATCCCTGGACTACCTTCATCATAGAGTAACCGACGAATAGTAATTGTTTCGCTATCCTGACTTACCCAACTAGCATATTCTAAACAAGCGGCGACTATAACTGATGGAGGTAAATTCGCTTTCGCACCCATTTTAAACTGATAATTTTTCCCAAAATGACGAATTAAACCCAGTTCGTTAAAAGGACAATCAATAGAATCTTCGATAGGAGTATTATCTCTAATTAAATCTTGTGTTGCATACATTCTTAAAATACAATTTACATCTTTGATAAAAGAAGATTCAGCAATGGTTTTGTTGAAATTATTTATATAATCTTTCAACCCCGTCAAAATATCTTCTTTTGTAAAATCCAAATCTCGAAAAACATTAAAGATATAATACCAAGAAGCCGCGTCGCATCTGGGTTTTAATAAATTCCAATGTAATAACCATAGTGATGCCGGATCTTCTAAATAAGTATCCCATCCATTATCTCCTAAAAGTTTTTCCCCGAATCTTGTTGGTAAATTATTTTTATCAATAATTTTAAATGCAGTAGACCAATAACGAATAGCACGTACCATATTTTTACCAACACCTAAACGTACAGGAGCATCATCCTGTGAGAAGATATCTGGATTTTTCTTAGCTGTATCAAATCCTTTTTTCAACCAACCAAAACGAGGGTGAAAAGTTTCATGGTTAGCAAATACAGGATTTACTGCATTTTCAAAATATTTAAGGTTTAGACTAGTTTGGATCATGGGAAAATAGAGATAAAATAACAATCATTTTCTTGTTAGTAGAAGTGTTTATACCACAAAGGAAGCTTACAATACTTAATGATATAAAAATGCAGTGATGCTAGTATAGGCTCCATCTACACAAAAGAAAGATTTATTATTTTAATCTGTTTGACTGTATATGTATAAAAATTAGGTTAATTTTACATAAAAGGTTTAAGTTGTGTCATTTGAACTTGAAGATATTCTGGAGGATGGTCGTTCAATTTGTCCTTTCCTTTACTTCCACAAGCTTTAGGACATGACGCACTCCAGTAGATTGCTAATGTGGTGAATTACCGTACACAATCGACAACTCAAATTCTTATGTATATTTTTTAAAGCCAGCAGCGGGATTTGAACTCGCGACCTTCCGATTACAAGTCGGATGCACTACCACTGTGCTATGCTGGCAATTTTACTGATTACTCTCAAGTAGCAACCACAATTTCTTATTGTACCATAATCAATTTATTTGTCTAGCTGTAATTGCTAAAAAATATCTCCCTCTTCAGAAATAAGCCTAGAAGACTAGAAATTTACGCTTGGAAAGTCTAGTTGGCGTTGCAATTGTGATGAAACAGAAACGAATCTGCGATCGCAGTCGCTGATAAAGTTGATAAATTAATATCCATACCAAAAGCTAACTCAAATCCTGGGCTGAACGCAAAAATATCTCGTCAGTTCCAAAACTGTATTTTCTTAGCACAGCTGAATAAAGGAGCAGAAATATATAATTATTTTTTACAGATTATAAGCATGGCAGCATTGCTCGGACGAGATTTACTAAGTCTAGCGGACATCAGTCCGACTGAAGTTCAAGAACTTCTGCAATTGGCAACTCAACTGAAATCGCAACAGTTGAAGTTGCAGTGTAATAAAGTCTTGGGGTTGTTGTTCTCCAAAGCTTCAACTCGCACGCGGGTAAGTTTTACTGTGGCGATGTACCAATTGGGTGGACAGGTAATCGATCTCAACCCTAATGTCACTCAAGTTAGTCGCGGAGAACCTTTGCAGGATACGGCGCGGGTGTTAGATCGATATCTGGATATTTTGGCAATTCGCACTTTTGCCCAGCAGGATTTGGAAACTTTTGCTCACTATGCCAAGATTCCGGTAATTAATGCGCTTACTGATGCAGAACATCCTTGTCAGGTATTGGCTGATTTATTGACGATTCAAGAAAGCTTTAACAGCCTTGCTGGGTTAACTTTGACCTACGTGGGTGATGGGAATAATATGGCTAATTCTCTGATGTTGGGCTGTGCTTTGGTAGGGATGAATGTTAGAATTGCCACCCCTAGCGGATATGAGCCAGATTCTAAGATTGTAGAACAAGCAAGAGCGATCGCTAATAACAAAACAGAAGTCCTTGTCACTCACGATCCAGAGTTAGCAGCTAAGGATTCTAATGTACTTTATACTGATGTTTGGGCAAGTATGGGGCAAGAATCTGAAGCCGATAATCGGATGCCAATTTTCCAGCCTTACCAAATTTCGGAACAGCTATTGAGTCTTGCTGATCCAGAGGCAATTGTTTTACACTGCTTACCAGCCCATCGTGGTGAAGAAATTACTGAGGCAGTTATTGAAGGTTCTCAATCAAAAGTTTGGGAACAGGCAGAAAATCGTCTACACGCTCAAAAAGCTTTGCTTGCGAGTATCTTAGGGGCAGAATGAAAGGAGTTAGGAGTCAGAATAGCTCGTGTGCAATTGGCTCCTAACTACTTGCTGGTAAAAAATCCGAAATAAATGGGTAAAAGAAAAGAGAATATTCTTGCTTTTGCCTTTCATAATTTTTACTTTTCTCTTGTTATGGGGAGTTTTTTGTAGTACTAATGTTCTAGAGACATTAATAATTACTTCCCGCAAATTTATGGAACGTCTAACGGAAGCTCAACAAGAACTTTACGAATGGTTGGCAGAATATATCAGAACGCACCAGCATTCGCCTTCAATTAGGCAAATGATGCAAGCGATGAACCTGAAGTCACCAGCACCAATTCAAAGTCGTTTAGAGCATTTACGCACAAAAGGATATATAGAATGGACTGAAGGACAAGCGCGAACGATTCGGATTTTGCGTCCTGTTAAGCAAGGTGTACCAATTTTGGGCACGATCGCTGCTGGTGGTTTAATAGAACCGTTTACTGATGCTGTAGATCATTTAGACTTTTCTAATTTCGATTTACCTCCCCAAACCTACGCTTTGCGGGTAGCTGGCGATAGCATGATTGAAGATTTAATTACTGATGGTGATGTGGTATTTCTGCGTCCAGTAGCAGAACCAAATCATTTAAAAAATGGTACTATCGTCGCCGCTAGAGTAGATGGATTTGGTACAACATTAAAACGTTTTTATCGTCAAGGCGATCGCGTTACCCTCAAACCAGCAAATCCTAAGTACAATCCCATTGAAGTCAGTGCTATGCAAGTACAGGTCCAAGGTTCTCTCATTGGTGTTTGGCGCGGTTACAACTGAGTAATGGGGAGTGGGGGAGAAATAACCAACGCCCAATGCCCATTAATTAGGGTTCGTTACCATCTTTGTGCTTAACTTATGTACCTGACGAAAAATCCAGTGCAGCAACTGCCCACTTTCCGGTTGAAATTACCGTTTGCAAGGGAAAGTAAGGGCAGTTATTACACTCCGCAACCATTACCAGGATGCCCAAGAATGCCTTTGTCTCTGCAATTGCGACAATATCAGCGACAAGCGATCGCTAGCTGGTTTAGCAACAATGGCAGAGGGACGCTGAAAATGGCTACTGGTAGTGGTAAAACTATTACCGCATTAGCGATCGCTTGCGAATTATATCAGCAGATTAATTTACAAGTTTTGGTGGTGGTGTGTCCCTACCGCCATCTCGTCACCCAATGGGCGCGAGAATGTGAAAAATTTAATTTGCAACCCATTTTAGCCTTTGAAAATTTACGCACTTGGCAAAGTCAACTTTCTACGCAAATTTATAATCTGCGTTCTGGTTCTCAACGGTTTGTTACGGTGATTACTACGAACTCTACTTTAATTGGAGATGGGTTTCAGTCTCAACTCAAATATTTTCCCCCCAAAACTTTAATTATTGGAGATGAGGCGCATAATTTAGGCGCACCCAAGTTAGAAGAAAGTTTGCCGCGCAGTGTTGGATTGAGGCTGGCTTTATCTGCCACGCCGGAGAGGTATTTTGATGATTTTGGTACGCAATCTTTATTTGATTATTTTGGCCCAGTTCTCCAACCAGAGTTCACTTTGAGGGATGCGATCGCTCAAGGGGCTTTGGTACATTATCTGTATTATCCGGTGCTGGTAGAGTTAACTGAGGCTGAAAGTATTGCCTATTTAAAGTTAACTAAAAGAATTGGGCGATCGCTACTTTATCGCGATCGACAAAATGGCGAAGTGGGATTTGAAGATAATGAAGATTTAAAGCCGTTATTGATGCAAAGAGCAAGATTAATTGGGGCGGCGGAAAATAAATTAAATGCTTTGCGAGATTTAATGATCACTCGCCGCGAAACTACTCACACACTTTTTTATTGTAGTGATGGTTCCCAAGATGCAGGACAACGTTCATCTCTACGCCAACTCAAAGCTGTTGCTAAAATTCTGGGGGTGGATTTAGGGTACAAGGTAAGCACCTATACGGCTCAAACAACTTTACAAGAACGCGAAATTTTACGGCATCAATTTGAAAGCGGAGAATTGCAAGGTTTAGTGGCAATTCGTTGTTTAGATGAAGGTGTTGATATTCCAGCAATTCAAACTGCGGTGATTTTATCAAGTTCTGGTAATCCGCGCCAATTTATTCAGCGACGGGGGCGAGTTTTACGTCCTCATCCGGCTAAGGAACGCGCCACTATATTTGACATGATTGTTTTGCCACCAGATTTAGATAGAGAAACTATAGAAGTTGAGCGCAATCTGTTAAAAAAGGAATTGCGTCGGTTTGTAGAGTTTGCTGATTTAGCTGATAATGCAGGCGTTGCAAGAATGAAGTTACTTGATTTACAAAAGCGATATGGTTTATTAGATATTTGATGATGAACTATATAGTTGTATTTTTTTGTAAAAATTTTCAAGTTTTGAAAAAACAAGCATTAAGTATGAAATAATAAAATTATGAATTAGATTATAATGGGATGTAAGTGACTTTAAAAATTTCACTTGCATCCCATTATGATATAGATTGCTAATATTAATAATAACAGAAGAGAATTCAATAATAAAGTTTTTTTTTTCAAAGAAAAGTATAAATTTAAAAAAATAGTTTTTACAAAATTAAAGATAAGGCTAACAGTGGCTTTACGGTGGTAAATACAGCACTAGAGAAAGTTAAAATATAGAAAAACTATATTTCTAAACCGAAGATGTCACAAGATGCGAATATCGATGATGTGCAGGAGCCAATAAACAGCGCTCCGCCGGAGGTACGGCGAATTATTGAGCGGGTATGGAAGCTGGAAAAAGGCAGGTTAGATAAGAAGATTAACAGCCATATAAATGATAATATTTTGGACATTATTAAGGAAGAGGTGCGATGAAGCTGACTTCAATCAAGCTATGCAACTTTCGCTCCTTTTATGGTACGACACCAGAGATGCTTCTGGCTGGTGGAGATGTTCAGAATACGACGATTATTCATGGGAATAATGGCTCTGGAAAAACCAGTTTACTAAATGCCTTTACTTGGGTATTATATGAAAAATTTAGTGCAGCATTTGCATCGATAGAGCAGTTGGTGAATAAGCGTGCGATCGCAGAGGCTCAAAAAGGTCAAGCTGTAGAATGTTGGGTAGAGATTGGCTGGGAACATGAAGGTAAACGCTATCGAGTTAAACGTGCCTGTCGGGGTTACAAAAACGAAAGTGATTTTGACGCTGGCAAAACTCAATTAACAATGTGGGTTGGTGCGGATGATGGCAAATGGAATATACCAACTCAGCAACCAGACGATATAATTAATCAAATTTTACCCGCTACTTTACATCAATATTTTTTCTTTGACGGCGAACGAATTGAAGAAATAGTCCGTTCTGATAAAAAGGCTGAAATTGCCGAAGCTACAAAAATTTTCTTGGGTGTAGAAGTAATCAACCGTTCTATCAGACATTTGGGAGATGCAAAAAAAGCTCTAGAAAATGAATTAAAAGCGATTGGTGATTCTGAAACCAAACAACTATTACGACAGCAAGAAAAGATAGAACGCGAACGCGAACGCATTACCAAACGGCAAACTGAGATTAAAGAAGAGTTAGAATATCAACAAACTTTTAAAAAAGAAACAAGTAACCGTTTGCGAGAACTAAGTGCAGCTAAAGAATTGCAAGAAAGATGGCAGGATTTAGAATCGCAGAAGACGGCGAATCAAGAAGAATATAAAAAAACAAAGGAAGCGCTGAAAAAAGTTATCTCTGCGCGGGGTTATACAGTTTTATTATCGGAAACTACATCCCAGTTTCGCGGAATTATCAATGATTTGAAGCAGCGCGGCGAGTTAATATCAGGAATTTCACGAGAATTTGTGAATGATTTACTCAATTCTCAGCGCTGTATTTGTGGCGCAGAATTACACGAGGGTAATCATTCTCATACTCATGTGAGTACTTGGTTAAATAAAGCAGGTTCCTCGGCGGTGGAAGAAACTGCAATTCGGATGATAGCTCAAGTAGATGAAATTGATAAGCAAGCAATAGGATTTTGGGAAGAGGTTGATAGAGAACAAAGTAGAATTAATCAGTTAAGGCAAAGCATATCTCAAATTGAAGGCGATTTAGACAATATTCAAGAACGGTTGCGAAAAGATGCTAATGAAGAAATTAGCAGTTTACAAAAACGCTTAGATGAAATTGAAAGTAAAATTGATGAATTGAATCGAGAACAGGGTGCAAATCAGCAGCAAATTGCTCAACTCACAACTGAGATTGAAGGTTTAAATAAACAAATTGCCAAGCAAAAACTGAATGAAGATAAGCAAACTCTAGCACAACGACGAATTAACGCTACTCAAGATGCAATTGAACGGTTAACGGAAGTTAAAAATCGTCAAGAGCAACAATTTCGCCTGCAACTAGAAAAGCGAGTACAAGAGATATTTATGGAGATTTCTGTAACTCCATACATTCCTAAAATTAGTGAAAAATATGAACTGACATTAGTAGAAAATACTACAGGTATAGAAGCACCAGTTGCAGCTTCCACCGGGGAAAATCAAATTCTCAGTTTATCCTTTATAGCCAGCATCATTGACAAAGTACGGGAATGGAGTGAGAAACGAAAAATGATGATGATTCCGGATAGTAGCACCTTCCCAATTGTGATGGATTCACCCTTCGGCAGTTTGGATGAGAATTCGCGGCGACACATTGCGAAAACAATTCCCCAATTAGCGAATCAGTTGATAGTTTTAGTAACTAAGACTCAGTGGCGGGGTGAAGTAGAAGCAGAAATGACAAACAGAATTGGAAGAGAATATGTGCTTACGTATTATTCATCTAAGCCAGATTGTGAACAAGATTATATTGAGTTGAGTGGAGAAAGATATCCTTTGGTGAAACAAAGTCCGAATGAGTTTGAGTATACGGAAATTATGGAAGTTGAACGAGATAGGTAATTACAGTTTGTCAACTTAGAACCAGGGCGATTACAAACCGTCCTTTTAACTTCTCAAGTCCCCGTGAAATGCTTTAATGGCTTTAGTTTATACTAAAGTTTACTAATGCTTCTCCGAAAAACTACAGCAGTTGTTGTCTCACTCTTAACTCTATCAACCTCTAACGCCCTAGCCTTTTCTGACACCCAAAGCTATTGGGCAAAAAATTGTGTGCAGCAACTAGGAGAGCGTAAACTGATTACAGGCTATCCTGATGGTAGTTTTCGCCCAGAAGCAACAGTGACACGCGCTGAAGCAGCAGTGTTGATGCTAAATGCTTTTCCTGATTCACCAGTGAAACGCACTGCTACGTCATTTAAAGATGTACCCAGTAATTATTGGGCAAATAAAGCAATCTCTACCGCTTACCAAAAAGGATTTTTTTCTGGTTATCCCGGTGGAATTTTCCAACCCAACCAGCCAATTCCTCGCGCCCAAATCATTGGTGTCATAGCTGGTGGAAAAAATTACAGCCCTATATCTAACCCAACGCAGATATTACAACAATATTTTAACGATGCGGCACAAATTCCTAACTATGCCCAAAATGCGATCGCATCTGCGACTATTAATAGTATTGTTGTCAATTATCCCAATGTCAAACAGCTAAAACCACTGCAAAGCGCTACTAGGGGAGAAGTTGCAGCTTTGATATGTCGGGCGTTAAATATCTACACGGTTCCGCCACAATATATTGCGGGAATCGAAGTACATCCGCAAGAAGTACGCCCTTTACCAGGAAAACTCGATATTATTCCCACCTTTAACAGCAATAGTCCCGAACTGGTTACAACTGAAGGAATTTTACTCTCAACTTTCCCTCCAGATGGCAAACAAGTACAGTCAGCACATTTAAATTATGCTTTTGAGGGCAGATTTGATATATTTGCTCATCATATCGTCAGGGCGGAAACATCAGCCCAAAGCCGCACTGTTTACCAAGGGATAATCGTACATAATCCAGGGAATGAACCTGTTACACTGCAAGTTTTACAAGCTGCTAGTTACCTCACCAAAGAAGCGCCATTTATCGCTTTACCTGATATGGTGGAAAATCCCCAAGGTACAGTTTACTCTGGGCCAGGCGATCGCACAATGAATGATGTATTGCGGGGAGTTCGCCAAGGGATTTTTCCCGAAAAGCTGGTGATAGAACCAAAAGAAACGCAAATCCTAGCGAATTTAGCCATTCCTGTACAGGCTCCTGCTTCTAACGGTCGCACTACGATGATGCGCTTGACAAGTAGTAGCCCAGTTTATCTCGCAAATTTAGTCAAAAATAGTAATATTCCACCCACCTTAGCCGAGTGGCAAAAGCTTTTGGATACAGCCAGTTTAGCAGGAAAACGCGACCCCATTCCTACACCTCTCGACCCTCCCAGAGAACCAACAGTATTTAGTCGCGTAGCTGGTGTCTCCCAAGGAACGCAATGGCAAACACAGCTTACGGATAATTCCAATGTGTCTGAATTAACGATACCCCAATCAGGAAAAGCGTTCTCTTATCCTTTGGGAACTGTACATTTAATTACTCTCAGCACTGGACAAATTCAAAGTGCAGCGATGTTAAAACGCTATCCTGATACGGCTTACTTTGCTCACAGTAACTATGGTGTTGAATACAATCTGACTTTACCCCTCAGAAATATTACTAATCAAACTCAGACAATAACTGTATCAATCCAGACTCCTGTAAAGGATGAAGGGGGAACAAATAGACTTTTGTTTTTAAAGCCAGGTGTAGAACAAATATTCTTTCGGGGAACGGTGCGGGTGCGTTACATCGATGATAATGGTGTGGAAAAAACGCGCTATGTCCATTTGGTACAGCGTCGAGGACAAAGGGGTGAACCGTTGGTGACGCTGAAAATGTTAGCGGGTGGGAAGCGAGAAGTACAGGTGGACTTTTTGTATCCTCCAGATTCTACGCCGCCGCAGGTTTTGACGGTGAGAACGGAGGGGTAAATATCTCACGCAGAGGCGCAGAGGCGCAGAGGTTTTTTAGTTACAGTTGAGAAAAAGGGAGGGATGGGGTTATGGTTGCTAGTCCAGACAGAAATTATATGTCTCCACAGGAATATCTGGAATGGGAAGAACGCCAAGAAATTAAATATGAATATATTGATGGTGAAGTTTTCGCCATGACTGGGGGTACTCTTCCTCATACTAGTATTGCCTTAAACTTAGCTTCGGCGTTAAAAAGTCACTTTCGGGGAAGTTCCTGTCGAGCTTTTATGGCGGATGCAAAAGTAGGTGTATCTGAAAACGGGCCTTTTCATTATCCCGATGTTGTGGTGAGTTGCGATGAACGAGATAAACAAGCTATTCAATTTCTCCAATATCCTTGTTTAATTGTTGAAGTTCTGTCCCCAAGTACAGAAGCTTACGATAGAGGCAAAAAATTTACGCGGTATCGTCGCATTCAGACTTTGCAAGAATATGTCCTCATTGATGCTGAAAAAATTGGTTTAGATTGCTTCCGGTTAAATGATAGAGGACTCTGGGAGTTACATCCTTATGAAGAAGGGGATGAGGTTTATTTAACTAGTGTTGATTTTCACTTTCCTATTTCTTTGGTTTATGAGGATGTTCAGTTTCCAACTTGAGTTTAGGGAAAACTACAGATGGTGGCAGAAAAAGTAAAACCATATTCGGATGATTAAAAATGACAGCACACGAAAGAGAACAGTTAATTAAAGATATCAATGTACTGCTACATCAAGCTTATGACAGTACTTTAAATGAAATTCACGCGCTCTTAAAAAGAATCGATGATGTAGATGATGAAGAAGACTTAAAAGCCATTAAAGAAGCTAGGGAAGATATACGCATTAATGGCACTGTGTCTTGGGATGAAATTCAAAACGAAATAAGAAACGAAATAAACAAGGATGTTGCGTGAGTTACGAAGTTAAATTTTCAAGGGGTGCGAAAAAGCAGTTTAGGAAACTACCTATAGACGTACAACAGCGCATACAAACTAAAATCAACGACTTGGCAATAGAACCGCGTCCAAATGGGGTAAAAAAATTACAAGGTGATGATAATTCATATCGTGTTCGAGTAGGAGATTATCGAGTGGTTTATGAAATAGGTGATGATGTTTTGATAGTAACTGTAATTAAAATAGGACATCGTAGCGAGATTTATAAAGACGAAAGTTAGCGGAGTCGGGAATATGGTGCTACTAATCCTGATGAACCGCAAGTGTATCGACGTGGTGAGGTAGCTGAAGCTGAACCCATAGTGCCAGGATGGACTATGTTATTGGAGAATTTGTTTGTTTAGCGATCGCCCACATACTAGTATAAAATAATGTGTTTACTCAGTGCGTAGGCGTAGCCAGCCGTAGGCATCGCTTTTGACTTTCGGTTAATATAGCTACACGTTAGATATTAAAACAATGGCGGAAACTGGCAGAATCAGGGTTGCTAAAGATAAAGCTGAATTGGTAAAGGATTTAACATTAACGTCTTCAGATGGTGGAACAGGGCCTTTTCAAACCTATGCTGATGTGATTGTGTTTGCAGCAGCTTTGGGTGTTAAACATAAAAAGCGGGTGGGTTTGGGAGAAATTTCTAAAAGAGAACCATCACCAATTGGACAAGAACATTTCTTAATTAAAGGATATGATTTGGTAATCAAACTACTAGCAATTGTTGAAGCTAAAGAACTTAATATTTTATCTTATGAAAACGAAAAATATGAAAATCAACGCATTCGTATGTTTGAAGAATATGCTAACGGTGGGCTTGAGATATTACAACAGGAGTTACGAGGGGCAGTAGACTATTCAGAGAGACTTCTATTAATTCTGAGTTCTGAACGTTTCCAACAAGAGCCAGATAAAGAATTTGATCTCAGCAGATTTTTATCATCGTAAATTAGGTTCGACAAGTATTTATGATAATTTGTGGAAGATTTCGCCAGTATTATATTCGTATTAACTAGATTAAGGATTTAAATAATGTCAAGAACTCTCGGACAGCTATTATACTCACTGCGTAAAGGAGACTTACTATTACCAAATTTTCAACGTCCTTTTGTTTGGAACCCAGAACGTTGGCAGTCTCTCCTAGCCTCAATATTACTTGAATATCCTGTGGGTCAAGCTTTGATTGGTACAGAAGCTGACAGTAAAACAATGTCAGTTAACAAGCCACTATCTATCCCTGAAAAAGCCTTGCGTGAAATTTTTCTAAAAAAGGCTAATCTCGATATAGAAGAGGTAAAAGGACTCAAATCAACACAATACTTGCAGAAAGGTGAAGCTTATCCTTGTGATTATCTTTTAGATGGTCAGCAAAGATTAACTGCTCTTGACCTTATATTTGGGACAACTTATCATTTTGCTGATGGCAATGAACTTAATAGAAACTATAGACTGAGATGGTTTTTAAATTTAGATAAGCTTGGATTAAAAGATTTGAAATGGTTTAATATCCGGGAAATGCAACATGAAGAAGTTTGTGAAGCATTCGTTTTTATAAAATATAAAAAAACAGATAAGAATAGTTCCTTTTCTTACGATAAATCAGAGTCCGATTTAGCAAATTTTTGTACTGTTAAAGACTTACAAGAACAGTCTAATCTAGAAGAGGGTATATATCTTCCTTTAGACAAACTTTATATTGAAAATGATGATGATAAATCTCTTGAATTCGATCCTACTAAATTCTTGATAGATTTATTTGATGAAAGACAAGACATTATTATTAGTCAGACAATAGAAGGTAAAAAACTAAAGGAGAATTATCATCGAAATGATATTGATAAAAACAAATATGATGAAGATTGGAAAAAGCTTAAGAGAAATTTTTTAAGCTGGAGAGCCAAGCTTCAGGAATTACTTGTTAATATTATTAAATTTCAATTTCCAGTTCTGGAAGTACCATCAAAAGAATTTAATCGCCTATCAGGTATTTTTTCAGTCATAAATATGGGGGGAGTTGAATTAGAAACATTCGACTTATTAGTTGCAAAGACGACTACCACGGATTCTAGCCTTAGAGATGTTATGAAGTCTGCGTGTGTACAAAGTCTTAAAGATTTTAAAAAGTCAATTAAACTACTTCCAGAATCTGCAAAAAAGGATACTGTAGATGAGTTTTGGGATATTGGCGATTTTCTTGGCGAGAGAAATGAAGAGTCTCAACAAGTGGTTGAAGGCGTAAAATTTCCAGAATCTATTGCCAGACCTTTTGCTCAAATAATTGTTTTACATGCAAAATTATCAGAAGCTCTAGGTGATGATTGGTCAAGTAGAAGCAATCCGATTTCTGGTTATTCTAATCCTCAAGAGGCCGCGCGTTCAATTTTGCGACTGGACGGTTGGGGATATTCTGATAAACTGATGCTTAATTTATCGCGTAAAACCGTTCAAGCAATTCAGGAGCAAGCAGCTCAACAACTTTTACGTGCATATTTCTTTATGAAAGCAAGACTTGGTATTCCAAAGTTGTCTTATTTTCCTTATAGACAAATGGATCTTGTTCTTGCATCAATATTGACTGATTCTACATGGAATAAATTGCATCAAGATCCAACTGGAACTATTATGAAAAAAATCCAGTGGTGGTATTGGGGTTCTCTTTTTGGGGGAGCTTACCAAAAGGCTCACTCATCAATCGATAAAAGAGTTCTAGCAGATATTCCTAGATTATTAGCATATCTCTCGAAACCTGCAATCAAGTGGGAGGAAATCTCTGATTTAAGTAACGAAGAATTCCAGCTGACTGAAACTCCTATACAGCACTTGCGTCTGTTATGAGGTACAATAAATTAAAATATAAATAACTTTACAATGAAGTCATACTCTGTCGATCTTCGAGAAAAAATAGTTGCAGCACATCTTCAGAAAAACATTTCAATCAGAAAAGTAGCTAACATATTTTCCGTCTCAAAAAGTTTAGTTCAAAAGCTTGTAAAACAACAAAAAGTTGAAGGGAATTTACAATCCAAGCCGCGAGGAAAGCCACAATTTAGTCATCTAACAAATGCTGACAAAGAGTTGAGAGAATTAGTTGAATCACATCCCGATGCAACATTGATAGAGTTGTGTGAATTATTCGCAGACAAGACTGGCAATTGGGTAGGTCAAAGTGCAATGTGTCGTGCATTACAGAAATTAGGATTAAATCGGAAAAAAAAACAAAGCGGAGTACCCAAGCAGGCACAGAGAGAGTCCTAAATTTAAGATTAGATTATTGGGATAAGGTCAAACATATAGAGCCAGAAAATTTAGTATTTTTGGACGAAACTGGTATTCTACTTGGGTTAACGAGGACTCATGCCCGTTCACAAATGGGAACAAGAGCCTACTCTCTCAATCCCTTTTATAGAGGATCAAAAATTACAGTAATTGGAGCAATTAGTATTAAAAAAGTAGTTGCATTAATGACAATGAATAACTCAATGGACGGCATTGCATTTGAATTGTTTGTTGAGAAGTTTTTAGTGCCAAATTTATGGTCAGGAGCAGTGGTAGTAATGGATAATTTATCCGCACATAAACTAGATTCAATTGTGCCAATGATTGAAGCTGTAGGTGCGAAAGTTATTTGTTTATCCTCATACTCTCCCGATTTTAATCCTATTGAATTATGGTGGTCACAACTTAAATCTTTTTTACGTAGTTTCACTCCAACTACAACAGAAATGGTTGATAAACTAATCTCAGTCGCACTCGACTTAATAAATCCTAAACATTTAAGAAACTGGTTTGCAAGTTGCTGCTACTGTACCTCATAACATCCGTAAATGCTGTATTAGGTTCTAATGGAAAATTAGGGAGCCGTTTTGAAATGATATGTGATGCAGATGGCTATTCAACAAGAGATGCACTAATGACATCTGCTAATAGAACAATGGGTTTAGCAATTCTTGCATTTACCATTAGGAATGGTTTGTCAGACTTTAAATTTAGAGATAAGAGTAGCAGTGATAATGAACTACAGCGAGGTTTGACGCTTCACTCTGGCCGTGATGATCTTCAAGCTGATCATCTTTTCGCCGTGAACTCATGGTTCAAGTTTACAGGTGAAAAAATAGGTAGAAATGAAGATCATCCAATCAACTCTCCATTAAATTTCTCTTGGATTTCGGCTAAGGCAAATCGTTATTGGTCAGATAATCCATCTTTTATGAAATTAGAACTTCAATCTGCTTTAGAAGGTAATAATGAAAGCATTGACTTTTTACATCATCATTTATTGTCTGTTGAAGCTGTTGAACACGAATATAGAGACATATTATTAGCTTCTGAAGAAAAACAGAAAAAGAGTGCTAAGTCAGTACTTAAGGCGCTCTTAGAAAAACGTTTTGAGAAGCTTAGACAAGAAGTACTTAGTGAAAACCCTGAAGGTTGAATTTTTTTAAAAATAGAATATTTTGGTTATGTTTCTAGATGTCAATATCAGCAATTACAGGACGGGTGGAAATCCTACTTGCTTGGGTTCAACAAACTCTCCATCAAAGCCTATTGTTCTATTTTCCACAGTCCTAGCATCTGCTAAAGCCTTACGAAGTTCAGCAGATTCCATGTGATCCTGAACTCCACCCAAAATGTAAATCAATAACTTCGCCGCCAAATCTCGTCCAGCAACCTGCACTCGCTTTTTATTTGGGTCATACAAAACCCCATACCAGAGAGATTGGGGATATTCCATACCACTAAAACCACCTTGCTGGTCAAACTTCCGCAGTTTCTTAAAAATATCTACGAGGGAAAAACCTTTTTTAAAAACCAAAATTCCCAAAGCTTGTGCTAATGCAACTTGAGCAACCGGACGGAAAAGCATATTTCCTTCACCTCCATCTTTCTCAAAGCTGAAGCGCCGTAAAGCTGGTGTATCCTCGTGTTCTAAAATTTTATAACTAGAAAGACTAGCCAAAGAATCAAATAGCTTTTTAAATTCCTCAATTCCCTGCTCAATTTCTTCATCCTCTGGACGCATGGGAATTAAACCTTTCTCCAAGGGTTTCCAGTGAGGAAACTTATGAACTAAATATCGCTCAGACATATCTTGTAGAGCTTGCAAAGTCGTCAAAACTGTAGAATTAGAAGCCACTGTTGCACTATTCCAATTAACACGAGGATTGCGCTCTTGTCGTTGTTCTAATAGTGGATGTGTAACTGCAATTTTTCTAGCAACGATCGCAAAACCATCATCTTCATTCAACTGTGTTAGCTGACCTTTAGTCAACGGTGCAGCCATCAGGTTAACATGAACAAAAATCGATCTCACTCTCCGCCTCGCTTCGGTGCGAGTTTCCCCAGCCGCTACCGCACAGATGAACTCAATACCAATTTTTTCCTTGGGTAAATTTTGCAAGTAAGCAAGGTCTACTTGGTACTTTTCTATCAAATCATTGACTGTAATAAAACTGTCATCAGCACCTTTATCTTTTTTATATCGCTGGAGTTTGCGAGTTTTAATTAACTCCATCAACCCCTGTACACCCATTAATCGGTGTTGACCATCCAGTGCATAAATAGTCACATCATCCTCAGAAATATTTAGCAGACCTACTTTAGCGCCTTTATCTAAGGGGATAAAATCTGTAGTAGACTTGGTGGCGCGTCCTTCACTATCCCACTCAGCAGCTTTGGGATTATCCACCCACGGTTGATTAATTACTACCAGCACTGGCGGAAACTTATGGTTGTGTCGAGCCGCCAAATACTGCACTAGTGGCGCTTGACGTGACCAATCAAGGGGACGCTGTTGAATTTCATCAATACTATCCGCGTCAATCTCGACATTATCAGTTTCAGGATTATACTTTTTTTGAAACAGAGGTAAGCCAGAGGCGAAGTGAACCCGACCTGCAAACCATTCCAGTGTAACAGAGCTAACATAAGCCTCAGTACCACCCATCTCGGTTTTTTGAACAAGAATCTGATCTTTTCTCCCTAAAAACTTCTCTAGGAGTAAAGCTAGTACCTGTTTTTCCTTGTTTTCCCGTTCCAGGTATTCTCTAGCTATGTCAGCAGTTGGGTCAGATGCACTATCTTTCATGTTAAATTTTAAAAACAGAATAGTATTATGTAGTTTAATTTTCTAAAAAAGTATATATCAGTTCTAAAGTTTTTAAAAACTTTTTTCAACCCACGGATGTGGGTTTTGTCTGTGTTACTGCAAATTCTATTTGTCCAGATATTAGACCAGCGTTTCTAGAGGTAGGGAGAAATGACTACAGCACAACAACCAGAAAATAAAAGTCAGCAAGCACGTACTGTAGCAGAGTTAGTGGACTATATCCAAGCTCTCACCACCGAAATTCAAGAATTGTATTGTTTAGACCAAGTACCTTGGGTTTTAGGCGTGTCTTGGGGAAAAGATTCGAGTGCAGTATTGCAACTCGTTTGGAATGCGATCGCTGCTCTTCCTCCAGAAAAAAGAACTAAAACAATTCATGTTATTACGACAGATACTCAGGTAGAAAATCCAATTGTTTCTGCTTGGGTTCGTACATCCATGCACCAGCTTGCATCTGCTGCAAAAGAAAGAGGAATGCCAATTGAAACTCATCTGCTTTATCCCGCAGTCAAAGATACTTTTTGGGTAAACTTAATTGGCAAAGGCTATCCTGCACCGCGTATGCGGTTTCGCTGGTGTACTGAACGGCTGAAAATACAGCCTGCGAATACCTTTATCCGTAATATGGTTCGAGATAATGGTGAAGTAATTCTCGTTTTAGGTATGCGTAAGGCTGAAAGCAACAAACGTGCGACCGTTATGGAAAAGCACGAAAAAGGACGGGTGCGCGATCGCCTGAGTCCTAGATCGAGTTTGATTAATTCCCTCGTTTATACTCCCATCGAAGACTGGCGTAATGATGAAGTATGGCTTTACTTGATGCAGTGGCAGAATCCTTGGGGAGGAAACAACAAAGACTTATTTACTTTGTATCGAGGTGCAACAGCAGATAATGAGTGTCCTCTAGTTGTTGATACTTCTACTCCTAGTTGTGGTGATTCCCGATTTGGCTGTTGGGTTTGCACATTGGTGAGTCAGGATAAATCGATGGAAGCGATGATCCAGAATGATGAAGACAAAGAATGGATGCAACCTCTATTGGATATTCGTAATGAACTAGACATTAAAGAGGACTGGGATAAGAGAGACTTTAGAAGAATTTGGGGTGAAGTCCAACTTTTTGAACGTAACAAAGATGGGGAAATATCTGTTGAACCAATACCTGGCCCCTATACAAAATATTGGCGGGAACATTGGCTCAGACGATTATTAGAAGCGCAAACAAAAACCCGTCGTACAGCGCCAGAAAATATGCGCGATATCACCTTAATTACTTTAGAGGAGATGAGCGAAATTCGCCGCATTTGGCTAGAAGAAAAACACGAATTTGATGATAGCTTACCCCGAATTTATCAAGAAGTGACTGGTGAAGAGTTCACAGACCCACGTCCTGGTGCAGATTATAGCCTGTTAGGTGTAGATGAATGGGCAGTACTAGAAGAAATTTGTGAAGGCGATATTATGCACTTTGAACTCATGGCAAAGCTATTAGACACAGAACACCAATATCGTAAAAAGACTCGTCGCACGGGAATATACAACACTTTAGAGAAATGTTTTGATACGAGTTCGCGCTCCCAAAAAGATGCAATTGATAATGCTCATTTAAAACGTGATTTAAGAGAAGCTATTAGTCAAGGCGATGTTGTAAAATTCAGGGAAAAGTTTAAGCAACTGACATTGGGTGATGCTGAGGTCGTGGATGAAATAAAAGATACAGCAAATGAAGTATTTGTAAATTCAAACAATAATGTATCCGCAACTCCTCCTACAGAGGAGACTGAAAAACCTCAAACTTGGGCAAGTATGAAATTTAAAAAGGAAAACTCAAAATAATAGAAGACGGGAGTCAACGAAACTACTTAAAGAACGCTTGACAAAGTTTGATTATCTTAAAACAAGCGAGGTTCTATGATTCAAGCCATACACAAATTAGTAACTTTTGAAGATTTTGCAGCTTGGCGGCCGGAGGGTAGGAGATACGAATTGCATGATGGCGTGATTGTTGAAATGGCTCAACCAGTGGGAGATCATGAGGATGTTGTTGGTTTTTTGGCGCTAAATATATCTATCGAAATTGGGCGACAAAAACTTCCTTACTTCATTCCAAAAACTGTATTAGTCAAGCCATCTGAAGGTGAATCAGCTTATTCACCAGATATCTTAATAATCAATCGACCAAATTTAGTGAATGAGCCTTTATGGAAAAAAGAATCAACTGTATCTCAAGCTACATCTATCCCATTAGTTATTGAAGTTGTTAGTACTAATTGGCGAGATGATTACTACAAAAAATTAGCTGATTATGAAGCTATAGGTATTCCCGAATATTGGATTATAGATTATGCGGCTATAGGTGCTAGGAAGTTTATTGGCAATCCTAAACTCCCTACTATATCCATTTATCAATTAATTGATGGTGAGTACCAAGTTACTCAATTTAAAGGCGATACCCATATTGTCTCGCCTACTTTCCCAGAATTGAATTTAACCGCCGAACAGATTTTTCAAGCTGGAGGTGTGCAAATCTAGCCACGCTTACCAACACCGAGACAGATACAATCGCATTTCTTAACAGTTAGTGATGGTATTATCTATATTTCATAGACAATATTTTTTATCAATGCGTCAGACAAAACCATCTAATTAATTTTATCTGATTCCTTTCATCACAAACTTTGTGCTTCTGCGATCGCTGTCGAACTCATGTTAATCTTAAAAATCAATGATATTTCTTGAACTCGTTCTACAAAACTTTGGCCCCTACAGTGGAAAACAGGTAATCAACCTTAACCCAAAAATTGATGAGGAAACCTCACACCCAATTATCTTATTAGGTGGGATGAATGGCGGCGGAAAAACTACGCTGATGGATGCCATTCGTCTTGCTCTTTATGGCGCTCGTGCCCAATGTTCTACCCGTGGTAATTTAAGTTATAGTGATTTTCTCAATCAATGTGTTAACAACAAAATAGATCCAGTTGCAGACACGCGGATTGAGTTGCTTTTTGAACATATTGAAAACGATAAACCAATAAAATACCGTGTTGTTCGTAGCTGGACAAAAAATCCTAAAGACGGTAAAGATACATTAGGTATTTTAGGTGACAGTGATACATGGCCTGATGCTTTAGTTAATATTTGGGATGAATATATTGAAAATCTTCTGCCGTTAGGTATTTCTAACTTATTTCTCTTTGATGGTGAACAAGTTAAAGAACTTGCAGAACAGGAAACACCACCACCAGTTGTAGTAGATGCTATTCGTGGACTTTTAGGTTTAGAGTTAGCAGACCGTTTAGCAGTTGATTTAGATATTTTAGTTAACCGCAAACTTAAAGAAGTTGGTAATAGTAAAGATTTAGCAAACTTAGAAGAAATTGAAACTAGGTTAACCCAACAGCAAGAAGATTATCAAACCACACAAGAGAAAGTAGAAATTCTCAAAAATCAGGTAGAAGAATTAGAACAAAAGCAGCAAGAAGCCTTTGATAAATTCATTTCTGAAGGTGGGAAGATTGCAGCCGAACGCAATCAACTAGAACTACAGCAGGATACAAAAACTGCGGAAATTGAACAAGTACGTCAGTCAATGTGTGAATTGGCGGCTGATGTTTTACCTCTAGCGTTAATTCCCAATTTGCTTAATCAGGCGCAAGCACAGGGGGAAAAAGAATTTCGCCATAAACAGATACAAGTTTCTAAAGATTTGTTAATTGAGCGAGATCAGCGTTTACTAACTTGGCTAAATCAAGTAGAAATTTCTCCGATACAAGTTGAAAAAATCCAATCATTTTTAATCCAAGATGTAGATAGTTTATATGCAAAGACTATCCAGACAGAAGCACCTTGGTTATTAGCTGATGATGAAACTTTAAGTCAGCTAGATAATCTTATATATCACTTACAAAATTCTAAAGTTTCTGCAAAAGAAAAATTAACTATTCTCAAAAATAAAGAAGAAGAAATTCATACTCTCGAAAGGCAAGTGCAAACAGCAGCAGCACCAGAAGATTATACAAAGCTGCGTCAAGCACTAGAAGCGGCACAAAATCAAGTCGTTGAAGCTAAAGCAAATTACGAAACAATCCGCCGTAGTTTAGCTGAATTAGAAACTATTATTGCTAAGTCAAAGAGAGAATTAAGTGATTATACACTAGAAAATATTAAGCATAAAAATAGCGAACATATTATTACCTCTGCGGCTAAAGTTCAAAATACACTCAAGATTTTTCGTGAAAAATTAACCTTGAGAAAGCTCAATAAATTAGAGGAAGAAGTTAAAAATTGCTTCCTTTATCTCCTCCATAAATCAGACTTAGTGCATCGCATCACCATTGATACTAAGACTTTTAGCCTTTTGCTTTACGATTTAAATGGTAAACCTGTGCCTAAACATCGTTTGTCAGCAGGCGAAAAACAACTACTTGCGATCGCATTCCTCTGGGGTTTAGCGAAAGTCTCTGGACACCACCTACCAGTAGCAATAGATACGCCGCTAGGTAGACTAGACTCCTCTCACCGCAGCAACTTAGTTGAACGTTACTTTCCATCTGCCAGCCATCAAGTAATTTTGTTATCTACGGATACTGAGATTGGAAAGAAAGAAGTGGAAACACTGCGAGAAAATGAAGCGATCGCCCGCGAATATCTCCTCAAATACGACTCCTCCACCCGCCAAACAACAGTGGTAGAAAATCAATATTTTTGGTAGTAGATATCATCTAAAAAAGATATTTACAATATATATCACGATCTTTGGAAAGTAGATAAGCAATTATGAACTCGCCCCATCTATTAAAAATAGAGAATGACCTACGTGTTCTGTCATTAGAAGAATTAGAATGGTTATTAGAACGGATTGCAAAACAAGTGCAAGAAAGAAAACAAATAGTAAATAAATTTACTGATGTTAAATATATGAATGAACAACTAGTTGCAATGGCTATTGATTTAGATATAAAAACAGAAATTACCTCTATCAATCATGAATTTGGTGTTACAGAAATGGATGGTTTGGAAAAACTGTGAGTATCGAGAGAGGACAAATTTATTTTGTCAATCTTAATCCACTGCTGGGTCGATAACAGGCAGGAACAAGACCAGTTTTAGTTTTATCTATAGATGCTATAAATCAATCACCTTTGGTTGTGACTGTAATTGTCGGTACGAAAGGAACAAATATTAAGCGTGATTATCCAACTAATATACGAGTCTCTGCAACTGATAGTGGATTGCTTATAGAAACAGTGTTCTTATGTTTTCAAATTCGTTCTTTAGATCCAAATCGCTTTCCTGCCGATCAATCTGGCAAGATATCTGATTCCAAGATGCTTGAAGTTGAAACTGCGGTTCGTTACTGTTTGGGTTTATGACCGAAAACTACTTTAATTTTTAGGAAGATTATGGAATCACCAATCGAAAGAATAAAACTTTCCCAAACAGCCAAAGACCAACTTAGCAAACTTAAGCGCAGCACCAAAATCGACCAATGGAATATCCTATGCCGTTGGGCATTTTGTCGTTCCCTCGCAGAATCAACGACACCCTCCCCCGTCCCAATTCCCCAAGATAGCAACGTCGAAATGAGTTGGCGCGTTTTTGGTGGCGAAATGTCTGATATACTCCTTCTCGCCCTTAAGCAACGCTGTCACAATGACGGTTATCCCACCGATAAAGAAACCCTCGCCACCCAATTCCGCTTACATCTACATCGCGGTATTGGCTACTTAGCAGGCGATCCAAATATCAAGAAAATTGAAGATTTAATTGAACTGGCCATTAAAAATTGAAAGGATATTAGTTGACTGTTAACTGTTCACTGTTAACTGACAACTAAGATTATGCCTGAAGCGCTAGAAATCGAGCGTCATAGAGCTGCGATCGCTCGCATTGATATATCTCGCCCTGTACGATTGGCTATAGAAGGGTCAATCCTCAATCAAGACACCACTTTTTTTGACTACGGCTGCGGCTACGGTGGTGATGTCCAGCGAGTAAAAAACTTAGGCTATACCAGCACAGGCTGGGACCCTTACTACTATCCCGATGTCCCACGTACCCCCGCCGATGTGGTTAACTTGGGCTATGTTCTCAACGTTATTGAAGACGCAGAAGAACGCCGTCAAAGCCTAATCCAAGCTTGGGAACTCACCGGGAAAGTTTTAATTGTCGCGGCTCAAATCCTGATTAACGCTCCCAGCAAAACCCAACTTGCTTACAATGATGGCATTGTGACGCGCCGCAATACTTTTCAGAAATATTATGAACAAGAAGAACTCAAAACTTATATTGATGAAGTCCTAAATGTAGATGCAGTACCGATCGCACTAGGCGTATACTTTGTTTTTCGAGATGAGGCGGAAAAAGAAAGTTACAAGGCTATCCGCTTCTTTTCTACCACCTCAACACCCAGAGTCCGCATCCCCGTTAAGCGGTTTGAAGATTATCAAGAACAGCTGCAACCACTCATGGCTTTCTTTACCAAACGCGGTAGATTACCTGTGAAAGGCGAATTGGAAAATGAACAGGAATTACTGAGCGAATTTGGTAACTTTCGCCGCGCCTTTGGTGTAGTTTTGCAAGCTACTGATGAGGCTGAATGGGATGCGATCGCTTATCGTCGTTCTCTAGATATCCAAGTTTATCTCGCCCTCACCCACTTTGATAAACGCCCTGCATGGCAGAAACTAGCCCCAGAAATGCGCCACGATATCAAAGCCTTTTTTAGTAGCTACGAGGAAGCTTGTCAAGTAGCCGACCAAAAGCTTTTCAGCTTGGGTAAACCTGGAGTGATTCAAACTGCTTGCGAAAAAAGCAAAATTGGAAAACATACACGCGGTGCTATTTACGTCCATGTTTCCGCACTAGCAGCACTTGACCCCGTACTACGAATTTGTGAAGGTTGCGCTAGCCGTACCATTGGCCGTATCGATGAAGCTACATTAATCAAATATCACACTGATAAGCCACAAATATCCTATCTGTCTTACCCCGGATTCGACACTGATCCCCATCCAGCATTAAAAGCCAGCATCGGTATTGATTTAAAAACCCTAGTCGTCACTCATCGAGACTATGCAACTAGGGAAAATCCGCCGATTTTGCACCGTAAGGAAACATTTGTTACTAGTAACTATCCACGCTACGAAGAATTTGCTAAACTCACCCAACAAGAACAGGAATTAGGGCTGCTTAACCAAAAAAGCGACATTGGTACGCGTGAAGGTTGGGAGAAATGCCTTGCCACACACAGAGTAGAAATCAGGGGGCATCAGGTTTATCCAATTCAAGAAAGTTAATAAAACGCTGACACTATAAGGTTATCCTGAATTTGTATTTAACCCAAGTAAATCTTGGTAGTTTGTCATGTTTGCAGGAAATCATACAGCAGCTATGGCAGGTTTCAATACCCGATCGGGATTAATAAGGAACTGCTGCCGCTTCGATAATTCAAACCTTTATAGGTACTAATTACATGATATACGTTTACATTTCCTCGTTGGATTTTATTGATATTTCCTCAAAAGAGGCAAAAAATTGAACCTATGAGGAAAATTAAATCGCTACTGGGAGTTTTCGGTAGTCGCAAGATGGCGGCTTTATTATTTTTAGGTTTTTCATCGGGTTTACCGTTATTGTTAATCGGTAATACCTTAAAGGCTTGGATGACCGTAGAGAAGGTAGATTTAGCCGCTATTGGTTGGTTTAGCCTTGCGAGTTTGCCTTATTCCTTAAAATTTTTGTGGTCGCCGTTGGTAGACAGGTTCACCTTACCAATTTTGGGACGACGACGGGGTTGGTTAATTTTGACGCAGATTGCTTTGATTGTAGCGATCGCATTCATGGCTTTTCAACAACCCAAACAAGCATTACAACTCTTAGCAATCAACGCCATAGTTATCGCCTTTATCAGTGCAACTCAAGATATTGCTGTTGATGCCTACCGTACCGACGTTTTAGAAAAGCTAGAAATGGGTGCTGGTGCAGCAGTTTTTATCTTAGGTTATCGAATTGCCCTGTTAGTCGCAGGTGCTTTAGCCTTGATACTTGCTGACAAACTGCCTTGGTCATCGGTTTACTTGTTTATGGCAGGGACGATGGTAATTGGTATTTTTGCCACCCTGTTCGCACCTGAACCCAAGGAAATTAGCCCTCCAGCTTCTCTTGTTGATGCTGTCATCTTGCCCTTTGGGGAATTTTTTCAGCGTCAAGGGATTATCAAAGCTATTCTCATGCTTGCATTCATTACCTTATACAAGCTAGGTGATGCTTTGTTAAGCAATATGACCACGCCTTTTTTGCTGCAAACAGGTTTTACCAAAACCGACATTGGGGCAATTCAAGTGGGGATGGGGTTAATTGCGACGATTGTCGGTGCTTTAGCAGGTGGTTCAATTTTGAGTGCTATTGGCATCAATCGATCGCTTTGGGTTTTTGGTATTCTACAAGCAGTAAGTAATTTAGCTTACTTTTTTCTAGCATACATCGGTAAAAACTACCAAGCTATGGTACTTGCCATCAACGTAGAACAATTTTGTGGTGGATTGGGGACAGCAGCCTTTGTTGCCTTTTTGATGAGTCTTTGTAACCAGAGGTTTTCCGCAACCCAATATGCTTTGTTATCTAGCTTAATGGCTGTCAGCCGCGATATTCTGTCGGCCCCTGGAGGCGCGATCGCTCAAAGTACGGGTTGGCCTGTATTTTTCTTAATTACCATTGCCGCCGCCGTACCAGGACTACTGCTATTACCAGTATTTGCCCCCTGGAACCCTCAGCCAGTGGCAGTATCAAGACCAGGACTTGAGGACGAAGAAGAGGATATATGGGGAATCAAGTAGTTATTGCTGTCGGTACATTCATCCTCTTACTTACTGGTTTATTACTTGGCTATGTTCTCTCGCAGTTAGTTCTAGGATTTCTAGCATTTAACCTCTTAACTTTTTTCGGAACACTCAGCCTAATTTTAATTTTTGGGACACTTTATTACGTTTTATTTTGGCAGTTACGAAGAGATCAGTCCCGACCATCAACTATAAATCAAGGAATACCAAACCAGGTAGACGATGGTGTATCTGATAGCTATCTAAAAAACAGACTGATCGCTAAATTATCTGGTGACACTGCCGCAGCCGAACGGTTAATTGAACAGGCAAAGGAAACTTATCCTGGGATGCCGGAAAATTGGTATTGCGAAAGAGTGCTTGATGACTTAGAACGCAGCTAATAGTGCTGCGGGAGCAGGAGCAGGGGGACAAGGGGACAAGGAGAATAATTATACTCAATTCCTAATTCCCCATTCCCCATTTCCATATACAGAAAATTGCTAAAATAAAGAATACTTCATAAATCTTCAGCTAAGTTCTCGTAAGAGTTCCTAGCCCTCTTTGCAATTAAAATATGGCTATTTTTCGTCAATACATCGCTCCACTGCTTGTAGTTTTGGTATTTGTCTTTGCCCTAGTCGCAGTTAGCGCCCGCATATTTTTACCCTCTGATATGGCAGCACCGGCACCAATTGAAGAGGTTGGGGTAAGTTCTCAACCCACTCCCGCTAATTTGCCACCAGCAATCCAAAACTCAGCTAGTTAACTCAATAAACGCCAGAAGTGTCTGAGCAACTACTACCGGGGTATATTATTCGCCGTGGTTCCTTATTGGAGCGATCGCTACTGCTTAAGTTCATGCACCGAACTTACCAGGATCTCTTTCCCAATGAGGATTTTTCTCACCTAGAGCAAACAGTTAAGCAATACTTTTCTAGCGATACGCCCTTGTGGTGGGTAGAAGAGGATGGGGAGCAGGGGGACAAGGGGACAAGGGGACAAGGGGACAAGGAGAATAATTATAGTCAATTCCCAATTCCCAATTCCCAATTCCCCATTGCTTGCCTTTGGGTGGGCAATGCCATAGATCAAGTGCAGGGTAATCGTCATGCTCACATCTTTATCCTCTACGTTGTACCAGAACATCGGCGGCGAGGTGTTGGTACAGCCTTGATGCAATATGTGGAAAATTGGGCTATTCAAAGAGGCGATCGCCAGATTGGATTACAAGTGTTTCAATCAAACAAACCCGCATTAAATCTTTACAATCAGTTAGGTTATCAAACCCAATCCCTGTGGATGGTAAAATTCCTGAGTGCAGAAAAATAAAATAGAGGATAGCCGTAATATACTTTAGTGTTTGAGTATGTAGCGGTTCTCGTTTGGATAAAATTCGACGAGGGGAAAAGAAAGTGTATAATTACGCAACTTATAAAGTTTTAACTTATTGGCACGGGGGATTATGTGTTAATCCCTTTTCGGGATTGAAATGAAATTATGTATGACGAAGACGATCTAAGCCTACTCGATATTGAGGAGGAACTAGAAAGCCCCCTAGATAAAATAGAGCCATTAACTGACGATTCAGTTGTGGTGAAGCCCGATCCTGAAGTAATGCTAGCCCTCCTGGAAAATCCCCAGCCCCAGCAAAGAATGCTAGCGGCGCGTGCTTTTTGTGATATAGAAGATGCGCGTGCTTCCCCCCATCTGATTCGCCTGTTAACTGATATTTGTCCCTTAGTCCGGGTGAGCGCATCTTATGCGCTCGGACGCAATCCCAGTTCAGAAGCAGTGGCTCCATTAATTGCTCAACTAAACAGTGATTGGAATGGCTACGTGCGTAAAGGCGTTGTTTGGGCTTTAGGAAACTGTCGCGATCGCCGTTCTTTACCGCCCCTAGCAGATGCCCTAAGAACTGACATTTCCGCAGTGCGTTTGTGGGCTGCTAGCGCCTTAGCACAGATGGCAGAAGTGGGTTATGAAGCAGTTATCGGGGCAATACCACCATTAATTGAAGCCTTAGTCAAAGATCCCGTGGCAGCAGTGCGGAGTAACTGTGCTTGGGCAATTGGTCAATTGTGCCGCGAACTACCTTCTAATGTAGTTTATGCCACAGCGATCGATGCTCTAATTCAAGCCTTTGCCGAGGATCAAGATTTGGGAGTCCGGGAAGATGCGAAAGCTTCACTGTTAGGAGTGGGTGATCCACGTGGCTTACAGCTGATTGAAACCTTGGAACAAGAAGGATGGTTTTGATTGGGCAAAACAATTCTGAGTGCTGAGTTAGGAGTTAGGAGTTTTCTTTTGTCCCCTTGTCCCCTTGTCCCCTGCTCCCCCATTCCTTACTATCCTTCAGCTACAGGTTTGACCAAATTTAAGTCATAAGGGCGCTCAGTATCATCTTCGCCCAAATATTCACCATTTTGAATTTCCAGAATGACTAGCGGTATGTGTCCAGGATTTTCTACCTTATGTAGGGTTGCTGCGGGAACATAAGTTGATTCGTTTCGATTCAGTAATATTTCCGCATCGCCACAAGTAACCTTAGCTACACCGGAAACTACAACCCAATGCTCATTACGGTGGTAATGAATTTGTGGTTTAATGCCGTGTCTGGGCTTGATTTCAACACGGCTAATTCTATAGGTATCTCCCTCTTCGATCACCTCCACCTCACCCCAGTATCGTGTGCCTGAATGTGGAGGCAATTCGTTGGTATTTGACTGAGTATTATTTTCGTTGGGAGTCATAATGAATTTCTCAACCAGATAAGTATTAGTATTTTTCTGTAATTTATCAGTAAACGGGATAAACCTGGATAGGGATATACAGTAACAACTGCTGTAACTTTACTCTAGGGAATTATTCATCCCCCCGTATACTGAATCCGATAAATCCGATTATTAGCTTCTTCTGTTAGCAGTAAACTGCCATCTGGCAGCACCAGTAAACCTACAGGTCGTCCCCAAGTGGTTGGTACAGAAGGATTTAGTAAAAAACCTGTGAGAAAATCTTCGTAGTAGCCAAGCGATCGCCCCTTAGCATCGAAGGGAACAAATACAATTTTATAACCAGTGCCGCGATCGCGGTTCCAAGAACCACGAAAAGCAACAAAAGCACCGTTTTGGTATTTTTCTGGAAATGTTTTCCCATCATAAAACTGCAAACCCAATGCTGCTGAATGCGCTTGGAATAGGACATCTGGCGTTTGAGTACGGGCTGCTAATTCGGGGCGTTTACTTTTGCCATCCGTTTTTTGACGCGGATCGAGGTTGTTTGGTGTCAGATAAGCATAAGGCCAGCCATAAAATGCCCCCTGTTTAACCCGTGTCAAATAGTCTGGAACCAAATCATCACCGATTCCATCGCGTTCGTTAATACTGGCGTAAAGTTCCTTAGTTACAGGATGAAAATCTAGACCAACAGGGTTACGCAAGCCGGAAGCGAAAGTTTGTTGCTGGGAACCATCTAAATTCATTATCTGTATCGAAGCCCGTGGTAGGGGTTCCTCATCTACATTAGTTCCCGATCCAACTGAGACATATAATTTATTGCGATCGGGTGAGACAACGACATTGCGCGTCCAATGGTTGTTATAACCTTGAGCGGGCAAGTCGGCGATTTTTTCTCCTTTACCTGTAATCTTGTTTTGACCTTGAGTATAGGGAAAACGCACCACAGCATCTGTATTCCCCAGAAAAAAGGAATTATCTGCAAAAGCCATACCAAAGGGTCTATTGAGTCCGTTGTCCCCACTAGCAAAGGTTTCTCGAACATCGGCTACGCCGTCACCGTTGCTGTCACGTAACAAACGAATTCTGTTTTGCCCGGTTTCAGTCACCAGAACATGACCACTGGGAGTTAAAGCTAGCCAGCGTGGGGCATCTAAACCTTCAGCAAAGACGTTAATTGTAAAGCCTCTTGGTACGCGCAGCACCGGATTTTGCGGAATAGGCACAACTTCAGGCCTCTTGGAAGCACTTTCTGTTGCAAACGGTGCTGGTAAATTTTTCAGATTGATACGGATAGGTGTAGGCGAAAGTGCTTCAGTGCGGACAATATTTTTTGGCTGTGTAGGATTCTGTGTCGGTTGGGCAGAAGGTACAGATTCTTGTGGTGTGGGATTATCTGAGGAAGCGCGAGTCTGGTTACACGCTGCTGTCAAGGTTAGTAACAAAACTGGCAGCAAGAAACGTGCAGAGACTTTCATGGCGGTAGACACTATGACACAATTTTCTTACTTTAGACTTGAGACTTAATAATTGTCACCAGTCTAAAGTCCGATTTTTCTTACTTAGTAAAACTATCAGAATATTAAAGACTAGGAAAATAATTCCCAATTCCCCCTTCCCCATTCCCAATGCCCAATTCCCAATCTTTATGCATATAAGCATTTGTTAGTCAATAAAAAATTTTCAAACTCTGCTGCTGGTAATGGACGACTAAATAGAAAACCTTGCATAGAATTACAGTTTTGTTGACGCAAAAAAGCAAGTTCTGTTTCCGTCTCTACACCTTCAGCGATTACATTTAGATTGAGATTGTGACCCATTTGAATTAATGCTTTAGTAATTGCTGATTTTTGGGGATCATTAGCAACATTATGGATAAAATAACGGTCGATTTTTAATGTATTAATTGGTAAGTTTTTAAGATAGATTAGAGAAGAATAGCCTGTACCAAAATCATCGATCGCAATTTTGATACCCAAGGATTGCAATTTGCTCATAGTAGCGATCGCACTATTTACGTCTTGCATAATCATACTTTCAGTTAGTTCTAGCTCTAAGTCATTTGGTTCCAAATTATTAATAGTTATAAAATTGACTATTTTTTTAATAAAATCTGGTTGATTAAATTCAATTACTGACAGATTGACAGCAACAATCAAGGAATTAATTCCGGCATCACGCCAGATTTTTATTTGTTTACATACACTTTTTAATACCCATTTACCGATTGGGACAATTAAACCTGTAGACTCTGCTAACGGGATAAATTCTGTTGGGTAAACTATCCCCAATTCTGGGCTTTGCCAGCGCAATAAACTTTCAGCAGCTACTATTTTCCCAGAAGCAATATTGACTATTGGTTGATAATAAATTTCAAATTCTTGAAATTTATGTTGTTTGATAGCTCGGTGCAAGCAAATTTCTAACAACTGCATTTTAGGAGACAAGTTGTTAATTGTAGTCTGAGTAGATAAATATCTTTTTAAAGTAGCGTGCTTTTCCAACCGATTCATGATGGCACTTAATAACTCAGCCCGACTAAAGGGCTTAGTTATATAGTCATCTGCCCCCATATCCATACCTTGACGAAAGTCAGATTTGGCAGATTTGGCAGTGAGAAAAATGAAGGGAATTGTTGCCGTTGATGGATCTTGGCGTAACGCGCTTAGAACGCCATAACCATCAATTTCTGGCATCATCATATCACAGAGAATTAAGTCAGGAACTTCACAGATAGCCAAATGCACACCGATCCTACCATTAGCGGCAGCAATGGTTTCAAAATCCTCAGCTTCTAGCAAATCTAAAATATTTTCACGGACTGCTTCCTCATCTTCTATTATTAAAATTTTGGGCATAAGTTACCTCAATTTATTTTTTATTATTTAATGATATAATCACAGTAAACTTTGTACCAAATCCCGATGTACTTGTGACAAAGATTTTATGTTTGTAGATAGCTATAGTTTTTTTTACAATTAACATTTATAATAGAATAGAAATGGCTAGTCCAAAAGCCAGAATATTTAACTGTTTTCCACACTTGATAACCCGTGATAGCGAAAACATTTTTGTTCATAAATTTACTAGCAAAATCTTCCCAATTCTTGCAGATGTAAGTTTCTGCTGGGCTGGAGAAGAATAAATATTGCAGATGTTGAAAATTTTCAAGTAGCGTCCACCATATTTCCCAATATGAACGCCTAACTAAATCTTGTAGTTGTAGCTTGCTAAAGTTGAGTGCTATTTGGTTCGCTTTTAGCACGATGCTTTCTGCTATTAGCAATCCGATAAACTGGAAAGTGGCGTTGAAGATAGTGCGAAATCGTCTTTCACCCTCACGCAATGCTACTTCTGCTACATGGGAGGTACTATTCACAGAAACTCCAATGAGGTGATTCGATTTGTCGTGTCTGTCAGTACTATAGCGCGTGCTAGTGACCATTTGTACTTGGGTAATTGTCTCTTAACGAGAATTTGATATCCTACCTCAAATGAACTAAGACTGGTGTCAATACTTGTCGGGTTTTGGGGAAAACGGGAAGGTTAAAGGGGAAAGGAAAAACCTTTAACCTTTACCCTTTAACCTTTTCCCAAACCCAGTTTCGAGTTAAAATGCTTAACTGAGCAGTATTGATACTGGTGTTACCTCTAGTTTTATATATCAAAAAATAGTTATCTAAAGCTGCTTATATTAAGTATTCTCCAATATTTTGACCCTAAATAAATAGGAATATTTGGGATATAAACACAGCAAAAATTGTGTTAAGAATTACAAAGTGGCTTATATCCTGGTAGTTCTGAATTGGGAAGATACAAAGAAAAAACTTGTTCAATGATTCTCCCTTGTCCCTTTTATCTCCCCCTACTCCCCTGCCTCTCAATACTTTTCGGGTTTTGGGGGAAAGGGGAAATGGAAAGGGTTTAAATTTGCCTTTACTCCTTACCCTTTAAGCTTTCGCCAGACCAAAAGAGAGATTGTTGGGTTTATCCGAAAAGTATTGCCATGCCTCTTCACTAGGGATGCAACTGCACCCGCCGTTCGCCGTAACGCAATAGTCTTTCTATAGTTACAAGCCGATTTTCCCAAACTTTGACTTGATAGGAATTCGACTTAATTTCTTGGCTCATCAATACTCGAAATTGAGACTGGAATCGAGTTAGAGAGGCTTTTGCCACCAGTAAATTACCAGGAGAAGGGGAAGCAGCAAGCTGATTTAAAGCACTGCGTAAAACTTCTGCCTGGTTGTTAAAATCTGATATTGTCTGGGCAGGTCTTTCTGGTGGGTCATTTTGGAAAACAAACTTCCATTCCCGTTGCAGCGCGGTGTAACGGATGGCGGCAGTTTGAAAAGGTTGCCGATGGGGAATCGGTTCACTTCTCTTGGATTGAACTCTGCCTTGGGTACTAATAAAAAGTTTTTGTAGATCGTTATTAAAATTCTCTGCGGCAAAGAGTGCGTAACCACTGACTGGCAAGTCTCTTACTAACTGGAGTTGATCGAACGTCCCGATTGTTGGTAAAGAAAGTAAGCGAATTCCTGGCACTAACAATGTAGCTCCCAATTGTTTAGAGGCGATCCAGGGTTGGGCTAGTCGTTGAAAGCGAGAAGTATCTAGAGCATAAGTCATGGGAACGATTAAATCCACATCTCCCCGCCTTGCCCAAGTTTCCCAGTTTTGTTGAATTTTCTGAATCCGCTCTTGTTCTGGCAAAGGGAATACTGCAACCGACAAAATCAAATTCGGTCGTTTTTGTCGCAACTGCTCTGATACTTTGGCAACAAAGCTATCAACTTGCTCAGTACGAAATGTTGTCCACTTTTGCCATAGTTCTAGTTGGCTAGGAGAAATATTTATCGGATCTACACCGCTAAGTTGCTGAAACTGCGCTCTTGCAGCTTTACCATAGCCATAAATTCGACCTGCTGATGGGTCTTGAAAGGGGTAGCGAATGTAGTCTAGTTGTAGACCATCCACATCATAACGAGTAACGATTTCCTCGTACAGCTTGAGTAAGTATTGCCGCACTTCGGGGTTGGCTGGGTCAAAGAATGGCTTAGTCTGACCAACGGGAATCATGTTGCCAAGATTATCGTAGTTTGCCCAATCGGGATGAGCCGCCAGCACTGGCCCTGGATAATTTGGACTAACGTTGATAATCTCATTGTGCCGTTGATTGCCAGCAGCAAAAGTCCAAACCCAAGCGTGTAATTCCATGTCGCGCTCATGGGCTAATTTCACTGCATCTTTCAGTGGGTCCCACCCACGAATTAAGGGGTTTTGCTCTTTTGCAACTTGGCTGGGATAAATGGTATAGCCTGCATTAACAGTTTCAAAGAAGACAGTATTAATCCCAGTTTGGGCCAAGCGATCAAAAATTTGGACTAGTCCCGCCTTGCTACCAGCACGAACAATCGTCCCTCTATCTAACCAAACTGCCCGAATTTCTGGTTGAGCCAACCTCCGATCAACTGGGAACTGCTGCCACAAAATTGTCTTTGCTGCCAGCCACTGCTGACGAGCTAGAGCATAGTTTTTTTGGGCAATCAATTGGGGTAAGTTTTTGGCAATTACCCTGACTTGTGCCAAGGCTTGTTCTTTGCTTGTGGCTAGCCCCCCCAATTTAGTTGAGGCTAATTGTATTGGCTGCTCCTTGACAGATTGGACGGTGTAGGTTTCCAGATGCCTAGAGGACTGTTTTCCCTCAGATATGCCAAGGCCTTCCTTAACCGCATCGGCTGACACCGCTAAATGAGCGCTTTCCACCCGGCCAATGAGATTTTCTAGCTCTTGCTGGAGAGCGATCGCTTGATTGTTATCAATCGGCTCATTGGAGTTGGGTGCAACATCTAGACGCACCGCCTGTTCTAGCTGATCAATGGCCTCTTGCGAACTTGGTGGTTTAACTATAGGAAGCGCTCTCGGTATGGGAGCAGTAGCAGTTTTAGGAGGAGGAAATGAGGGAGATGAGGGAGATGAACTACTCCTCTGTCCCTCTGCCCCTCTGCTCCCCTGCTCCCCTGCCCCCTGCTCCCCTGCCCCCTGCTCCCTTGGTGCAGCCGCTACTGTTGTAGAGCAGTTTGGCGAGCCTCCTGCTATTTTTTTCATCCGATTCGATGGTGGTAGCGCTGTCAAATAATGATTGATAGAAGCTTTTAACCAGGCATTATCTAACTCCGCGGCTGAGGCCGTATCTGTTCCCCAGCGCCAGCCAAAAAAGGTAGTACGCTCAGTTGTCACTACTGCGGCTGGATTATCTTTGGAATTCCAAACAGCAGGAGATTCAGTGCCCATATCATTAGGAATCACAACGCCGCCGCGGATTTTGCCAAAGAGTTCAGTTTGATTTGCCCATTCTGGAATCTTAGTTTTTGTGGGCTTGATCTGTTCTATTTCACTAAGGCTGAATCCCCAATAACCTCCCAAGAGCGATCGCAATAACTGCCGTACTCCTGGCGATGACAAACTACCTACGGGGCCACTAGCAATCAAGCGCCCTCCCTTACTCATCCATTCTTCAAGAGCGATCGCTTGGGTTGGTGTTAATGTCTCGACGTTTGGCAAAAATAATACCCGGCGATCGCCCCAATCTGCACCACTCTTGACATCTGTTAGGGGAATTACACAATATTTCACCCCGATTGTCTGCAAGCGGTCAGTTATCCCTGTCCATTGATTCGCATTTTCTTGGCTATGCACTACGCTCAATACAGGTTCTTCAGTCGCTGCCGTGACTGGCAAAATACTAAAACTATTTAAAATTAAAAAGTTAAAACTTAAAATGAAGAATCCGGCTTTCTTTATGTGAGAATTTGCCTTTTCATGAAACTCTTTCCGATTCTTCACTACTGGCTCCTCAGTGGATTAATTATTAGGCATTACTTCTTATTTATCATCTAGCATAACAATAAATTACCTCCGAAAAACAACTGATCTTTGATAACTAAACCTGAACAAAATTGGAAACGCATGTTTTGATTAAATCTTCAACTCCTGCTAGTGGGAAAATTCTTGTATTTAGTCTGCCAGCTAATTCCTCAATACTCATATCATCTAAAAAAACTAATTCCCCATTTTTTAACATGACATTGGGTAGCAAGATCCCATCACCTAAATCTTGCTTTTCTAAATTTAAAAGTAAATCATGACCAGTTAGTAATCCAGTTACACTGATATTTTGTCCCCAATAATCACTACATAAAGCACGCATATTGACCTCTAAACCCTCAACACAATTTAAGCGTTTCAAAATTGGTTGAAATGCTTTTTCTACGGCGTTGCCCACTACCCAGGTCAATTTTCTTTGAGGATATACTTTTGGCGGGAGTAATTCTGCTGCAACGGTGGCAAATTGCTTGATAAATAGTTGAATCGAACCAACTCCGTTATCAATTTGGGGATATTCTTCATATTCAGACTCGCTGGGTAATTCTTCACCTGCAATCAAAAACCACTCATCGGCTAACCAAACAACGCTAGAACCAAATTGTTGGCGAAATTGCCGTGAGAGCATTTGCACTTGAGAAATCACTTCTTGAGCTTTTTCTCTAGTTACAGGGATAAGTTCATCCTCTGGAGGCCGAAACCGTGTCAACCCAACTGGCACAACTGCCACCGATGCCACCGCCGGGACTTCACCAGTATGAAAAGACGTTAAATCTTTGAGAGTTTGTTCCAGATGTTTGCCATCATTTATACCAGGACAAACAACAACTTGAGCATGAATTTGTAGTCGCCTTTTTTGAAACCACTTCAGTTGTTGCAAGATTTGTCCCGCACGCTGATTTTTTAGCAGCCTAATTCTCACATCAGCTTCTGTAGCATGAACAGAAACGTACAACGGAGACAAGCGCATTTGCTCAATTCGCTGCCATTCTCTTTCTGGCAAATTGGTCAGGGTAAGATAAGAACCGTATAAAAAGCTCAGACGATAATCATCGTCTTTTAAGTACAAACTGGTGCGCTTACCTGGTGGCTGTTGATCGATAAAGCAAAATGGACAGCGATTATTGCACTGAATTAAGCCATCAAATAGGGCAGTTTCAAATTCTAGCCCCAAGTCTTGATCGTAATCTTTTTCGATTTCCAGGGTATGAGTTTTACCAGTAGCATCTAAAACTTCTAGTTCTAAAACTTCATCCGCACACAAAAACTGATAATCAATTAAATCGCGGGGACGCGTACCATTGATTGCAACGATCGCATCCCCAGCCTCAAAGCCAATCTCCTCGGCTATTGAGTCTGGTAGAACCTTGGTAATTCGGGCAGGATTAATATTCATGGGAATTGGGAATTGGGAATTGGGAATTGGGCATCGGGCATTAGTCATTTACTTTGGACTAATGACTAATGACCAATGACTAATGACAAATGACTATTATTTAATTATCCTTTCCAACCTGCTGCGATCGCAGCTAAAATGGCGCTACCGAATGCTAATCTATACCAAACAAAAACCAAAGTGTTTTTGGTTTGCAAGTATTTGATCAAAAATGCAATTGATAGGTAGGAAAAAATAAAGGTTGAAATAATCCCCACAATTAACAATCCCACAATGTTATCTGGTAACTGTTGGGCTTGAAATAATTTGAAGATTTTCAAACTTTTATACAGTGTAGCAATCGTAAGAGTTGGAAACCCTAACAAAAATGAGAATTTCGCTGCTGTATCGCGTTCTAATCCTAAAAATAAGGCAGTCGTCAATGTTGAGCCAGAACGAGATACACCCGGAATTAAAGCAAGTGTTTGTCCCAATCCAACTAAAATACCATCCCGAATTTGCAGTGAATCAAAACCTCGCTTGCGAGTACCAATTTTTTCTGCCAAAGCTAGTAAAAGTGCCATGATGATTGACATGATGGCAATAATTAATGCACTCTCTGGTAAAATGTCTTTCAAAAGAAAGCCGAAAATTAAGGCAGGCAATGTTCCGACTAAAATACCAACTAGAATTTTCCACTCCTCACGTTGCCAATCTTTCTCTTTGAATGCTTCGATTCCACCTTTGATAATACTAGAAATCAGCGACCAGAAATACCCTACAATAGCGATAACACTGCCAAATTGAATGGCATCAACAAAATCTTTAGAACCTAGTTCTTTCCAACCAAATACTTTGGTAAAAATCAGGAGATGTGCAGTACTGCTAATAGGTAAAAACTCTGTAATACCTTGAACAATACCCAAAATAAAAGCTTGAATAAACTCCATAGCAATTAATACCTTTTTCCTGTTCTAGACATGATTATGAACATTGTCTAGATGATGATGTTGCTTTATATACTCTCTACTGCACCTAATATCTTATAGAAAATTCGATTTTACCGATCAATAACATCATCTAAGACGCTGACCATGTTCTTACACCCACCTGAATAAGTCAACGAAATTTTCCCAGTTCATCAAACTTTAATATTTAGCGGACTGATGCCGTCATGGGGCAGGGATCAGGGGGACAAGGAAGAGGGGGGAGACAAGGGAGAATTATTGAATAAGTCTCCCTTGTCCCCCTTGTCTCCCCCAGCTCCCCCACTTTTTCATTAGTCTCTACCCGCACTCCGGGAAATGTCTGTATAATTACAATGCCCCAGGGGGGGATTTTAAAATGTGATATCTTAAATAAGATAAAGTTTAGTAACAAATATTAAAAACTTTGATTAATAATACACTGTCCTCCTACACTGCTTCTACACCTTCTATTGATACTGAGTTGGATTTGGCTGATACTGGGCAGAATGGCATCAGGCAATTGGAATCTGCACTCTCCTTTTCTCCCTCTTTGCCCTTATCTATTTCTGCCCGACAAAATTGGTTAGTGTTTGCGGCGGCGGTGTTTTTGGTATCAGTGCCAGTATTTGTTGAAGCGCCAATAGTGCGATCGCTACCAACTCTCAGTTTAGCGCTGACAGCATTTTGGGTGTGGCTAAGTTTTACCTTAATGTCACGTCCTGCAACTTATGTCTGGGGCGATTTGCTCTTAGGATTTAGCTGGAGTTGGTTAGCAGGGGCGATTTATTGGGGCTGGTTACGTTGGGAACCTGTATGGCATCTGCCAGTAGAATCTATAGGTTTACCGTTTGCTTGCTGGTGTCTAGCGAAAAGTTGGGGCAAGGTTGGTAGCTGGTTTTATTTAGGATCTTTACTCGGTACAGTTTTAACAGACGTATATTTTTATCTAACAGACTTGATGCCTTATTGGAGGCAAATTATGAGAGTGGATGCAGATTTAGCACCACAAATCTTACAAAATGCCCTGATGCAAGTACAAACACCTTGGGGACAAACTTGGGCCATAACTCTCGCCTTAGTGCTGTTAACACTGGGGATTTTAGCTTTAGGTGGGAAGCAAAAACACTGGTATGCCTTTGGTGGCGCAGTTTTAAGCACAATTTTAGTAGACAGCCTATTTTTGTTAGCTGCGATCGCAGCGTGAATAAATCAGGCATGATTCACAAAATTGCAATGATCCTCTAGGCTTCTCTTAGCAAAACTTTTTCCAGTCAGTCTATGGCACATCAAGAATGATGCTGTCAATAATTAATTAGTTAAGAAATATTACATAACAGTCCATCAGCCTCAAGTCTTCTTGCTAGTTTATTCGGTATTAGACATCAGACGGCTTCGTTTCTACTTGGAAGCTAAAATCAGCCACCCCGAAAAGATTTCGTCTCGTTGCGAATGCTACCGGGATCATTGATAGAAGCCTATTACAGCTATAGAGACACTCTGATCACGAGAAAAATTTTTGCTAAAACCCCAGTCAAACCCAGTAACGGTAAATATTGTGGATATTAATACGCTGTATATTAGTTTCTGATGACTGCTGTGTTAATTAAGCTATCAAGTTTTGTCTTTTGTCCTTTGATCCTTGGCACTCTCACGTAGACGCATTAGCGGCTTACCGCAGAGTATGACCAATGACTAATGACTAATGACTAACAACCACTGTTAGCTTCAAACTTTTATTTCTGTTTGATGGAAAGAGGTAGAAAATCGTGAAAGGATTGGCGCGTTTATTAACAGTGTTTAGTTTGTTACTTGGTTGCTGGGGATGGTTGGGAACAACTCAGATAGCCCAAGCTGCTAGTTTCAACAGTTTTGCTCTTCCTCAAGTGCCAATTCTGGCAATTGAGCGGCAGAATCGGGCAGATAAGAAGCTAGGAACGGAATTTGGTAAAAAAATTGATTTGAATAATACCAACGTCCGAGCTTTTCAACAGTATCCAGGTCTTTATCCCACCTTGGCTAAGAAAATCATCACAAATGCTCCCTACAAAAATGTAGAGGATGTATTGGATCTTCCAGGATTGAGCGATCGCCAAAAAGCAACTCTGCAAGCCAACTTAGATAAGTTTACCGTGACAGAACTAGAGCCTGCCTTCAACGAAGGAGACGATCGCTTTAACAACGGTATCTACAGATAAGTTGCAGTTGTAGCCAATAGCACCCCACCCCTGATTCAAGGGAGTGGGATTATTCTATTAGAGATGAGGTGGGACAAGGGAGACAAGGCAGACAAGGGAAACAAGGGAGACAAGGGAGACAAGGGAGACAAGCTGACAAAGTAAAATTTTTTCCTTGTCTCCCCCTGCTTCCCCTGCCCCACCTGCTTCCCCTGCCCCCCTGCTTCCCCTTCCCCCTGCCCCTTCCCCCTGCCCCCCTGCTTCCCCTTCCCCCTGCCCCCTCCCCCTCCCCCATTACCTTGCCTCAGATAGATATTCCTAGCCAATTTGATGTCTTAGTAGTCGGCGCTGGTGCTGCTGGACTATACACAGCATTGCGTCTACCAGAGTCCTTGCGAGTCGGCTTGATTACCAAAGAAACTGTTGCTTTGTCCGCTAGTGATTGGGCACAAGGTGGTATAGCCGCAGCCGTTTCCCCGGAAGATTCTCCCACGCTACACATTGAAGATACAATCCGGGCAGGTGCAGGTTTGTGCGATCGCACTGCTGTAGAATTTCTCGCCCAACTTGCCCCTAAATGCATTCAATCCCTAGTTGACTTGGGGGTTGCTTTTGACCGTCATGGTCAAACCTTGGCTTTAACTCTAGAAGCTGCCCATTCTCGCAACCGTGTTCTCCACGCTGCGGACACTACAGGTAGGGAAGTTACAACCACTCTCACCGCCCAAGTATTACGTCGCCCGAATATTCAAGTCATTCAGCAAGCTTTGGCTTTGAGTTTGTGGATGGAACCTGAAAGCAATCGCTGTCAGGGAATAAGCCTGTTTTATCAAGGTGAAATCACATGGATTAAAGCGGGTGCTGTGATCTTGGCAACTGGTGGCGGCGGTCAGGTATTTGCCCAAACCACTAACCCAGCTGTGAGTACTGGTGATGGGGTAGCGATCGCATATCGGGCTGGGGCTATACTCCGCGATTTGGAATTTGTGCAATTTCACCCCACTGCCCTGACTAAACCTGGTGCCGATCGCTTTCTTATTAGCGAAGCTGTACGTGGCGAGGGGGCACACCTTGTTGATAATGAAGGGCGGCGTTTTGCCTTTGACTACCACCCGGCGGGTGAACTTGCACCGAGAGATATAGTAAGCAGAGCCATTTTCAGCCATTTACAACGTACTGCCGTTGATTTGGCAACTGCCCATGTGTGGTTGGATATGCGCCCCATCCCTGCCGACAAGATTCGTCACCGCTTTCCCAACATCATCAAAGTTTGTCAGCATTGGGGAATTGATGTTTTCCATGAACCAATCCCTGTAGCGCCTGCTGCCCATTATTGGATGGGTGGGATTGTCGCGGATCTGATGAATCGCACGAATATTAAGAGTTTGTACGCGGTGGGTGAAACTGCTAGTACCGGGGTGCATGGGGCAAATCGCCTTGCCAGTAATTCCCTACTGGAATGTATTGTTTTTGGGGCCCAGATGAGCCAAATAGAGTTGGAAAATATTGGGTTGCCGTCAGAAACACCAGTGTTGCCATCACGGAAATTTAGTATTGATCCTAGTGAGTGGCACATCCAGCAAGCACAACTAGAAGCACTCAGAGAGAAGTTACCACGTCTAGTTTGGGAAAGTGCTGGTATTTGTCGGGAGCAATCAAAGTTGGAAACTGCGATCGCGACTGTTGAATCTTGGCAGCAAGATTTCGCTGCTTTGCCTTTAAGTCAATTCTTGCTTGCTTTACACCCAACAGAATCAGCTAGTTTTGAGTTCCCAGATGTTGAACGACAATTGCGGCTTTGGGCAGAAACCCGCAATTTATTAGATGTGGCTGATTTAATTCTCAAAAGTGCTGCTTTTAGAACCGAGAGCCGAGGCGGACACTTCCGTTTAGACTATCCTCAACCAGACCCCAATTGGCAAGTTCACACACTTGTCCAAAGAAATCATTGGTGGAAATCTCCAATATTATCTTGAACATTCTTCTGTTCCGCATTCCTCATCTAAACCTCGTTTACCTTGAGAACCGTAGTTTTGTCGGTTGGGTGCAGCGATCGCGTAACCCAACATAAATAAGGTGGTAATGTTGGGTTGCGTTTCACTCCACCCAACCTACATAAATATATCTTTTAAAAAACTCTAGGTTTCAGCATAGATGAGGTTTATGTAATTATGGGCCGAGTTAGGGACAGCCCTGTTCTAGTAATTTTTTTAATAAACTACCCTTGCTATCTCCCAAAGGAAAAAGACTTGCTAACCCTGTCGGCGGAACTTCAGCCCGACAATCTAAAATCAAAAATGGACATCAGCGAGTGCCGCTACCATGCTGACTGTCAGGGCCACCATAATTTGGTGGTATATATGTGTCTTTTAAATTTGGAGAATTGACTTTGCGGGCAATTAAAGTATTGCTGCTAGTAGTAACAACAGTATTAGCACTTGCAGTACCGAATAGGCTCGTGGAAGCGGCAATTTTCGGTACTAGTACGTAAGCACTTATACAGAGTATCATAATCTTTGTGAATCGGAAGTTAGTTTTCATAGGTTGCAGTAAATTTACTAATTTTTCATTTAAAACGTATTTTTATTAACTCACGTATATTTACTGATATTTTTGAAAAAATATTTGAACTTTATTAAATTATTCCCAATACTTTACAAGTACTTGTGGTGTTTACTTGTACGACAACCTTGATTTGCTGGTATTAAATAGTTCTTATACTTAAGTAATATTCTTAATTAGCCATTTTTACATCAGTCTAAAGTTAGATATGTTGATGGATTACTATAAGCGTTTTGCTTAATTCACTATTTATTAATAATATCTTAATACTTTTAAGTATTAACACTATGTTCGCCGAATCAAGATTTCAAAAGATATAAAAAAATACTTATTTTCTTGTATAGTTATGTTTTGACTATAGTAAAGATATATAAAGATAAAATAACGTAATTGTTATATTATAAGGATTTTGAAAACTATGGAACTATAAAATACGGTTAGAATACCGTATAGTATAGGTATATTTTTGTTTGTAAAAATAATTACACAAAATTTATAAAAAAATTATTTTTATAATTAATTCTGATGATGAATTCCTTTTTCACTTATCTTCTTAGTTTTAATTATCAGTCCCAAAAGCCTTGCTAAGTCTCTATCTTGACTAAAAAGCTACCTCTAGTTATATACAAAATGCTTTTTCAAAATAGTGGCTTGCACATATTTAAAGTCCACAGTCCTAATTGAACGGTAAAATTTTTTACTATAGCGAGAAAAATATGGAGACTTAACTCTTAACTAATTAAGCAAACTCGTAGCGATTTTTACCCAGGTGCTTGGCACGATACATTGCTGCATCTGCTTGTTTGATCAAATTTTCACTATCTTGACTGTTGTATGGATAGACACTTATGCCAATACTGGCAGAGATTCGGATTGCATAGCCATCTAAAACAATTGGCTTGGTAATACTGCTTAAGATTTTTTCGGCGACTTTAGCAGCTATCTGGACATTAGGAATTGCCCGCAAAATTATAGTAAATTCATCGCCACCCAAACGAGAAACTGTATCACTAGCGCGTAAAGAGTTGCTGAGTCTTCCAGCGATAGTCATTAGCAAGCGATCGCCAGTCTCGTGCCCCAGAGTATCATTAACTTGCTTAAAGCCATCTAAATCAATAAACAACAGTCCCAGCAACAGGTTATTGTGTTGCGCCCAATGTAATGACTCGTAAAGTTGTTCGGCAAAAAATTTGCGATTGGATAAACCGGTGAGGGGATCGTGATACGCCAAATAACGCAAGTGATCTTCTTTGAGTTTTAATTCATTGTTAGATTGGAATAGTTCAGCAGCAGTGCGCTTCAGCTGCTCCTCCATCAGCTTGCGCTGAGTAATATCTCGGATGACCCCAACTAAAAAGAAATTGCCAGCTGAGTCTTTGTGGAGCGATCGCTTAGTGGCAATTTGATGAGTCTGTCCATCTGCATTTGTAAATTCTTCTTCATGTTCCTGGGGCTTTTCAGTTCGGAACACAAGATCATCCTGTTGTCGAAACACATCAGCTTCATGTTTAGGGAAAAAGTCATAGTCTGACTTCTCAATTAACAACTTATTTGGATAACCGATAAATCGACAATAGGCTTCATTTAAAACAATCCACTGGTGTTGTTCATTTTTTACAAAAATTGGATCGGGAATCGTGTTGATTACGTGATGCAAAAATTCTTTAGAACGTTTCCACTCTTCCTGGATATGGGCAATATGACTGATCATCCAAATAGCTGAACTGCCAAAGCTAAACAATGAGGGAAGGAGCGGTATCCACAAACCGTATAAAAAAGCAAAGTATGTAGTCAGTGTCAATACAAAGCAAGAAACTAGGATACAAAGCAGACTTCTAGTAGCGTGTCGTATCCGCCATGTCGTCACGGCTCCCAGATAAGACCAGATAAAAATCCACAAGTATTCCATCAAGTCAGACCAGAATTTTAATAATGGTCGTCCATCAAGAGCAGCAGATATTAACTCACTAATAAAATAAGCTTGCAGTTGAATCCCAGGTACGGGCTTTGCCGTACCCATTAGACTGCTGGAGTAGGGAATAAATACAAAATCCTGAAGACTAGGTGCGGTGGAGCCAATCAGTATAATCCGATCTTTGATTAAGTTTTCTTGGACTTTATCTGCCAGTACATCTTTTATCGATACCTGACGAAAATTACAAATTTCTCTAGATGAACTTTGACATTTAGGTTTGGGAAAATTGGTCAGAATTTGGTATCCTCTATCATCAGCCCTCACATAAGCACCATCATTAGCCTCGAAACGAGTAAATGATGCCTTGCCCAATTGCAAATACTCAGGGTTGCTTTTTGCTTTGGTAGGGGTAATTCCCTTTGGCTTTAAATACAATAAAGCCAACTTCAGGGCAAAACTTTCGTGTAACTGCTCATCAACGTGCCAATACAACAAACTGCGACGTACTTTACCATCCAGATCGTACAGCACATTATTAAAGCCAACTTGATCCTTATTCAGTCCCTGTGGAGGTAAAACACTAAAGTTTTTGTTTTTGTCATTTGCCAATAGTTCAATACCAATTAAATTGGGCATTGACTTATAAGTATTACGCAGTTCTTGATTACCAGGCTCTACTGGCAAATTTCTGTAGAGGTCTAAGCCAATAGCACGGGGTTTGTGGACATTTAATTTTTGCAACAACAGTGCAATCTTCGCATCTGAAATCGGCCATGAACGTATTTCGTTCAAATAGGCTTCATCAATCACTACGATTGTAATACGCTCTTCCGGCGGTTCATTTGGACGTAAGCGAAACAATTGATCCAAAGCTGCAAACTCCAAAGATTGCAATAATCCAATGGAGTGCAACAGCACGACGCAGACTGCAACGCTGACGGCAGTAATCAATTCTCTGTGTCCTCGACTAAGCGATTGTTTTAGTCCAAAGATTAACTTTACAAAACGCTTGCCTAGCTGCTGGTTCATTCCCATTACCTAGTAGGGAGAAATATTCTCTATTTCCTATAGCTATTAACTATCGGACTAACATATTTTAAGGGAGAGCTAAATAGAGTTTCTAAGAGTTTTTTCAACTCAGCAAGTTTCTTCAAGACATTCTGGCATTTGTGAATGTAATAACATATATTAAGGCTGATTTTATGACCAAACGGCAACTGGGAGTTTTGTGGCTATCAGCACAGATTAATAAATCTGTTGAAAGGGAGTTTCAGTGAATTTAACACCCAAATCCTTGGCTGGCAAAGCTTATTCAATTCAAATTGCACATTTGTAATGATTAAGTAGGGCTTGCTGAAAATTGTGGTAACTTTTAACTTCTAACAGACACACCTTTAGGTTTGGTGCTGACATGATTACATCCCAAGTAGCCCCCAAGTGCTGTAAAAAAATTAAAGTATACATCAAATTAAAGTAAATATACTTGATTAATTTCCTTAAACTTTCAAATATTTTCGGATAAAAGCCGCAGGAAAACTGGTAATTGGCTATTGGACAAGACCTATTATCTATTACCAAAAACAAAACAGCCAACTGGAAACAGACTTTGCTGTATTCATCCAGTTGACTATTACTCGGCGCTATAGCGGGGCGTTTCTTCTATTCTGAGTGACAAAAAGCACTCTGTAATTACGGGAAACTCCACGTAGGTAAACCTTAAGTAAAACAAGTGGCGTGGCAGTCTTTTAACTCAGCATTATTTTATGGGATGTGAGCTACAGCTTACCACTAGCTTGATCTAGCCTTCTTGAAGACAATTACTTGAAATACTTAAAGTTGCGAGGCCCTGTGTAACCAGAAACTTTTGCTAGTTCATTTAAGTTTTGGACTCCGCTATAACTTTGACCATTGATGATCCAAGTGGGGAAGCCTTCAATTTTTGCGGCTTTACACAGTTCTGTTTGAGCTTTAAGCCCATCGGGAGCGCACTCTACCTTAACATCTTTGTTAATTATTTCCTCGGCTTCTTTACCAAAAAGCTGCTTTTGTTCATGGCAGTGAGGACACCAGTAAGCGCTGTATTCCTTTGCGCCTACCTTTGCTAGATGGCTTGCTAAGGCTATTTCTGCCTCGCCAGAAGTGGTGGTAACTTCCCAACCAAACGCTGGGTTAGGGTCTCCTTTGGAATTAAAGGTAATTTTTGTGGGTTGTCCTGGAGTTTCAGGTGTAACATCTGATTTATTCACGCCAGCATAAACGCCTAAAGTGCCAATCAGCGTTACCATACCCACAATTAGGGCGGTAAAGAAGATTTGTCCAATATCCTCCCAAGTACGACCCATAATTGTTAGTACTAAAAGACTCACAGAAAACAAAGCTGAACCAATACAGTAAGGACAAACAGCTTTAATTTGAGATGTCAGCACATACATTAAGTAGCCGCTAAAGACAGACATAGCGATCGCACCCACCAGCAGCAGCCACCACGTCAAATTTTCCAATTGTTTGCGGCTATTGTTTTCCCCTGAGTTAAATACCAAGGGAGCTAAAGCCAATATCACCATACTGATATATGCTAAAAGCCCAAACAAAGCTAACGGCTGACCAAAAATTGTTGCCCAAGGACTGGAAAGCACATCATTACAACCCTTAGCACCAGCCTCTGCCACACAAGCTGCACTGCCTCCTGTTAACTTTTCTATGGTGAGATAACCTGTGATCAGGGCACCACATCCAGCGATCGCGGCAATCAATGGCCGTGACCATTTATGAATCCAAGGAGTAGAACGACGGCGAATCATAAATATTGGGGAATGGGGAATGGAAAATAGAGAATGGGGAATGGGGAATGGCGAATAATAATTGTTTGCTTGCTCTCCCCACTCCCTAAGAATGTAATTTCACTTGTTCTGCTGATTTGCTTTCACCTTTGGAGTTCCAACTGCGACGCGCGGCTTCGACAAATTGACTGACGCGAATTGGGTCAATTGGTTGCTCAATACGTCCGTGACGTTTCAGGGAACTGGAAACTATTACACCGTCTGCTGCCTGCATCAATGTATCAATATTTTCCCAATTTGCCCCACTACCAATGAACACTGGCGTGCCAGCTGCTGCATCACAAGCTAGTTCCAAATCTTCTAAGTTAGGTGGACTACCAGTAGCCCAGCCTGACAAAATCACCCCGTCTGCTAAACCCCTTTCAATGGTGTCTTTCACGGCGACTGTGAGATTTGGAGAACTCAAAGGACGGGCGTGCTTCACCAAAACATCGGCCAGAATTTTAACATCGCAGCCTAACTCCCGTCGATAGCGGAGTAGGTGATGGGCTTCTCCTTCAATTAATCCCTGATCGGTTGCCATTACTCCCGTGAGAACGTTGACGCGGATGAATTGCGCCTGTACACAGCTAGCGATCGCCATTGCACTTTTGCCGTCGTTTCGCAAAACATTTAAGCCTATAGGCAAAGTCACCAAGTTTTGTATCCGTTGCACCACAATGGTCATGGCACTCACAACCACGGGATCGACTTGGCTTTTGGTAAAGGGTGCGTCGAAAAAATTCTCCACAATCAGACCGTCAACCCCTCCGCTTGCAAGGGCCGCAGCTTCTTGTTCAGCTCGGTCAATCACCGCTTTTAGGCTACCTCCCCAACGGGGCGAGGTAGGTAGTGGTAGCAGGTGAACCACGCCAATAATCGGTGAGCGAGTTTTAAATAATTGATATAAGTCCACGTCTTTAATCCGCCTCGCGGAGTCCAGAGTCTAGAATTTTTTGACTATTGATTATATGACCCTTGACTCTTGACTTTTCATTAACTAGTCAAATGTGTTTTATGATAGTCGGTTTATTGCCTCCTTCCTCAGATGGAAATTGGCGTGAAACCTCCCATAAGATATGTTAAGATAAAACCTGGCTACAAGAGGAGTTTGCCACTCACTAGACGCAAGGCAGCTTTCCGTGGTTTAGGCATCTTGTCCGCGAACAGTCGTAGGACTTGCCAATTGCCGGGGTAGCATTACTGCTTTATAGGCGTAGTCGCTTTCGTCGATTTCCCTGAGGGTAGCGACTTCTCACAACAAGCCCTTTGGGCGGCTTCCCGATGGGTAGATTAACAACGCACACGCTGTGGTAATGTAAAATACCAATAGCCGAATTGTTAAAAAAGATTACAAGTGTCAAAAGTACCCAAAGACACTTCAATTTACCCTGGGGAACAGATTGATAGGAATATCATAACATGACCTCTATTTTTATTTATTAATAGGGTTGTGAGTCCACGGACAGTTAAAAACAGTGGGAATTTGCCACTGTAGTGTTTTCATGAGGATGCTGATAGCAAAAAAGCGAAGTTAGCGCCGGAACGTTTGACAACAAGAAGAAAAAAATGAAGATATTTTCAAAATATGGGTGACAAGCCAACAATTGCCATTTCTCACCTGGGCTGCGAGAAAAATCGAATTGATACAGAACACATGCTGGGAATGCTCGTAGAAGCAGGCTACGGTGTAGATACAAATGAAGAGTTAGCAGATTACGTTATTGTTAATACTTGTAGTTTTATTGAAGCAGCCCGGCAAGAATCTGTCAGAACCTTGGTAGAACTGGCAGAGGCAAATAAAAAGATCGTAATCACTGGCTGCATGGCGCAACACTTTCAAGAACAACTTTTGGAGGAATTGCCCGAAGCAGTAGCCGTTGTCGGCACAGGCGATTATCACAAAATTGTTAATGTAATTGAGCGTGTTGAACTTGGCGAACGGGTTAAACAGGTTAGTATCGAACCAACCTACATTGCCGACGAAACTACACCGCGCTATCGCACTACAACCGAGGGCGTAGCTTACCTCCGGGTTGCCGAAGGTTGTGATTATCGTTGTGCATTTTGTATAATTCCTCATCTTCGAGGGAACCAGCGATCGCGTACTATTGAATCTATAGTCGCCGAAGCCGAGCAGTTAGTTAGTCAAGGGGTAAAGGAAATTATTCTAATTTCCCAAATCACCACTAATTACGGTTTGGATATTTACGGTAAGCCAAAATTAGCCGAATTACTTCGCGCTTTGGGGAAAGTAGATATACCGTGGATCAGAATGCATTACGCTTATCCCACGGGACTGACCCCAGATGTGATCGCGGCGATTCAAGAAACACCAAATGTCTTGCCTTATCTGGATTTGCCCTTGCAGCATTCTCATCCAGATATTCTCCGCGCCATGAACCGTCCTTGGCAAGGGCGGGTAAATGATGGGATTATAGATCGCATCAAAACGGCGCTACCAACAGCCGTACTGCGGACAACATTTATTGTTGGTTTCCCAGGAGAAACAGAAGAGCATTTTGAGCATCTACTTGAGTTCGTTCAACGGCATGAATTCGATCATGTTGGTGTCTTCACCTTTTCCTCTGAGGAAGGAACCCCAGCTTACAAGCTACCAAATCAGTTGGCCCAAGAAGTGATGGACGATCGCCGATACCAACTGATGGAACTCCAGCAACCGATTTCTCAAAAGAAAAATCAACAGGAAGTAGGCAAAATCGTCGATGTCCTGATTGAGCAAGAAAATCCTGAAAGTGGTGAATTAATAGGTCGTTCAGGTAGATTTTCCCCAGAGGTTGATGGCCTGGTGTATGTCAAAGGCCAGGCAAAGTTAGGAACCATCGTGCCAATAGCGATTCACCACGCTGATACATACGACCTCTATGGTCAAGTAGTCAATAACTAAATTGTCCTTTGTCTTTTGTCTTTTGTCCTTTGTTAAATGACCCTTACAGATTTACCCTTATTTTAAGGTCAACGCTGCATTAATGGCAGTTTTCATGAGGGTTTACCTGAAGTTCGCGGACTCTTTGGCATAGTCTCTCAAAGACTTGAGGCTTCGCTACCGCCCTTGGCTTACTAATAACTAATGACTAACGACTAATGACTAATGACTAATGACTAAATGGCTAATCCAAGAATCCTTACATAAAATTTAGGACGAATTAATGACTCTTTCATTCCAAGAATTAGGCATTTCCCAAGAACGTGTTGCACAACTAGAAAAAATCGGTTTTACCGAACCAACTAACATTCAAGTCCAAGCAATTCCCCAATTGCTGGGTGGTCGTGATGTAGTCGGTCAATCTCAAACTGGAACAGGCAAAACCGCAGCATTTTCACTGCCTATTTTAGAGCGGCTAGATATTAATCAAAAAGCCGTACAAGCCATAGTTTTAACACCAACTCGTGAATTAGCAATGCAGGTTCACGATGCGATCGCCCAATTCATTGGCGATGAAGGATTGCGGGTGTTAGCAATCTATGGTGGTCAATCAATTGACCGTCAAATGTTACAACTCAGACGTGGCGTTCACATGGTTGTGGGTACCCCAGGACGGGTGATCGATTTACTCGATCGTGGCTGTTTAAAGCTCGATCAAGTGAAGTGGTTTGTGTTGGATGAAGCTGATGAAATGTTGAGCATGGGCTTTATCGACGATGTGATAAAAATCCTCTCGCAAGCGCCCGTAGATCGCCAAACAGCTTTATTCTCGGCAACAATGCCACCATCGATTCGGATGTTGGTGAATAAGTTCTTGCGATCGCCTGCAACTGTCACCGTTGAGCAACCAAAAGCCGCTCCCAACAAGATTAATCAAGTAGCTTACCTGATCCCCCGCCACTGGACAAAAGCCAAAGCTTTACAGCCAATTCTGGAAATGGAAGATCCAGAAACAGCTTTAATCTTTGTTCGCACCAGACGTACAGCTGCCGAACTCACCAGTCAGTTACAAGGCGCTGGTCACAGTGTAGATGAATACCACGGTGACTTGTCACAACAGGCGCGGGAACGGTTATTAGTCAGATTCCGTAACCGTCAAGTCCGTTGGGTAGTAGCAACTGACATTGCAGCACGAGGGTTAGATGTCGATCAACTCTCCCATGTAATCAACTTCGACTTACCCGATAGCGTAGAAACCTACGTTCACCGTATTGGTCGTACTGGTCGTGCTGGTAAAGAAGGAACAGCAATTTCTTTAGTACAACCATTTGAGCGGCGGAAACAGCAAACATTTGAACGTCATAACCGCCAAAGTTGGCAAGTGCTGACGATTCCCACACGCGCCCAGATTGAAGCAAAACACATTCTAAAACTGCAAGAACAGGTGCGGGAAGCTTTGACAGGTGAGCGTTTGGCTTCATTCTTGCCAATTGTCAGCGAACTAATTGAAGAATACGATGCTCAAGCGATCGCCGCAGCAGCATTGCAAATTGCTTACGATCAAACTCGCCCCGCTTGGTTGAGTTCAGATGTGGAAATTCCCCAAGAGGAATCTTCTGCTCCCAAACCAAGACTCGGCAAGCGTCGTGACTCTTCCAGCGATCGCCCCCGTTCTGCATGGAAATCAGATAGTAACAATGGTGAAGAAAGACATTCTTCTCCCAAGCCAAAACTGCGGACAAGTGGGAATGAGTCTTCTGCATCCCCTAGTAAAAAGATAGGTTCACCTACAGCTAGAGAATCAGCTTCTTAGTCAACAGTTAGAAGTTAATCAATTTTGGATTTTAGAATTGTCGTGAGCGTTCAGTCGAACGATTTTAGATTTTTTCTTCAATCCAAAATCCAAATATAAAATTGGAGAGTTGAGAGTTAAGAGTCAAGATTTTGGCTTTGGCTCTTGACTTTTTGGCTTTTGGGTAATTTCTTCTACCTCTTTGTAGGAAGATAAATTTAAAGATGCGTTCTTCGTGGTCTTATGTTCACTATCCCAGACTTAGAGCAACTACAAGCAGAGCATCCAGAATGGCAGATGGAGCTGGTAGACGGAAATATAGTTGTTATGGGCCCATCAGATTATGAGTCAGAGGAAATAGGCGCTGAGTTAGCTAGATTACTGGGTAACTGGGTACGCCCACAGAGGCTAGGACGGGTAACTGGTTCTAGCGCTGGTTTCATTTTGCCTACATTAGAAACTGAAAACGGGAAAGAAGCTGATAACGAAAAACGAAATCTCCGCGCTGCCGATGTATCTTTTGTTCGTGCTGATAGACTTAAAACAAGCAAGCGCGACTTTGTGGAACTAGTACCTGACTTGATGGTAGAGATAAAATCTAAGTCAGACCGGATCAAACCACTGGTAGAAAAGATTCAGCTATTTCTACAACTTGGATGTACAGTTGGCATCCTGATTGATCCTGACAAATTGACGCTCACAGTTTATCGGCTCAACCAAGAACCAATAGTTTTGCAAGACAACGACAAACTTACACTACCAGACTTACTACCAGGTTGGGAGCTAGTAGTGTCAGAAATTTGGCCTCCTGTGTTTGAGTAGCTCAGAAATACTACAGCCAAGGACGACTAACTTGTTCTAACTCTCCAATTTCATCGTCGTTCAATCTCCAGCCCAAAGCACCAGCATTTTGCCGCACGTGTTCAGCTGTCTTCACCCCAGCAATGGGAATAACGTTCCCTTGAGCAATTAACCAGTTGAGAGCAACTTGAGCAGGAGTGCGATCGTATTTTTCCCCGAAATTGCGTAGCAAAGATATGACTGGGGCAATTTTTTGTAGACCTTCTTTCTTAAATCGCGGGTCTATTTTCCTGGCACCAGTGGGGGTTTCAGTACTATCAATGCTGTACTTTCCAGTGAGTAATCCCTGTGCTAAAGGACTATAAGCCAAGATAGTCACACCCAAATCACGCGCAGTTGTGATAATACCTTGGCTTTCAACTTGGCGACTGAGTAAAGAATAACGCACTTGGTTTACAGCCAAAGGCACTCCACGAGCCGCTAATATTTGATGTGCGTCTCGCATTTGCTCTGCTGAGTAATTACTTACACCGACTGCGGCAATTCTCCCTCGCTTCACTTCATCCGCTAAGGCATTCATCAAAGTTTCTTGACTTAAAAAGAAGGCAAAAGGCCAATGCACTTGATACAGGGCGATTCGCTCTAATTGCAAGCGTTTGAGGCTGGCTTTTAAAGTATCAGAGACGGATTGTCCTGTAAATCGCCACGGTAGGGGGCCAAATTTTGTGGCAATTTGTACAGATTGTTGTGTCTGTTGCAGAAATTGTCCTAAAAATTTCTCTGATAGTCCCATTCCGTAGACTTCGGCAGTATCAAAGAAGGTAATACCAGCTTCTAAGGCTGCGGTAAAAGCTTCTTGTAACTGTTCTGGGCCGTAGCGATCGCCATAATTCCAAAATAGTTTATCACCCCAAGCCCAAGTGCCGATGCACAAGGGTGTAACAACTGGGCCATTTTGCCCCAATGTGATATTTTCCACGGTTGCAAAATTTAATTTATTTACATTTCTTTACTTTTCTAGTGTATCGTTACAGCGCGATCGCCACCACTTGACTACAACTCGCATTGTGCGTAGGCGTAGCCCGTCGTAGACATCACGCCTTGCAGTAAAAATTTAAAATCTAAATCAAACTCGCATAAACAAGATCCCCGACTTCTCGAAGAAGTCGGGGAGCTGCGATCTGCAATTCTCACAAATCAAATAGGATTGCTATAGTTGAGTGTATTTACTTGTATTTATGAATTAGATGATTTATCCTGCTTGGCTTTTTTGATTAATTCCATGTAGACATTAATCTCACTAATTTCGATATCATGCTCAACTCTGGTTACTTTCCATTTCTCCTTTTTTAGGTAAACTTCCTCTCCTACTCTGGGAGTAAATTGGAGATCATAGAACTTTTTTAGAAAATCTTTTTGATTTTCTTCCCATAATATTACTTTGACTGGTTCTTTACTCATTGCTTATGCCTTTTTGGTTACTAGATGAAGGTAAGTAGTTTGATGACATACATACGGCAAGTTTATCTTACTAATTCAATGGAATAGCGTAGTTAAAGCCACATTTTAATATTGATATTTTTATCTGGTTTGATTGCGTCCAATAAAGTTACAGCACAATACCATAACTTTAGTAAGCACCTATAGTCAGAGTTTATCAAACAATTACTTCTGGATCGCTTATTAAAGCAATCCATAGATTAAAGACTTTTTCTGGCGAACCATGCTAGTAAATATCCTAAAACATTTCCATTCTCACTGTTACAATCACTGTGTTTTCACTAATGCTGGAGCGCGATCGCTATTTCTTAGCTAGTTCTTGCTCAATGTTGTGATAAGTATTTGTTCAGGCTTTTTGACTTTTATTCTGATCGTGATAATTCAACCGAATTTTATGGGAATACTTATAAATAGAAACCTAAATATTTTTGGTTCTTCAGTACCTGTTATGCCAAATTATTAGTTAAACATCAAAACTAGACTTTAAAATCAAGTTTAGAACGCTTAAGTCCAAAAGATGACCTAAAATGTTAAAAATAATGCCTGCTTTTGTTGTGTAGCAATGTTTTCAGCTTTTTAGTATATTAATTTAGCATACTAAGTACTGAAGAGCCATAATTTTATATTCTTTAAATAACTAAACATGAGTGTATTTAACAAATTTACAGCAGCATTTCAGGAATCTAGACAATTTTTAAAAAGAAGTCTAGAAGAATACATTATGTTTAGCTCAGAAGCTAAAAAGTTGACTTTGACAAAAAAAATGGTTTTACTTCTCTGTCAACAAGCAGAAACTAGAGTTGAGCAATTAAAAAGCTTAGAACCGCACTCTGAGGAGGGACTTATTGCGGTAATAGAGCACAATAAAATTCAAGTAACATTACACTTTACTCCTGAAAAAATAACTCTTAATAAAGATTGCGTTGAAGGGGAGCTTCGCTTATTGAAACCCCCTCAGTTTGAGACTGAATCGATAGTTTACCGTTACCTCATTGCAGGTTGGACAAGATTTCTGGGAGGTAAACTTCCCAATGGAGCTTTACCAAAAGAGGTTAGAATTGAAAATAATAAGGTTTACTATACTCTTCCTCGAACTCAATTGCAGCTTTTAGATTCCCTTTTTCATAGTCTTGAAAATGGTTCTTCTTTGATGATTAACCTTCAACAAGGAAATTTAACTATTGAAACTTCAGTAGCTCTGAGTTGGAATAATTTTAAGCTTCAAAATCTGCTTCAACTTCTGAATCTCAAATAGGCATATCTTAATCTGTCATATTTTGGTGCGATCGCTCTGGAAATCATAAAAGGACAATTGAGGATTCTGATCAAGCTCTCCTCATTTTGCCAAAATATGACAACAGACATAAAATGCCCATTCTATGTATTTTGCTGTGCAGCAATCTGGACAGTTTCTACATCAACATTGAGGTGTTGAGCAATCTGCTCCACACTCATCCCTGTTTTTAGTAACAGAGGGACGGTAAGTTTCAACATTTCAGCTTCCCGTTCTTCTCGACCTTCTTCTCGACCCTCGGCTTTCGCTTCCTGATAAACCCTTGTTTGCTCTAAAGTGAGTCCTAGCATAGCTTCAACTTCCTCTCTACTCAAGGTCGAAAACTTATAAACGGCGATTGTGGTGATGATGTCTAGTATTTCGTTTTGCGGCAGTGTGTCCGTTTCCTCTAATTTTACCCGCTCAATCAATTGCTTTACTTGCTCTGCCATCACTTCATCCGATGCTAGAGTCAACTGCATCAAGTTGATGCCTATTGGCTGCTGATTAGTCGCGCCTAACTCATCTAAATAGATTTGCTGCACTTGATCGCTGTTGAGAAATATTCGATGAGTTCTTTGATCCCTTGGTTCCAAAGACCGTGATGAAAAAATTACCACACAGAACCAGTCATCGTACTGAGAACGATTCCGGTTCAGGTACATCAGCGACTCGGTAAAGAAGCGATGATAAAGAGCTTCATCTCTTTGGAATTGAACTTCAGCAAAAAAAATCACCCTGGATGTTGCATCTTCTGGAGGTAAAAACACACCATCCATGCGAAAAGCGGTTTCTTTGACTTCAACTGATTCAAATCGATAGTTTTGCCCTTGCAAAGGAGGATTATCAACCAGTTCAAAGAGTAATCCAGGAAAGCGCTTAAAAATTTGATAGTAAATGGAGTCTCGTTTCACTACTTCATCCTAAAATTATCTTGTTATCCTTAGGCGTAGCCAGTTGTAGACATCGCGGATTACAACCAAGCACTAAAAATTAATCCTAACTTGGCTGAAGCTTATGCTAATCGAGGTGTATAATTGCTTGCCAAATAAGTGCGATCGCATCGCAACTTCCACTTTTCCTTAGCTGATTTTAAGCGGGTAGGGTTTATCTTTATTTAAAGAGAGAGAGATTAAATCCTATAAACCATACGAAAAAGTAGCTATGGCAAGCGGTGAAGTATTTGATACCAAAACAAAATCCCTATCTGTGCCAAGGGTAAACCTGCTGACCATGTTCCGGCTGGGTTTATTTCAAATGGGGTTGAGCATGATGTCAATTTTGACTCTGGGCGTACTCAACAGAGTCATGATTCAAGAAATAGCAATTCCGGCGACGCTGGTATCAGTCGTTCTAGCACTGCCTTTATTTGTTGCTCCTTCCCGTGTCTGGTTTGGCCAGATTTCTGATGCCAAGCCGTTATGGGGATACCACCGCACAGCTTATGTTTGGGTGGGAGCGGCAATATTTGCGATCGCAGCATTTTTAGCTGTACAAGTAATGTGGCAGATGAATCTTGCCGCTACTAGTGCAGGTGGTTGGACATGGACAACCCAAACAATTGGCTGGACAGCACTTTTAGCTTTGGTTTTTGCTGTCTACGGTCTAGGAATTTGTGCTAGCGGTACTGCCTTTGCTGCTTTGTTGGTGGATATATCTGAAGAAGATAACCGTTCCAAAGTAGTTGGTGTGGTTTGGTCGATGCTAATGGTGGGGATTATTGTTGGGGCAATTATTAGTGCCAGTTTGCTGAAACAGTTAACGCCAGAGGCAACCTTAGAAACCTTACAGGCATCTATCACCAGGCTGTTTACTATCGTCCCAGCAATTGTATTTGGTTTAGCGATCGCAGCAACATTCGGCGTAGAAAAAAAATACTCCCAATACTTAACCCGTTCCACACTGGTGAACCGGGAAGACAGCATTACTCTAGGCAATGCTTGGAAAATCTTGACAGCTAGCCCCCAAACAGGTATATTCTTCACCTTTTTATTGGTGATGACTATCAGTTTGTTTATGCAAGACCCAATTTTAGAACCGTATGCGGGTCAAGTGTTTAAAATGCCTCTAGCGGAAAGTACCAAATTAAATATTTTTTATGGAACAGGACTACTGATTGCCTACGGTGTTACTGGCTTTTACATTGTCCCGCGTTTGGGTAAGCGCAGAACTGCACGTTTAGGCTGTATGTTGGTAGCATTCTGTGCAATATTGCTAGGTATTTCAGGATTCACAGCTAATGCAGCAGTTCTCAAACTAGGCTTGTTCTTTTTCGGTTTAGCCGCAGGTTTCTTAACTACAGCAGCAATTAGCTTGATGTTGGATCTTACCGCAGCAGAAGCCGCAGGTACGTTTATTGGGGCATGGGGATTAGCGCAGTCCCTTTCTAGAGGTGTGGCGGTAGTCATCGGAGGTACAGTTTTGGATATTGGACGCAAGCTGTTACCGAGTTTAGAGTTAGCTTATGGACTGGTATTTGCCCTAGAAGCACTAGGAATGGTGCTATCGATTTGGTTTCTAAATCGGGTGAACATCACAGAATTTCAAACAAGTACTAAGCAAGCGATCGCTTCGGTTTTAGAAAGCGATTTAGACTAAACTGTATGGGGCATTGGGCATGAGACAAATGACCAATGACCAATGACAAATGACAAATGACTAATAACCAATGAATGATTTTTGGACAACAATTCTAGATTTTGCCCAAACTACCACTACCAGGGTGGGCAAGCAGCTAATGCAAGATTTTGGGCAAGTACAGGCTTCCCAAAAAGCTGATGGTAGTTTGGTGACGCAAGCAGATAAGTGGGCAGACCAGGAAATTCGGGATGCGATCGCTTCTAATTTCTCTGGTTACGGCATTTTGAGCGAAGAGAGCGATCAGTCATTTCCTGGTACTGAGTGGTGTTGGGTAATTGACCCCCTAGATGGTACAACCAACTTTACACGCGGCATTCCTATCTGGACAATATCTCTGGGTTTACTGTATCGAGGCACGCCCATTTTTGGGTATGTTTACGCACCAACCTTGGATCAAGCTTTTCATGGTTTTTGGGCGGGTTCATCTGGTTTAGCAACACCAACAGGAGCATTTCTCAACCACCACCCCATCCACACCAGTGTTGATAGTCCCAGCAATAATCACTTTTTTAACCTTTGTTCTCGTAGTACCGCAGCTATCAAAAACGGCTTCCCCTGCAAAATTCGGATGTTGGGTGTAGCTAGCTATAATTTTTTGACAGTTGCTACTGGGGCTACTCTCGGTGGGATTGAGGCGACACCAAAAGTTTGGGACTTAGCCGGGGCTTGGGTAATTGTCCAGGCAGCTGGTGGGGTATGGGTATCGCTGAAATCAGAACCGTTTCCGTTGTCACCTGGAGAAGATTATAGCGATCGCTCTTTTCCCACTTTGGTTGTCAGTCGTCCCGAATTAGTTCCGGTATTTCAACCTTTTCTAGATGGCGTAAAAATCTAATCAGCTGCTCTCACACTTAAAACAGTTATTTTGTCAATCAGAGTAGTGAACGGCGACATCCCGACATCAAAGTTAATAAAGCCCTAGTCAGACAGAGAATTGAGTATAAATAAAACTGGTAATAATCCTGATTTCAGTTCAAAACCAATGTAGTTACTAATTTAAGTACCGTTGTGGCTTATATCACACTGCTTAATTTAGTATAAATAATTTTATGTTATCTAATCTAGATTTAATTCGAGAGTTTGTGCAAAACTCTATCCAGAAAAAAGAAATTTTGTTGTCAAATCCTGCTTTGACAGCGCAAACAGTGTATAAAACCAACCAATTGACAGCAAAAGGTGAAGGTGTGATTGCCACCTTCCAACTATCTAATACACTATCTGAATTCTTGATTTCTCCAAAATCATCCCAGTGGGAATTAATAAATCAGGTATTAGCAGAATATAGTTATCTTCTCAAAGGAGAAGTAGATAGTCGGGGTTTCTATCAGTATCAATACAGCGAAGTTCCCAAAGGCTATGAGATGCACTGTACTAAATCTGTACTTCTATGGCGAGCTTGGTGGAAATATCGCAAGTATACTTCAAGACTAGGGATTCCCTTGGAACTTCTGATCAGGACGCGGGATTCGTGGTATCCAATCCGAGATTTAATTATTAGTGATGGACTTCTTTATATCAAAACTTTAGGAAGCGAGATCGCACTTGATTCAGAAGACTTGGTTACTTGGTTAAGCAAAATTGATGTAACTAAAACTAGAGAAATACCTAGTACAGAGACGTAATTCGTAATTTGTAATTACTTTGCAAACGCAGTTTATACTCACCCTTTTAACGTTAAATTGACGCAAAGATTTTTGAAAATAGTGTGAAGAAAAATGAAAGGACTTTGGCTCGAAAATAATCAGTTGCAACTACGTACAGATATTCCAATTCCTGAACCGCCAGAGGGAGAAGCTTTGGTACGCGTCTTGCGTGCGGGTATCTGTAACACTGATTTGGAACTACTCAGAGGCTACTATCCTTACACTGGTATTTTGGGGCATGAATTTGTCGGCGTGGTTGAAAAAGGGCCAGAACACTTAGTTAACCAACGTGTAGTTGGAGAAATAAATGCTGTGTGTGGGCATTGTCGATTTTGTATCAGTGGACAACCAACTCACTGCGAAAATCGCACAGTTTTAGGTATTGTCAATCGGAATGGAGCCTTTGGTGAATATCTCTGTTTGCCGGTGGAAAACCTGCATTTAGTACCCGATAATGTGCCAACAGAAGTAGCAACATTTACCGAACCTATAGCAGCAGCTTTGGAAATTCAGCAGCAAGTACCATTGCATCCAAACGACAGGGTGCTAGTGGTTGGAGATGGCAAACTAGGGCAGTTGGTAGCCCAGACACTAGCTTTAACTGGCTGCGAACTCTTGGCTGTGGGGCGACATCAAGAGAAACTTGCCAACTTAGAGGCACGGGGAATTAAAACTGGTTTAGCTGAAGCTGTAAAAGATGGATATTTCGATATTTCCGTAGAATGTACTGGCAACCCAGAAGGATTTGCGATCGCCCGCCGCGCCCTCCGTCCCCGTGGTACGCTTGTACTTAAAAGTACTTATGCTGGCAACCTCAGCTTAGATGTTTCTTCTTTAGTAGTGGATGAAATCACCCTCATCGGCTCCCGTTGTGGCCCCTTTACTCCAGCCCTCCAGCTACTAGCCACAGGACAAATTGACGTACAACCCCTGATTCATGCCACTTACCCCCTCATTGAAGGGCTTGCAGCTTTTGAACACGCCCAGAGTCGCGGTGTTTTAAAAATATTGCTGGAAATTGGTTAATAGTTATTTGTCATTTGTCATTTGTCATTGGGTATGGGTTATTGCCCTTTTGCCCTTGTCTCCATCATTTTCCCCAGTCCTCAATCCCTAATATAGATAAGGATTAGTCTTCGGTTGATAGTCAAGACAATTGATCGCTTCTTCTGTATTGGCAATAGATGGGCGTACAGTACATTTAAGACGGTAATTGTCAGTAAAAAATTGGCAACCAGTACAGGGGATTTGATGCATTTGCTTGGCTGTAGTCACACTATCTCGCGCCGCCGTCCAGAGACTCATAACAACGAGAATAGTTAGAGTCCAAGCAGTGATAAAGCATATTGGGATTAACAAAGGTTGAATCCCATGAAGGACGAAAAATATCACTTCTAACACAGTATGTCCTGATACAAATTAGGAATTAGAAGTATATTAACTCCTAATTCCTAATTCCTAACTTCCGACTATAGAAGTATTTAAATACCAGCATGACCAAGAGCTAAACCTGTTACTAGCATTCCTAGCACAAGAAAAGGTTGGGCGCTGGCTTGGTACTTAACATCATTCTTCACAGGATCGCGCAAGAAATACATATCTTGCAAGGTGATTTGCGGGATGATTAACAGTACTAGTATCGTTGCATACAAATTTTCATGGATGCTGACAAGATAAGCTGCGATCAATCCTTGAAATACATCAATTGTCACTACACAAATCCATGCCGCAGTGGTGATACCAAACATTACGGGTAATGAATTTAATCCTAGCTGGCGATCGCCTTCTACACTCTTAAAGTCATTGACAATGGCAATGCCCAATCCAGCCAAGCTGTAGAACATTGTCAAAATTATAATTGTGGAATTGAGATCGCCAAACAAAGCGTGTCCTGTAGACCAAGGTAGGGTAATGTAACTTGCACCCAAGGCATAGCTGCCTAGCCAGCCGTTTTGCTTGAGTTTCAGGGGAGGTGCAGAATAAATATAGGCGATGAAAGAACCGATAATTGCGATCGCTGTAATTGTTGGGAATTCATGACCAGACCACACATCCAGCACAAACGCCAAACCATAGCCAGCAATCAGTAATACCCAAATCTGAATAATTACCTGGGGTAGGGGAATTGCCCCAGAGGGAATCGGGCGATAGGGTTCATTGATGGCATCGATTTCGCGATCGTAGTAATCGTTAAGGATTTGGGTGTAACCCGTCATCAATGGCCCAGCCAGCAGCATACAGGTTAATACTTTCAACACATTTTCCAGTGTCCAAGTATAGTTACCCGAAGAAGCCGCACCACAGACTACGCCCCAAATTAGGGGAATCCAGGTAATCGGCTTCATTAGCTGCAAACGAATTTTCCAAATTGAAGTTTCCCCAGCAGCTGCACCTTTCATCCCCAGCAACTGCCTAGTTTTCGCATTGCGATCGGCGGATGCGATCGCCCCTGGCGTTGGCAAAGCCATCGCTTGCTCATTGGGATTATTTACCACTGAGTCTAATGCCTCAGATGGGTTAGGGTCTGGGGTAATGGGAGTTGATTCTGACATAATTTTTACTGAATTAATTAGGCATTGGGCATTGGGGAGGCAGTGCGGTCTTGGGGTCTCCCCAAGTGGAGCAACTGCCGTCATTGGGCATTGGGCACTGGGCATTGGGCATTGGGATTAAGTTTCTTCCCTATTCCCTATTCCCTATTCCCTATTCCCCATGCCCCATTCCCCATGCCCCATTCCCATAACTTAAAACGAAATTATCAAATAATTATTCTGAAACTTTGCTCCAGCAACGGGTCTGCCACTCAGAGCCGGGGGTAGGGGAATATTCCGTCGCTGGTCTCCTGCTTCTACCGTCACTTCTGGCCCATATTGGGTGAGTTTGACTTGCTTTTTGTCAAATCCTGGCAAGAATAAGCGTACTTGACGATTGTGGATGTCTATTTCAATTGGTTTAGGAGCCTGTAAAGCTTGTGCTTCAAAGTTGGGTAGTGCGTCTATCAGTGTTTGCCAGTCACCTGTTAGCGAGTCGGGAACAACGCTGACAGGTAGGGGTATAAATTCCTCTGGCAGATTGACGTTTGTCTCAGGAGACACAAGCAGAACACCACCGACAGTTAAACCAATTTGTTGAGCGCTACCCCATAAATAACGAGCATTTGCTACGTCAATTGGATCTCCTGTGGTCACTAAGAAAGCAGCAAGACGCTTCGGATCGGCAAGAGCAGCTCTCCCTTTTTCCAAGAAATTATTGACTTGGTTGGTAGGCCCTGCAAAGTTATCTGCTGTCCAGTTGATATTGAAAAAGCTGCTAATTAGCGGTTGGATTAAGGGCGATTCAGTAATAGTCTTACCCAAATCGGAGTTGACAAATAATTGCCGAAATCGCCGAACATACCAACTGAGAGATTCTGGCAAACCCAACATTCGCAACGTTAAAGAGTCACCCGTGCCATCGTAGATGATCGCATCATATTTGCCACTGGCATCATATTCGCGGATAGCATTGAGAGCTAGGGCATTGTCCATCCCTGGCAATACTACCAGTTCTTGACCAAAAACGTCTTTGAAGATGGGCGTGCGGAGATATTGTGCCTCCAGTTTTTTCACTTCGTCCCAGTTGCGCTCAAGCAGTACAGATGCTTGAAACTGTACCGCCTGTAATTTGGGAGCGATTTCTTGAGGGTCGGCAGCAATGGTAGTACCCAACAGGATTGACAATGTTGGTTCTGCTTGTCCTGCTAGGAGTACGCGCTTGCCTTGACTTGCCAATAATTTGGCGGCGGCGATCGCAATTTTGGTACGAGCGGTGCCGCCTTTGCCCAAAAATGTCAATATTAGAGCCATTACTTGATTCCTATTTTCACCGCCGATCTTTTCAATTCCAACTTAGCACTCAATAAAGATTCTCAACCTGTGCTGGAAATTTCAGATACCGAGAAAAACTCCGATCTGAGTTCTTTATTACTACACAGGTTTAATTTCATCTTCAAAAAACCAAGTGGAAGTATTGTCCTCAAACAGCACTACTACACCGATCCCACTATCAATGACTTTGTAGCCTTGAATGATACCCACTTGTCCTAGTTTTTTTACAATTGGGGGAGAAACGCGATCGCGCAAACGAAACACTTTAACCTTTTGTCCGATTTCCATGCCTGATTACAATGCAACAAACCAGTCTCAGTGTAGCGGAATCCGTGACTCTGCTCTCATAAATTCAGTGGAGATGGGGGAGAGATTAAGAAAGAATAAATCCTAACTCCTGACTTAACAGCTTAAAATTAAATCGACAACCAAACAGGTACATACTCAATGTTTGTCTGGTTTTGCTCAAAAACACTTAAAAGCGATCGCGTAGTTTCAGATAAAATTGCTATTCTAGGGCAACAATAGACACCGACAGCACAATTACGGTTGTCACAAGAACGGCTGCGATCGCACGACTTTGCTAGATATAGTAGCGCTTCGATCGTCCCATGAACAGACATCCGAATCAAAGCATTTTTCTTGACTATCAAGCAATTATATGGTACAAACAGCCTAATTATTTGTGGTAGATAGTTCTAGGAACCAATTGATAAATTCATTGGTCTTGCCTGGATAAGATGTGATTAAGAGTATAAAAATGGTAACTAGTAACTTGTGTGTTTAATAATAATGCTTTTTAAAATAAAGTTTTTATTGTTAAAGTAATGCGGTAAAGTAGCCACCAATAGTATAAGATCTGCGAATAATTTAGCTATGATCTGTAGCGGTGTGTAAGGATGAAGCTTTCGGTTAAAAGTAATTCAACTTGGTTGCAAGTGTGGCGCTACTGGGAATTGCTGCACGTCTTGGTAGCACGAAATCTTAAAGTGCGTTATCGGGGTTCATTTCTGGGGGTTTATTGGTCACTCTTGAACCCGTTGATTATGACCGGGCTATACACTGCGATTTTTGGGACAACGTTTTCGTCGTATTACAATAACTCAATACCAAACTATGTATTAGCAGCATTTACAGGGCTAGTGGTAATCAACTTTTTTTCAGCTTCGACTTTTCAGGCTTTGAGTAGCGTAGTGGCCAATGGCTCACTTTTAAATAAAATTCGTCTGCCAGTCAGTATTTTTCCAATATCAATGATTGCAGCAAATGTATTTCAGTTTGCCGTCGGGGTGTTGCCATTGTTAGGAATTATAACTTTTGTAAAATCCAAAAGTTTAGTAAATGTGCTGGCGTTGCTGTTTCCATTTATAGCACTGGTTTTGGTTTGTACAGGAATTGGTTTTTTGGTAAGCGCTTTATATGTATTTTTTAGAGATTTACCTTATTTTTATGAGTTAATTATATTTGTAATTTGGATCAGTAGTCCTGTGTTTTATCCGCCAGATATTGTTCCAAAAGCAGTAAAAGCATTTTTAGGGTTAAATCCTTTATCACCAATTATAGAAAGTATCCGTCAAATTACACTATCGGGAGTGCTACCAGATTTAAGTTTAATTTGGGGAGCCTTGCTCAGTGGCATAATTATTTTGTCACTGGGATGGGTTTGTTTTCACCTGTGGCGGCATCAATTTATGGATTTGCTGTAAATACATGGAAGTAATTCGCCTAGATCGAGTTTCGCTGTGGCGACGGACACAAGAAGAGTTTTCTTATGACCTAAAGAAAACACTCCTATCTGTTTTAGAGGGAAAATATCACCAGCCTGCGAAAAAACAGGTGCTAAATGAAATTGATTTAGTTGTTGAAAGAGGTGAAAAAATAGGTATTATAGGGGCAAATGGCTCTGGTAAATCAACACTATTAAAGATAATTTCTGGGATTTTGCAACCTACCAGCGGTTTGGTGCGAGTACGCGGTCAAATTGCTCCATTGATTGAACTTGGAGCGGGGTTTGATGCAGAAATTTCTGTGATGGATAATATTTTGCTGTATGGCGTATTACTAGGATATTCTCGAACAGAAATGCGGAAAAGAACGCTTTCAATATTAGAGTTTGCAGAGTTAGAAGATTATGCATTAGTACCAGTGAAGGGATTATCTTCTGGGATGGTAGCACGATTAGGGTTTGCGATCGCCACCGATATACAGCCGGATATTTTGATATTGGATGAAGTATTGTCGGTAGGAGATGAAAGTTTCAAAAACAAGTGTAAGCGAAGAATTGATCAATTTTGGAATCAGAACGCTACTGTATTAGTAGTTTCTCATGATTTAAAATTTATCAAACAGTCTTGTGTTAGAGGAATTTGGTTAGATCAAGGAAAAGTGCGTTTTATGGGAAACGCGGATGAAACTACTGACTACTATTTAAATTCAGTAAGTAAAATATAATGTAAATTATCTAATATTAATTATTTACTTATCAGTAGAAATTCTGCCTTAAGGAAAATTATTTGGTGAACTACGTGAATTGGACGACTATATGATTAGATAGACTTAGATAAATATCTAGTTAGACTTTTAATAAAATTTACTAATAAACAAAAATGTATTCTTTTGTGAAGAATGATTGATGATAAATTTCAGGAGAATCAGATGGATTACGAAAAAATACTAGAGCGTATTAATGATGTTTATCAACAATCTGTTAGGTTTGATCGCCCGGCTGGAAATGAGGAAAATGAATCAAGCAAAACAATAAATCTACCTCATCAACTAATAAATAATAGTTACGTTACAGAAATTGATGGTAACTATTTATTATTTTTTAATAAGATATATACAAATACTATTCGTAAATGGCTAAAAAATATTTTAAAGAAAATAGCATGGCCTATTTTGAAAAGACAAGTTTATTTTAATTCTGCTGTTAGACAACTTTTATACAATTTAATCCAAAAAAGTGATGAATATTCTACAAGTGATAAGGAGGTAAATAAGAAGTTTTCTCAGCTTGAGCAGAAAGTAGAACAGCTTTCTCAGCTTGAGCAGAAAGTAGAACAGCTTTCTCATCTCGAACAGAAAATAGAACAGCTTTCTCAACTTGAACAGAAAATAGAACAGCTTTCTCAACTTGAACAGAAAATAGAGCAAATTTCTACTGAATTAGAAGGTGACAGCAGCGTAACGAACCAAGCCTCTTCTAATGAAGAATCTAAAATTGCGAGTGGTTTATGGTTCAATGAACCAACAATTGTGGGCTATAACGAAAATGGCGAAGCTTATTGGGCAGGAACTAATGAGAGAATATTCGAGAAGACCTTTGTTTTACAATCTCTTGCCCGTTTGTATGAATCAAGCAGTATAACAGTCTTGGATGTTGGGGCTGCCGAGAGTCTCCTTTCGTATGAGTTAGCTAGTTTTAATTATTCAGTTACAGCGATAGACATTCGCCCCATAGCTTTATTTCATCCCAATTTGAAGTTTGTTAAAACTGATATCTGCAACCCTGTATTAGCGCCAGCTAGTTTTGATTGTGTTATTGCTTTATCAACTTTGGAACATATTGGCTTAGGATGGTATGGAGATAAAACGGGGGAAAATTATGATGTTAAAGCTGTTCAACAGATTAGTCTACTTTTAAAACCAGAAGGTAGTTTTATCCTTACAGTTCCCTATGGTAAAAAAGCTTTAACACCAGTACATCGAATATATAACCAAGAATCACTACAAAAACTAATTCAGGATTTCAGGATAGTTCAAATATCCTATGGAGTACGTAAGGATGATTTTACTTGGGTTATCACTGAAAATGAATTAGAAGCATCGGAAAAAGAACATAATCCAGATAATTACCTTCCTGGCGCAGTAGCTATGTTGGTATGTAAAAAAAACCTTGTATAAAAAATTAAATCTCAAATTTACGCAGTATGAAAATAGCTATTGATCTTCAAGCTCTGCAAACAAATAATTCTAGAAATAGAGGTATTGGTCGTTATACACAATCTGTAATAGAAGCTCTCTTTGGACAGCAGAATACTCTGAGTTACCAGCTATATACGAATAGTAATCTACTATCTCCAGATATCGATGAGAATTACTTTCAGTATAATTCTTTAGATTACCCATACATTGGTAGTTGCGACATAAATGAACTACTGTTAAAAACTGTTTTAATGGCATCAGATATTGATGTAATATTTATACCTAGCCCGATGGAGGGTTTAGAATGCACAATCCCTAACTATAGCGATTTTCCTAAAAAAGTTTTTGTCATCTGCTATGATTTAATACCTCTCATCTTTTCTGATAGATACTTAAATGAGTTAAATATGCGCTCACTCTACATGAAGCGCTTAAAAAATATACAAAATGCTGATTTTATATTCGCAATTTCTGAAGCTACCCGCCAAGATGTAATTAAATTCCTCGATATACCCCCTGAAAGAGTTTTAAACGTTTCGGGTGGTGTTTCTGCTTTTTTTACTCCCATTCCTGCTCATGAACACCAAGCTTGGCTCGATACTTTTGCAAAGAAGTTTGGTATTTACAAAAAATTTGTTCTTTATACGGGAGGCGAAGATTGGCGAAAGAACATTGAAGGGCTAGTCACTGCTTTTTCTGCCTTACCCAAGAATTTGCAGGAATGTTACCAGTTAGTAGTTGCTTGCAAAGTTTCTGAGCATTTTAGTAAAGAAATAACTAGCTTGGGGACAAAATTAGGAATTAATAAATCTATAATATTAACCAATTATGTTACAGATGAAGAACTAAGAGCTTTATACTCAACCTGCTCTCTATTCGTTTTTCCTTCTTTTTATGAAGGTTTTGGTTTACCGCTACTTGAGGCTATTTCATGTGGCGCACCATCGATTGCAAGTAATAGCTCATCTTTGCCAGAAATTTTAGGTTCTGATGAATTACTGTTTGATCCATACTCACCTTCTGATATGGCTGGGATCATGCAAAAAGTTTTATCTGATGAGAACCTTAGAACAAAAATCTCAGAGGATGCACTTCAGCAATCAGCAAAATTTTCTTGGGAATCTGTTGCTAAAAATATGCTTGATGTGTTTCAAGAGCATCAGCTATTAAATAAAGTATCTATTTCAGTTAATCAAAAGCCACAAATTGCTTTTTTTAGCCCATTCCCACCAGCTAAATCTGGTATAGCAGACTATAGTCGGGACTTGTTACCATCATTGGGAAAACATATTAACCTTGATTTATACCATGATGATAGTTATTTGCCCGATATTAACATCAGTAATAACTTATTTTCCCATAGTGAATTTGAAGAAAGATCAAAATCTCAAGTATACGAAGGTATTATTTACCAGATAGGGAATAGTAGTTACCATTCTTATATGTACTCCCAATTAATGAGATATTCTGGAATATCCGTGTTACATGACTATTACTTGGGAGGACTAATTAATTATATGGAAGCTGGTTGTCCAGAGCTTGGCATTAAATTTTATAAAGAACTAGAACACAATTATGGAAAAGATAGAGCCGTAGAAATATTACAACTTTTGAAAAGAGGAGAATTGAATATTCATGAAAAGTTATCTCAAGCAGATATTTATATAAATAGAAGGATTTTTACACGTTCTCTAGGAGTGATATTGCACAGCAAATGGGCTTACAACTGTGCTATTAAAGAATTTACTAATGACAATGACTGTATTGTTCATATACCCCAGCCAGTACCCAAGTTTACTATTGGGAAAAAGTCTGTTAAAGATGAGCGTCAAAAGTTAGGTATTCCTAACGATAAAATTATAATTTCAACCTTTGGATTTATAAGTAGTACTAAACGCCCGGTAGAAATTCTTTATGCATTTAAGAAGTATCTTGTAACTCAACCTAATGCATACTTGGTATTTGTGGGTGGTACTGATTACCTTGGTACAATTAATATAGAAAATGAAATTAAAAAACTAAGTTTACAAGGTCAAGTAAAAGTTACTGGCTATGTCAAGATGCCGGACTTTTACCGTTATATAGAAGTATCAGATATATGCCTCAACTTAAGATTTCCTTTCAACGGAGAAAGCTCTGCATCACTTCTGCGAATTTTGTCTGTTGGTAAGCCTACTATTGTTACAGATATCGGTTCCTTCTCTGATTTTCCCAATGATGTGGTGTTCAAAATACCCCATCCTGGACAAAGTGATGAAGTAGAAGAGATATTGAAATCTCTTATTTTACTAACTCAAAACTTAGACTACAGAAAATCCCTAAGCGAAAATGCGTACAAGTATATTGCTAAGGAACATTGTCCAGATAAATGCGCTAATTTATACACAGAGCTTATCCAGCAAGTACTTTCTTCACCTCAAGCGAAAAGTAAAAAACTTGCTGACTATGTAGGACGTGAATTAGCTAAAGTTATACCCAATGCATCCACAAAAATACTTACTAATTTTGCTAGAGTTATTGATAATTCGTATAAGCAAGAACAGCAAGTAGTTGAAGTTCTTAATCTAAATAACACTGCTACAGAAATACTGACTTGTGTGCGAAAAAAACTGAACTTTAACTTTAATGATTTTTTGCACGAACGTCGCTCTATTTGTCTTGCAAAGATACCACAAGCTAAAGAAATATTAAGCATTGGATGTGCTGGAAATTGGTACTTCGAGTGGTTCGATAAGTTTTACCCTTACTCTATTGAAAATCACACTGGTATAGATTTAAATCCAAAACCACTAGGTTTACCAAATAATGTAACTTGGATTCAACATAATGGGGATGATCTAAGCTTAATAGAGTCGCAAAGCTTTGACTTAGTATTTGCTGGTCAATTTATTGAACATATATCTTGGGAATCGCAGGTAACTTTCCTGTTAGAAGTAAATAGAGTACTTAAATCAAATGGGACTTTTGTACTTGATAGTCCAAATTATACTGTTACTAATAGGTATGGATGGAAGCAACCAGAACACATACATGAACTAAGTTTTCAACAAGCGTGTGAGCTTTTACGGATTGCAGGTTTTGAAATTAAAGATTCATATGGTTTGATTCCAACAGACTTGTTAGGAATCCCACCTAATTTATTTGGCAAATATATTGAACCTTGTTTAGAAATAAATTTATATCAAGAAGATACTGAAAATGCAATTAATCAAGATCCGCAAAATTGCTTTGTTTGGTGGGTAACAGCTAAAAAAGTGAAGGAAATCGATCTTGTAGATAGAAGTCTAATTAAGCAAATGCAAGAGTTTTACCTGGAAAACCAAAAAATTAAAAATGAGGTAATTTTTCATGGTATTGGTTCAATAATTGAAATCAAACAAGAGTATTTTGTGATTGCAAATCCTGATGATGGACAAGGATTTGCAATCTTTGGTCCTTACGATTCTTATTACAAAGGTAAATATTTAGTTGAATTTGAGATATTTGCCTCTGATTCTGATTATGAAGAAATATATAAAAATAATCTAGATTTAGTTGTAGCGATCGCAGATATTTCTACTAATTCTGGTGCGCTAGTTATAGCCAAAAAAGAACTTACTTTAAGAGATATATTAAAGAAAGAAAAAACAAAACTAAAGTTTATTATAGATACAACATCTATACTAGAATTTAGAGTTTTATCGTTAGGACTCTATCCAGTTTTAGTTGGTATTAAACCAAAAGTAACAATGCTATAATTCAGTATTTACAGAGAATAAAAATATTGTAAAAAAAGTGAGCATGACAACAAAAAAAGCTCTAATCACCGGCTTAACCGGACAGGATGGTTCATATCTTGCCGAACTACTCATAGCAAAAGGCTACCAAGTCTTTGGTCTAGTCCGCCGTTCTAGCACCAGTAATCTAGAGCGTATCACCCACCTTTATGGCGACATTCAAATCGTATCCGGCGACCTCCTCGATCAATCATCCCTCATGGATGTAGTGAGCGAATGTCAACCTGACGAAATTTATAATCTCGCCTCTCAAAGTTACGTTCCTCTTTCTTGGACACAACCTGCTCTGACTGCTGAATATACAGCCCTTGGTGTCTCTCGCCTTTTAGAATCTATTCGTCGCTGCAAACCTGATGCCAGATTCTATCAAGCATCCAGTAGTGAAGTTTTTGGTCAACCCGACGAATCGCCTCAAACCGAACGCACTGCCTTTCGTCCCCGGAATCCTTATGGTGTTGCCAAAGCTTATGCTCATTGGATGACTGTCAACTATCGGCAGAAATACAACCTTTACAACTGTTGTGGTATTACTTATACTCACGAATCGCCTCGACGTGGGACAGAATTTGTATTTCGCAAAATCACGCACGCAGTTGCCCAAATTAAATTAGGTTTGGTAAATGAATTAAAATTAGGCAACTTAGATGCCCGTCGTGACTGGTGCTACGCCAAAGATGCTGTCTACGCTATGTGGCTGATGTTGCAGCAGGAACAACCCGATGACTACCTCATTGCAAGTGGTGAAACGTACTCTGTTAAAGAACTTGTTGAGTGTGCTTTTGACTGCGTGGGGCTTAATTGGCAAGATTATGTCTCGGTTGATCCCGCTTTTTATCGCGCTGATGAATCAGTGCAGTTAGTTGGTTGCATTGATAAAATTAAAATGGGAATAGGTTGGCAACCTCAATACTCTTTTAATCAATTAGTCGAGTTAATGGTTGATTATGACCTTAAGAAATTAAGCAGTTAGTTCATTTACCTTCTTAATTATAAATAACCATTAAATTGAAACTAAGAAAAAAGTAAAATAGCTTACCTAAGAATGTAACTAATGAGTTTTTGAGTTCTAGATTTTCTTAGGTAATTTTTTTAAATACAAGGTTTTATAATGAAGATATTTATAGATTGTACGCACACTGTAAAACATACATATAAAAATACTGGAATTCATCGAGTAGTTCGAGAACTAACTTCTGAATTATTGAAAATAAGCTCGAATCGTACAGATATAGAAATTGTAGTAGTTATGTTTGACGGTATTTTTATCAGGAGTGTGACTAATCTTAATCAACAGCAATATGACCATTTAGTCAAGGTGAACAAATATCTTGCTCTAACCAAAATAAATATAAAAATTCAATCTCTACTTTTGAAGTTGAAAAATAAATTTATGAATTTTTTATATATATTAAATTTGATTAATTTGTTCGATTCGAATTCAGAAAATAATAAAAAAGTTTTTCTTGAATTTGAAGGTTCTATAATCGAGCCAGAAGATATTTATGTTATAGCTGATGCTAATTGGGATTTACCTAAAACTTACTACCGATTTTTACAACTTTTAAAAAGGCATAAAGTTACTATTGTAGTTATATGTTATGACCTCATTCCAATAAAATTTCCAGAGTTTGCTTCCAAGAGATTTACTAAAGCTTTTACAAAATTCTACAGCGATTATTCAATTTTATTCGATAAGGTATTATGTATCTCTAAGAAGAGTGCCGAAGATTATAGTAATGCGAGAATTCAAGGATTGTTAACTAATAATAATTCACAAATTATTCAAAGTTTTCGTTTGGGCGGTAACTATTATAAACATGAGTTGTTGCTAAGTGAAGAAAATAATAAGCATGATGTAAAGTTACAGCAATTACTCAATAAAAAATATATTTTAGTAGTTGGAAGCTTAGTGCCTCATAAAAATATTAAAACCATCATTGCAGCCTTTGATTTATTGATAAATTCTAGTCATGATGATGTATTTTTAGTTTTTGCAGGTAATAAAGGTTGGGACTCAGAAACTGATAATTTTATAGAATCTAATGAAATGTATGGCAAGCTCATACAAATACTAGGTTCAGTGACTGATGCTCAATTAGATTTTCTCTATCAAAATTGTTACTGTTTAGTTCAAGCCTCCTTTTATGAAGGATTTGGATTACCTGTGGTAGAAGCACTTCAACACTGTAAACCTGTAATTGCCAGCAATGGTGGTTCTTTACCTGAAGTAGGAGGCGATTTTTGTAGATATTTCTCTCCTAATCAACCAACAGAACTGTATGAAGCTTTAAAAGAGCTACTTGATTCAGAGATTTACTATAACAATTTGGTAGAGCGCATCAGAAATGAGTATGTACCATTCTCATGGCAAGAATCTGCTGAAGAGTTTCTCTCTTGTTTGTATAATTAAATTCAGTTTAAATAAAAGCTTAAAAATTTGCTGGTCAATCTATCTTTTTTGTCTAATAAACCCACAGGTATCACAACCTACGCTTTAAATATTATTGCAAATCTGCAATCTCTAAAACTGACATTATTAACTCCACAGTCAATTCCTGACTATAAATACTATGAAATTTCATCAAAATTAACATCAGATTACGGCACAAAAGGTCATTTTAACCGCCTACTCTGGACACAATTTCAACTACCACAAATATATAAAAACTTTAAATCAAGTCTTTTATTCTCCCCGCTACCAGAAGCACCTCTTTATAGTAGTTGTCGTTTTGTTGTCACATCTTTTGATATGATACCATTGCGTTTTGCTAAACGCTTCTCACCACTCACAGCCTATCACCGCTACTACACTCCCCAAGTCCTTAAGCAAGCACAACACATTATTTGTATCTCCCAGACTACGGCTAAAGATATCACCGATTTTTACGAAATTCCCGCCAGTAAAATTACTGCGATTCCTTTGGCGCACGATCGCACTCACTTCCTTCCTCTCAACCTCCCCACTAGCAACTATTTTCTCTACATTGGTCGCCAAGACCCATACAAAAACATCCAGCGACTCATCAGTGCTTTTGCGGCGTTATCTAACTGCAAAGACTATGAACTATGGTTAGTAGGGCCAATTGATTCGCGTTACACCCCGACTTTAAAAGTGCAAGTTGCAGAATTGGGTGTAACTAATCAGGTGAAGTTTCTTGACTATGTTCCTTACAGCGAATTGCCAAAAATCATCAATCAAGCGATCGCTCTGGTTTTCCCCAGTCTCTGGGAAGGCTTTGGTTTACCGGTTCTGGAAGCAATGGCTTGTGGCACTCCCGTCATTACCTCCAATCTCTCCTCTTTACCTGAAGTGGCTGGCGATGCGGCGATTCTGATCAATCCCTACAACACCGGAGAAATTACAGAAGCGATGCAGTCTATTGCAAATGATTCGGAGTTGCGATCGCACCTTTCTAGTCAAAGTATCACTCACTCTCAACAATTCAGTTGGGAAAAAACAGGAAAAGCAACCGCCGAAGTATTATCCCGTTACATATAAAAGATAAACTATCGCCAGAATTTAAATGCAATGATTTGGGATTTTGTCAAGATTTCAGATTATCTTGACTAATGACTTGTAATTAATCCTAAATCCTGATGAAAGCATTAATTCTTTCTGGCGGTAAAGGTACACGCTTACGTCCCCTCACTTATAGCGGGGCAAAACAACTTGTACCAGTTGCTAACAAACCTGTTTTATGGTATGGCATCGAAGAAATGGTCGCGGCTAGTATTACTGATATTGGCATCATCATCAGTCCAGAAACCGGGGCAGAAGTCCAAGGGAAAACCGGAAATGGAGAAAACTTTGGAGCAAACATCACCTACATCGTACAAGATAAGCCACTTGGACTTGCTCACGCCGTCCAAGTAGCTCATCCTTTTTTAGGTGATTCTCCCTTTGTCATGTACTTGGGCGATAACCTGATTCAACTAGGTGAGTTACGTTACTTTCTACAACAATTTAGCCAACAACAGCCAGATGCTCTGATTCTCTTACGTTCGGTTGCTAACCCTAGCGCCTTTGGTGTAGCTGAAGTAGATGATACAGGACGGGTATTACAGTTAATTGAAAAACCCAAAGTTCCTCCTTCAAATCTGGCATTGGTAGGGGTTTATTTCTTTTCTCACCTGATTTATGATGCGATCGCAAATATCCAACCTTCTGCCAGAGGCGAACTGGAAATAACTGATGCTATTCAACACCTGATTAATCAGGAAAAGCAGGTTGTAGCCCACAATCTCAAAGGCTGGTGGCTAGATACTGGCAAAAAAGATGACTTGTTAGAAGCTAACCGATTGATTCTCGATACCTATCTGACAGCATCAGTTATGGGCGAAATTGATTCTCAAAGTCAGATTATTGGACGAGTAAAAATTGGTGCAAAATCTAAAGTAATTAACTGCACAATTCGGGGGCCAGTAGTCATTGGTAGCGATTGTCATTTAGAAAACTGTTTTATTGGCCCTTATAGTAGTATTGCTAACAACGTCACACTCATTGATACTGATTTAGAACACAGTGTGATTTTAGAAGGTGCAAAAATTGCCGGAATCCATCAGCGCATTATTGATAGTGTGATTGGACAAAGAGCGCAATTGAGTCTTGCACCTCCTCGCCCCAAAGCCTTGCGATTTTTGATTGGCGATGACTGTCAAATTGAACTGACCTAATTCACTTATTAAAAATAGGACAAGCCACCATTAAAGTTGGAACACAGTGCCTGTAAAATATGAATGCGAAATTCATCTAACAATCAAAATACTGCGGCACATCCGATAAATAATATTAATGAGCATTGTAAATACCAAGATTCCTGAAGTTCTGCAAATTGAACCCCAAGTATTTGCAGACGATCGCGGTTTCTTTTTTGAAGCTTACAACCACCAAAAATTTGCTCAAGAGATAGGGATTGTTACGAACTTCGTCCAAGATAACCATTCTTGCTCTAAACAAAACGTTCTACGTGGATTGCACTATCAAATCCAACAACCCCAAGGTAAACTCATCCGTGCTGTTGTTGGTACTATTTTTGACGTAGCTGTAGATATTAGAAAAAGCTCTCCTACCTTTGGTAAATGGGTAGGTTCAGAACTCAGCGCTGAGAACAAACGCATATTGTGGATACCATTAGGCTTTGCTCACGGCTTCCTCGTACTTTCAGAAATAGCTGAAGTTCTCTACAAAACTACAGATTATTACGCGCCCCAAAGCGATCGCACAATTCTATGGAACGATCCAGATTTAGCAATAGATTGGCCCCTGAGTGCGCCACCGATTTTATCAGCTAAAGACCAAGCCGGGAAACCTTTGAGAACTGCTGAAGTATTTGATTAAGTAGTCATTGGTCATTGGTCATTGGTCATTGGTCATTGGATTTTGTCAGATACCCAGCCTCTTGCTATACCCTAAGCTTACTTTTATAGTGTGTGGAAAAACTTTGTCTTTCATCAAACTAATTCAACGTGAGTTCGACGGATAGGAAAGCCCAAAAAGATTGCTAGATATGAATTTGCTCAACTGGACAGGGCCAAGCGATCGCTACAATTGATTGAGAATCAGCAAAAAAGTCACAAAAAAATGCCGAGACTAATAATATCTAACAAAAATCAGGGTCTCGGCTATGTCTACCATGATATCTCGCCTCGACATCACGCAAATTTTCTGCGACGTAGATGATTTCTGTAACCAGTGGGAAAATCTCTGGCAGCAAGTACCACAGTTGCCATCGACAACAGGAGAAAGGCGCAGCACTTCCCGAATGCATCTATCAGAGGTGATGACAATAGTCATTGCATTTCATGGCAGTGGATATAAGACTTTCAAAGAATTCTATACCATGCATGTGCTGACAAGTTGGCGTGAAGCATTTCCAAATCTGGTCAGCTACACTCGGTTTGTGGAACTGATGCCCTGGTGTTTAATGCTGTTATGTTGTTTTTTACATACACGTACAGGAGAAATTACAGGGATTAGCTTTATTGATTCCACCCCAATTAATGTTTGTCACAACTGTAGAGCACATTCTCACAAGGTATTTAAAGGGTTGGTGAAATGGGGGAAAAATTCTGTGGGTTGGCACTTTGGATTCAAGCTTCATTTAATTATTAATGATTGTGGAGAATTACTCGCATTTTCACTAACCCCAGCAAATGTAGATGACCGAAAACCAGTCCCAGATATGACTAAGGACTTGATTGGTAAACTCTTTGGTGACAGAGGATACATCTCTCAAAAATTATTTGAGGAGTTATATGAGCGAGGGTTGCAATTAGTCACAAAATCTAAAAAGAAAATGAAAAATCGCTTGGTAAAACTGATTGATAAAATTCTGTTACGCAAACGTGCTGTCATTGAGTCCGTCAATGACCATTTGAAAAATATATGTCAAATAGAACACTCTCGCCATCGTAGTCCATTTAACTTTTTGGTTAATTTGATGGCAGGGCTTACTGCTTATACCTATTTGCCCAAAAAACCATCTATTGACATTTACCCAAAAGACTTACCTGCATTGCCTCCTGCTATTTTTTAGTTCTGTCGAACTCACGTTAATTCAAACCACGTTAAAGAGTGGGCGTAGATTCTCTTGGACAAATGACAAATGACAAATGACAAATGACTAAATCAATTTTGCTGATTGGTAGCAACGGTCAAGTGGGTAAGGAACTAGAACAAATCCTCTCAAGCTATGGCGATGTTACCTCAGTAGCACGCCCAATAGTAGACCTTGCCCAACCCGATAACCTCCGCAACTTTATCAGAGAAAAGCAGCCGCAAATCATTATTAATGCTGCTGCTTACACTGCTGTAGACAAAGCCGAAAGCGAACCCGAACTTGCTAGCGCTATTAATGCTACCGCACCCCTAATTATTGCCCAAGAAAGCCAAAAATTAGGAGCTTTTCTAATTCATGTTTCGACGGATTATGTTTTTGATGGTAATGGCTATCGCCCTTACCAGGAAACCGATGCAACTAATCCCTTGAGTGTTTATGGTAAAACCAAACTTGCTGGAGAAGAAGCAATTCGGGAAGCCTGCGCCCATCACCTCATCCTCCGTACTGCTTGGGTTTATGGAACCTTTGGCAAAAGTAATTTTGTCAAAACTATGCTGCGACTAGGTGCAGAACGCCAAGAACTTCGTGTTGTTGCCGATCAAATTGGTAGCCCGACTTGGGCGCAAGATATAGCCACAGTCATCGCCCAGACTATTCCCCAGTTAACCCCAGAAATTAGTGGCACTTATCACTATACTAATAGCGGCGTTGCTAGCTGGTATGACTTTGCAGTTGCCATTTTTGAAGAAGCCCAACAGCTAGGCTTCCCTTTGAAAGTTGAACGTATTGTCCCCATTACAACTGCCGAATATCCAACACCAGCCAGTCGCCCAGCCTATTCTGTGCTTGCTTGTGGGAAAATTTCTGCAATTCTAGGGACTTATGCCCCTCATTGGCGACAAAGACTTCGACAAATGCTCACAGATTTTAAAATTGGGCATAAAGATTAGGGAAGAGGTGACAGGTGACAGGTAATAGAAAATAATCTGTAACCTGTACCCTATTCCCTTCTTCATTACCTATTCCCTATTTCTTTTGACTTTTTAATACTCCCGTTTCATGTTGTATGGGCAAAACATCTAAAATATCAGTTTGGGAACAATATTTTAAATCATCTAGACAGTCAAGACGCAACAATCGTTGTCCGTGACTAGCTTGGTGGAATAATCCTAATAAGTTATCTTGCCACTGAGAGTAAAGAGCGATCGCACCAGCCACTTCATCGTTACCAGCTAGTTCTTCTGGTGACAACTGTGTTTGTTGTAAAATGCTATGAGCGATCGCACCCGCACAAACTGTATCCTCTAAAGAAAAACTACCTTCCCAACCGGAACCGACAATCCACACTGTCTCTGGTTGTTTTTCTAGGAGAAATTGCACTACCGCCGCCCGGTTAATCAAGGCAGCTGCTAAGAGATTTGGGGAGTCTTGTACCCGTTGTAAAGCACGAGTGCCATTTGTGGTACTGATAAACAACCGTCGCCCCTGCACTAATTCTGGTGTGCAATCGAGGGGAGAGTTACCCAACTCAAAGCCAGGTACTTTCGCGCCACCGCGTTCTCCAGCTCGCAGCCGTTTTTCAGCGGGCCATTTTTCGCTAACTTCAACTAACTTGTCTAAATCGCTGAATACTTGTACAGCTTCGCCTCCAGCTGCCAAAACTGTCGCTATTGTGCTAGTAGCCCGCAAAACATCGACTGCGATCGCACATTCTGGCGCTTTACCCGTTGGAGTCAATTCAGGAGTGTGGTATACAAATAGCTTCACGTGCTGGATACACCTGCTTTAATACAACTTCCGCAAATAACATTCTACCCAGTTGGTGACACTAACTATAGTTACAATTACTCTCAGGGATTTTTTTAGCATGAGAATGCACTATGCAACCCATTCAATATATAATAAACACTCAAAAAGTCTACTTTTATGCTTATAGACTTTCAGACTTACTGCATTATCCTGTAATCTAAAACAAGAACAGACTTTCTAAAACTGTATTTGGCATTCCAAGTTAGCACCACTACACATACTGACTAACCTTGCCAAACAAAAACCGAAATTTTCACCTCCACTCCGCTTATCCAAAATCTCAAATCGAAATCGCTATGGCACCTTTACCCGACTACCGCCCTAAACAACTATCTTTAGGCCCCTTGGAAGCGGAAATTTTAAATATCATCTGGGAACTTGGTTCAGCCACAGTCAAGGATGTACACGATCGCATTTTGACCGATCCCAACCGCGAATTAGCCTATACTTCTGTCACCACAGTTTTACGTCGCCTCACTGATAAAGGTTGGTTAGCCTGCGATAAAAAAGAGCGGGCATTCTATTGGCGGCCAATGCTGAGTAAGCAGCAATCAGATGTCATCAAAGCTCATGAGCAGTTACAGCGATTTCTAGCGGTGGGGAACCCCGATGTTGTTGCAGCCTTTGCTGATAGTCTGGATGAAGCAGCTAGTGAGCAAATAGCAGCGATCGCCAAACGGATTCAATCTGCACGCCAAGCCAGGGAGGAAGAATGATGCATCTGATAATGATTTTGAATGCTTTGGCAGTTGCCTGGTGGTTAAGATCCTCTCGGAATCAACATCAAGGTAGTTGGAGCCGGCGGTGGCAGCGATCGCTATTTTTGTTTCTCTTTCCGCCCTTGCTAATTTTCATGACTGCGATCGCTGTCCTGTTCATGGGGCCTCAAGGGCAAATGGGCGGCATGTATACAGGCTCAATTAGCTATTTACTAGCATTAATTTATTTGGCATTTTTTGCCATTTCATGCATTAAACTTGCCTTCCAGGGTTGGCAGTCTGTAGAATCTGCCCGTAACTGTCCTTTAGTGAATGTTGGCGATAGACGAGCCAGACTGCTGCAAACAGGCGCGTTGTTTGCAGGTCAAATCGGTTTTTGGCAACCAGAATTAGTGGTTAGCCAAGGATTAGTACAAACTCTCTCACCCGCTCATTTAGAAAGCGTCTTAGCCCATGAGCAAGGGCATCACCATTATAGGGATACGTTCTGGTTTTTCTGGTTGGGTTGGGTGCGTTCTTGCACTGCATGGTTACCGAATACAGAGCCTTTGTGGGAAGAACTGTTAGCTTTGCGCGAACTCCGTGCCGATGGTTATGCAGCATTGCAGGTAGATCCTCTGGTGCTAGCAGAATCACTTTTATTGGTAGTTAGTAGCGGCCCCGTCTTATCGGAAATTTGCTGTGCTGCATTAGGTTCCTCTGGCGCAGATCGCTTAGAACAAAGAGTAGAAGCTCTATTAGCACCACCAGAACCAACCCCAGAAGCTAAATTGCAATCGTGGCATGGCTTTCTGTTGGCGTTTTTACCTTTACTGACTGTGATATTTCATAGTTAAGTTGAATTTATAGCAGGGAATAGGGAACAGGCAATAGGCTTGAAAGTGTCTTGATGCCGGGGTTTTACGATCGGTTTATGTTCTAAACTATATTTCAACTGCTATAAAAAGCCACTACAGCCCAAAGCTACGACGTTATCGACATCGGTTGTGTCTGTAGCAACTTCCGGCTTCCCTGTAGGAACTTCTGCCTTGACGTTTCCGTGTTTCGCGCAGGCTGTAGCAACTTCCGGCTTCCCTGTAGTGACTTCCGCCTTGACGTTTCCGTGTTTCGCGCAGGCTGTAGCAACTTCTGCCTTCCCTGTAGTGACTTCCGCCTTGACGTTTTCGTGTTTCGCGCAGGCTGTAGCAACTTCCGTCATGACTGTAGCGACATTGGTTATGTCTGTAGCGATGTCGGTTGCCACATCACGATGAAAATTTTGAATATAGCGGTTCCCAATTGCATGGAATACAGACCTAACCCCCAGCCCCTTCCCTTGAAGGGAAGGGGAGTAAGATTCAAAGCCTCTCTCCTTTTAGGAGAGAGGTTTGGAGAGAGGTCAAAAATGTACTGCACCCAAGCGAGAACCACTATAGGGTTGTTATATTACTCTTCTTCTAGCAACTGTTCTATATATTTTTGCACCAAAGGCACTTGAAAAGCATTGCCTTCTTGAGTCAAGATTTCTTTTCGCGTTAGTTTGCGGATAACGCCTTTGTCTTGCTGCGTGGGAGTTTCCCCGTGGATTATCCGGCGCAGGAGAGAGCGATCGCTATCTGTTAAACTCTTCCATAATTCCCGAAAATACTGATCGCCTCGCTCCAGCACAACAGGTATAACTTCTTTAACATCTTGTGCAGTAGCTTTTGCTGTATCTGCTTCTCGCCTGTTTCTTCTGATATCGCGGTTTAGCAACTCCACCACCTCATAACACACCAACTGAACGAGATAAGGTTGACAGCGAGTAAGTTGGATAATTTCATCTACAGCAGTTGGTTCATAGATATCGCGGAAGTTCTCTACTGGCTTTTGAATCAAATCGCGGGCTTCTAACTCTTGCAGGTAAGTCATTCGCAAAGCACGGGTGTTAATTAGATAGTCACTCCAGTAATCATCAAGTTCAGAAAGGATGACGACTACCCCATTCCTGGGCATGACTCTGTTCATCTATACTCAAAGCTGCACCATTTGTAGAGCGACTTGGCAAACGCGACAGTTCAATAGCCTCATCTGTAGTTAGTTCTTTCAAAGAAATAGTGTGACCAATATTGAAAAAACTAGAGACAAACCGATGCTCATTAGCATAAACATCCAGTTTTTTACGCGAAGCCACCACTAGCATCAAGGCGTTGCTATCCATCAGCGATCGCAAATTGTCATAAAATCCATTATCGAATTTATCGGGATGTTTCAAAAGGCTTTCAAAATCATCCAAACAGAGAACAGGTAGCTTTCCTTGCTGTTTCCATTGCTTAACCGCATCTGAAAATGCTTGACGATTAAGCGGTTTAGTCTTCCAACAATTTTGCAGACTGCGTTGTTGCCATCCTTGAACGTGACTCAGTAAACCTTCAGCCACAGCCTCATAGAAACCCGTTTCAGTTTGGCAATCTACACCCCGTAACGGTAGGTAAATTACCACATAATTACTGCTGTTGTTTAATACTCGCTGCTGCCAAGTCAGAACGAAATAATGCAGCAACGAAGATTTACCAATGTGCTTGTCACCAACTATATTAATACTTGTAGGCTGATCGCCCTTCATCCGAGATGCGATCGCGTGTAATTCATCTTTACGACCAACAAACAGCCTGGGGTCTTCAATCATCCCCGCAGCTACAAAAGGATTGGCAGGCAGCGCTCCAGAAGTCATGTAAAGCGTTATCCTAGTTTCAGCAATTTAAGTGCAATCACCTAAAAGAATAGCACTAGCCCGATAATGTCTTTGCGATCTAGTTCTTGGGTGTGTGGTTTTGCCATATCATGACAAGCCACAAAGCTTTTTAACACGAGATTTAAAACTAAATCATTTCAATCTGTGATACGGAAATCTAAATTTTGTGTGTAGGCTGCTTTGAGTAAAGATTACAGTTACAACAATGAAACTCAAAATCTTAGAGCAAACTTCAACATTATTAAAACTACAACTTAAGCCAGCAGCCATCCTCTACTGGTTCTTTGGCGGACTCTTTGTAGCAGGAGGCATTTTGTTGATAACGACACTGGCAAAGACAACTACATTTACTTGTAATCGGGTTGAACCTACTCAAGAAAGTTGCCAATTAATCACCAAAAGTATTTTAAAATCTCAAGTTAAAACTTGGAATCTCAAAGAGGTGATAGGTGCAAAACTAGACACTAGTACGACTGCTGGGAATAGTTATCCCTTGGTACTTGTGACAAGTAATGGTTCAATTCCGATAGATTTAGTAAATGCAAACAGCACTCAGAAGGAATCTAAGGCTGCACAAATTAATGCCTATCTTAAAAACTCACGAGAAGCAAAATTAGCGATTCATGAAGATAGTCGTTTGTGGACTTATCCTCTAGGTTTATTTTTGATTGCAAGTGGTGCTGTTTGCATTATTTATATGCTGATGAATGGCACAATTATTTGCATTTTCGATAAAACCCTTGACAAAGCAACTATTAAACGTGAAGGTTGGTTCGGTAAAGAAGTAGTTGAAGCTAAACTTTCAGAAATATCAGGGCTGAATATGGATGCAGTCGCAATTGACACAGTAACAGGCACAAGTTCAACCAGCTACAATATTGTCTTAAACTTGGTATCTGACAAGAATATTTATTTGGCTGCTGGCCCAATGTTTACTGCTAAGAGTGCAGAACAGACCCTTAATGCGATCGCCAATTTCCTAAACTAGATTAACAGCACAATCCCTTTAATACCTTTGCCAAATACTCATACTGCTCTAAAGTATTGTAAATCTGCGCCGAAATCCTTACCAACAGCCGAGGTTTTTCCTGCCACGGCATCACTTGCACTTGAATACCAAACTTATCAAACAACTCATCATGTATAGACATGAAATCGCGGTTTTCCAAAATCGTAGGCAATGGCACAACTGCCATTGAACCAATCATCTTCTCTGGACAAAGCGGCTGCACTTCTAACGCTTCACAAATTAGCTGTCTTCCCTGCAACACTAGCTGATGATTTTGCTGTCTCAATTCTGTCCACCCACCAGGTAGCAACAAACCCATAAAAGCGATCGCTTCTGGTACAGACATATAAGCTGTAGGATCGTTTGTACCTGTCCAGTCAAATTCCAACTGAAACCGGGTTTTATCAGTGCGTGGCGAATTTGTCCCGTGGCTAATTGTCAGAGGACGAATTTCTGACTGTTTATCTCGCCGCACATACAAAAATGCTGCCCCTTTGGGCGCACACAGCCATTTATGACAATTCCCGGTGTAATAAGTTGCGCCAATCTCTCGCAAATCGAGGGGAATCATTCCAGGTGCATGTGCCCCATCTACCAATGTATCTACACCCCGTTGTTGCAATTCCTTCACCAACTCTTGAATCGGGAAGATTAACGCTGTCTGACTGGTAACATGATCCAAAAGTACTAATCGGGTTTTTGGTGAAACTCGCTCAATTACTGCTGCAATTACTTGCTGTGGCGAGTCAATCGGGAAAGGAATTTTTGCCACCACCACCCGCGCACCAGTGCGACTGGCAATAAAATCAAGTGCATTGCGGCAAGCATTATATTCGTGGTTAGTTGTAAGTATTTCGTCCTCTGGTGAAAATGTCAGCGACCTTAACACCGAATTAACGCCAGTAGTCGCATTGGGGACAAATACCAAATCCTGGACATCAGCACCTACAAATGCCGCCAGCTTACTTCTGGCATCGTCTAGCAGAGGTTCCCATTCCCTACCAAAAAAGCGTAGGGGTTCTTGTTCAAGCTGCGATCGCAATCTTTGTTGAAACTCCAGCACTTGTTTAGGACAAGCACCAAAAGACCCATGATTCAGAAAAGTCACAGCCGAGTCAAGCGACCATAAGTCTGTGATGGATAATCTAGAATCCAAAATTTAAAATCCAAAATTGATAAACTCCCCAGGCTGGATTCGAACCAGCGACCAATCGATTAACAGTCGATCGCTCTACCACTGAGCTACTGAGGACCACTCACGATTTATAATAGTAGGGCTAAAAATAAGATTTGGCAAGTACTTTCGCCAATATTTTTTTTTAGATGCTTAATTTAGATAATTTTTGAAGCCAAAATCCATTCAGGAACTTAAGCAGAGACTCTTAGATACTAGATTATCTACTGTAATCCCATTCGTAATTCAGCCAGACGCTGCCGTGCTTTAGCATCAATAGCATTAGCTAAAAATCTACTCTTCGATTGCTTGCGCGTATGATACTTTTGTCGCATCCGGCAGACAGTAGCTTCCACTTCCCCACAAAGTTGTTGCGCCGACAACCATTCAGCCCCATACCCCTGTATCATCAATTGCTGCGCCCGATCTGATGTAGCAACAATCACACGAGAAATTAAAGATTGGGCTATTTGGTGACGAAAAGAAGCACAGGATTTTTCAATGTAAGTATCTGCCGTCTGCCCAAAATCAGTGTAATAAACTGATAAAAGCTCAGTAATTATTTCTTTATTGCTAGAAGAATTCTGATATTGGGCATCAAAAACTATCTGAGTTGTATAACCTTGAAACGCACTATAACCAGTCATTGCTTCCACAAGTTCGCCCCGTGCGGCCTCTAATCCAACGCTATCACGCGTTTTTTTAAGGCAAGGCCAAGCGCCTATTATATTGTAGCCGTCCACTAACAAAACGGCTTGGAGTAAGGAACGGGGCATGGTTTTTAATCACAATTTTCTAGAGTTAACAAAATTCATTCATAAGTTTTATAATAATTGATGCATTGTCTGTAACACTATGCTACACAGAATAAAAAATACGGCAACCTCACAAAACTACAACCTAAGATAGACGCACCAACTTAAAACGCGCCTTTTAAATAAAGGCGCGTTACAGTTCTTTCTTAGTAGTATTCAGGAGTGCTAAGTACAATTCATTGTACTTATTCACTCATTACTCATTACTCAGCACTCATTACTCAGCACTCAATTAAGATGCTTCGCTGTGTACCTCCATCAGACGTTGTTTAAGGCGTTGGGCTTCACCTTTATCTACCAGAGAGCCTTTTTCTAGCAAAAAAGCGCCGTCACAGTAATTTAACTCGTCTAATCGATGTGTTACCCACAAGGCTGTTATCCCTCGACTTTTGACAAGGCGACGGACACTAGCAACTAAATCTAACTGGCTATCTGGATCTAGTAAGGCAGTGGGTTCATCTAATAATAAGACTTCACAGCGACGGGCGATCGCACCTGCGATCGCTACTCGTTGTTTCTGTCCCCCAGAGAGTGCATAAATAGGTCGTCGTTGGAGGGTAAGCAAATTCACCGCTCCCAGCGCCTCCTCAACCCTGGCTCTAGTGGCAGCAGGTGGCAACTTTTCTTCCACCAATCCAAAAGCCACATCAGCACCAACCGTTGGCATCACTAGTTGATGGTCTGGATTTTGGAAAACAAAGCCAACGGGGTGCAAAACCCGAATTTCCCCAGATTCAGGAGCCAATAACCCTGCCAGCAGTCTAAGTAACGTTGATTTTCCACTGCCATTTGTACCCAAGAGCATCCAAAACTCACCCTTGGGTACTTCTAAAGAGCAAGATTTGATAACTTTCTCTCCATTTGGCCAACTGAAATTTAAATCCTTGACCTCAATGCCCACTTGAGCCATTTGTCAACCTTGGTTACTCAGCAGCTACAGCGAAAAATCCAGGTGGTCTGCCACCACCAGGGGTTGTACCATCTTTCTGAACAATCTGCACCCCAGAAATTTCACTAGCGCGGACAGCAATTTTTTTCTCTGTCTTGCCCTCACACTTGAGTTCCACAATGTCAGGATTCCCAGAACGGATTGCTGCCAAAATTAGCTGATAGACAGCCTCAGCATCCTCTGCTGACTTACGTTGTACCGAAATAGGGAAAGCAGTGTTTCTGATGCTTAAATCGATGGTAAACATTTAGCAATAATCAAATTTAACTGTGGACTCATTTTAGCGTCAGCTGAGTGATTCTAGGGAAAAGGGCATTGGAAGAGGCAGAGGGGCAGGGAACAAGGGGGAGAATTAGAATTACCTCTTTCCTCTCTGTTCCTCTGCTTTATCTACCTCATCTGGACAAAAAATTAATTTTTATTACAAAACCCCTAGAAAAATTAACGATTTACACCTAATATGATTAAAGGTGTGTAAAAAATTGTAAACTTGGTTAACAACCCGGTTAACTTTCTGCTTATAGAAGGCTTTTATTTAGCCATCTATAATACAGATACAACCTGTACTTATAAACATTTGGAGATTTGCTCTAATGACCATCGCAGTTGGACGTGCGCCCAGTAGAGGGTGGTTTGACGTTCTAGACGACTGGCTCAAGCGCGATCGCTTCGTATTCGTAGGTTGGTCAGGGATACTATTGTTCCCCTGCGCCTTCCTAGCACTAGGCGGTTGGCTGACCGGCACCACCTTCGTCACCTCTTGGTATACCCACGGATTAGCCTCCTCATACCTAGAAGGTGCTAACTTCCTCACAGTGGCAGTATCCACCCCCGCCGACAGCATGGGACATTCCCTATTGCTGTTGTGGGGCCCAGAAGCCCAAGGCGACCTCACCCGTTGGTTCCAACTGGGTGGCTTGTGGCCATTCGTTGCCCTACACGGAGCCTTTGGTTTGATTGGCTTCATGTTACGGCAATTTGAAATTGCGCGTCTAGTAGGAATCCGTCCTTATAACGCCCTCGCCTTCTCAGCTCCCATTGCAGTATTCGTCAGTGTATTCCTGATGTACCCCTTGGGACAATCAAGCTGGTTCTTTGCTCCCAGCTTTGGCGTAGCGGCAATTTTCCGGTTCCTGCTATTCTTGCAAGGCTTCCACAACTGGACACTCAACCCCTTCCACATGATGGGTGTTGCTGGTGTATTGGGTGGTGCATTATTGTGCGCCATTCACGGAGCCACGGTAGAAAATACCTTGTTTGAAGACGGTGATGGTGCTAACACCTTCCGCGCCTTCAATCCCACCCAGTCTGAAGAAACCTATTCAATGGTGACAGCAAACCGTTTCTGGTCACAGATTTTCGGGATTGCTTTCTCAAACAAACGCTGGTTGCACTTCTTTATGTTGTTCGTGCCAGTCACAGGTTTGTGGATGAGTGCCGTCGGCATCGTCGGTTTAGCACTCAACCTGCGAGCTTATGATTTCGTCTCCCAAGAATTACGGGCGGCGGAAGACCCTGAGTTTGAAACCTTCTATACCAAAAACATTTTGCTGAACGAGGGTATCCGCGCTTGGATGGCTCCTCAAGATCAACCCCACGAACAGTTTGTATTCCCTGAGGAAGTTCTACCTCGCGGTAATGCTCTGTAGTATTAAAAGCTGATCATGACTTGAATCAGTTTTATGGTTGCCGAAAATTGACATCAGCCAGATTAAATAATCTCCTTGGCATAAGCTAATAAAGTGTCAATATTCCCCATTCTCCAATCATCTCCCACCAAAAGGCGGGAGATTTTTTTATATATAGCTAATATCTCTAAATTTATGTGTTATGTTAGGTGAAGGTTATGAACCCAGAGTAAATCTCTGCCCTTTTAAAACTAAGACCGCTTAGGCAATAAGGAGGTGATGCCCATGATAGAAAGTAGTAAATGCGTGGGTCATCAGGTTGCAGTTAGCCGGCTGTGTGCCGGGGCTGTTCTCTAAAAGTTAGCCTTAGTCATCTTTGAGATACTAAGTTAGCTCAAGTAGCTAGGCAAGCTCGGAGTTCCTTCCGGCAGTCTGGTTGCAACCTGAAGACCCGCTAGACCGCTCTGATTTAGATCATCCGATCCAAATCAGAGCGGATAGTTTTTTATGGGTGAATTTTTAAAACTTAGATAGCAATACACGCGATAGATAAAGCCAATGCGTTTAAGTTTTCTTAAAATTAAAAATATCTTGCATCAAACCTTGGTGTATGACCTGATGTGAGCTACAGCATTTATTTACCAAGCCTGATTTAAATATACACACACGCATTAGGCATTAGCTGATCTTCCCATAGTTTATGTGTGGAAAATCAAATGGGTCTATTTCTGTCAAATGCAAGATGTAACAAATATATAGTTAGGAATTTTTTGAGATGACACAACTACTCACGGAAACGGAAATTCAAGAGCAGGCAAAGGTTTTGTCAGGTTGGACTGTCGAACAATCTAAGTTGTATATTACTCGCACATTCAAGGATTTTATCCAAGCAATTGAGTTCGTCAATAAACTGGTGGAACCAGCTGAGTCAGCAGGACATCATCCAGACATAGAGATTTCCTACAACAAAGTGAAGATTACACTCACAACCCATGATGCAGGCGGACTAACACAGGCAGACTTTGATGTCGCGCAGACGATTTCCCAAATTAAATAAGTGATTTCTTCTGATATCTTGCACCAGGCGACTGTAAAGTAACAGCGACAAAGACAAAACACGCATATCTGTACTCATGAGGGAAAACTAACCCGTAGCTTGATTGAGAGTAAAGGTATGCGTTTTTCTTGAAAGTTCGCGGGTTTCAAAAACCTTGATTCCTGATTTTGTTTTTTATTCCAAAAATACCAGGCAACGACCCTCCTGAAAGGCTTTGCTATGTTTGTTATGGCCGAGCCAGTGGATTTAAACTGGTGTGCAACTTCTACAGGCTAAGTGTAAGAAGTGATTTTTATCTGCAAGATGCCAAGTATAGAAGACTTTCAGCAATTTAGCCAAGTAGGAACTAAATGCCCTAAACTTTACTCCCTCCTTAGATATATAGATAGCTATGTGTGACAGTTATTAAGCCGATCGCTCCAATCTTGCCATCTAGATCAGATGTTTTATAATGTTATGATATAAAGATATGTTTTTGCATAAGTTAATCACATCAGTTTTTAACCCCAAGTTAATCGTTTATTAGCTTTGCAAAAACTAGAATTGTAGTAAGGCAATTATGCCTCATCCATAGGTTTCGATGAGATGTCGCATTTTCGAGAATTAGGTGGAACGAAACCAATTATCTAAACAAGGTGTGAGGAGTAAAGAAAAAATGTCTAATCTATTATGGAAATCCCTAGTGGTTAGCCCAGCAGTTTTGGGAGCAACGTTGTTAGTTTCGACAACAGCGATCGCGGCTCCAAACACAACCACTGAAGTATCACCAGCAAAACAAGTAGGTGTAGCTGAAGTTGCCCAACAGCCAGAATTGTTGGCTCAAACAACGATAGATCAAGTTAATCGTTACAGCAACGAAGGCAACCAAAATAACTCTCAGTCTCAAGTAACATCGGTTTCGCAATTTTCCGACGTACAACCAACTGACTGGGCATTCCAAGCATTGCAGTCCTTGGTTGAACGCTATGGTTGTATTGCAGGTTATCCGAATGCCACTTACCGTGGTAATCGTGCTTTGACCCGTTATGAATTTGCTGCTGGTTTGAACGCTTGTTTGGATCGCGTTAACGAGTTGATTGCCACAGCAACAGCTGACTTGGTGACGAAACAAGATTTAGCTACCCTACAGCGTTTACAAGAAGAATTTTCCGCAGAATTGGCAACCCTACGCGGTCGCGTAGATTCCCTAGAAGCGCGGACTGCTGAATTGGAAGCGAATCAGTTCTCCACCACTACAAAACTAGTCGGTGAAGCCATTTTTGCCGTTACTGATGTGTTTGGTGGTAACACTGGTGACAACAACAATACAGTCTTCCAAGATCGGGTACGTTTAGACTTGCAAACCAGCTTCACTGGTAGAGACATTTTACATACTCGTCTCGCAGCAGGGAATGCAACAGCTTTCACACAATTTGATAACGCTGGTGGTGCGATCAACACTGCTGAAGGCACACAAACATTTGAAATCGGTAGCACTGGTAACAACGCTGTTCGGATAGACCGATTGACCTATGAAGTTCCCGTAGGCCCAGCCAATGTATACTTGGCAGCCAGTGGTGGACGACACAGCCATTATGCTGCTGTCAACAATCCTTACTTTTTCGACAACACTGATGGCGGTAACGGCGCTTTATCCACCTTTGCTTCTGAAAGTCCCATCTATCGGATTGGTGGCGGTGCAGGTATAGCGCTCAATCTACCTCTTGGTAGAGGTCAGGGTCTTTTGGGAAATAGCTCAATCACTGCTGGTTACTTGGCATCACAAGCTAATGATCCTGCTCTAAGTTCCGGTCTGACTAACGGCGATTATGCTGCATTAGGACAGTTGAACTTTAGTGTTGGCGATCGCTTGGCTTTAGCTGCTACCTACGTCCACGGATATAGCGCAGGTGGTGCTTTATTTAACTCTGGTTCTACGACAGATGGAGATATTGTTGCAGTAGGTACTGGACAAGCAAACACTCTACTAGGTGCAGGTTCCAGCAACTCCTACGGTGTGTCAGCTGCGTTTAGACCCAGCGACAAACTATCCGTTAGTGGCTTCGTCTCTTACCACGATGTGACTGGCTTCGGTGTAGGTGATGATTATGAAGCTTGGAGCTATGGTTTAGGGGTAGCCTTACCTGATTTCGGTAAAAAGGGTAACGTTTTAGGTATTTTTGCAGGTGCAGAACCCTACTCCTTTAACCGAACAGGTGTTGCTGCTGGTAATGATATACCATATCACTTTGAAGGCTTTTACAAATATCGCGTATCGGATAACATCTCTATTACCCCTGGCGTAATTTGGTTGACCTCTCCTGGTCAAAGCAGCGCTAACGATGATGCAATTATCGGTACACTCAGAACAACTTTCACCTTCTAGACTGTTGACTATCCATTGATAATTTAGAACTTTATTTTTCCCCGCCATCAGGCGGGGTTTTTTATTTTGAGTAGCAGCAATGGATAAACCCCAGTGATTAACCGGGGTATAGTAGGGGCGCAAGGCCTTGCGTCCCTACGTTCACTCAAAGTAACAGATCGCGTCTTCTATCTCGTAGCACTGTTAGGCGAACCAACCGCAGCGACTGGATTTGTCTGATTCAGATAATCGTAAACTAGTTGGGAAACTTGACGGATAAAGTCCCTCCCCCTAGTGTCCTTATAGGGACGTGTGACGAAGATAGCCGCTAAATAACGTTTTCCATTTGGCATACTCACAAATCCGGCATCGCCGATGAGAAACCCAATATCTCCGGTTTTGTTGGCTATGACTGCACCTTTCCCCAAACCGGCGGGAAGCAGTGTGTGAATTGTAGTGTGACGCAGAATATCCAAAGCTTGCTCTCGGCTTTGCGGAGAAACTAGCTTGTTATTCACAACTAAAGCCAGCACTCGCGCCATATCTTGAGAACTTGTGGTGTTGGTTCCTCTCAAGTCAGCCAAAAGATGCCGAATTACTGTGTCTTTCAGTCCCCAGTTACGGAACCGCTGATTTAGTTTTGTAGCTCCACCTAAGCGATCGATAACCATATTGGTGGCGGTATTGTCACTAATGGTTATCATCTTAGTGATGGTTTCCAAAGCTGTATACTTCTTGCCAACTCGCTCATACTGCATACTTCCAGAACCATTGGTTACTAAGTCACGTCGCATAGTCAGGTTTTCCTGAAGGGTGACTTTACCCGCATCTAAATCTTGGAAAAAGGCGATGAGAATTGGCAATTTAATCGTACTAGCTGCGGGGAAAACGCGATCGCCCCCAACATCCAAATAATCCCCAGTATCCAAATCCAGGAAAAACATTCCTGTTTTCAGGAAGCTGTAACGATTCATCAAGGCTTTAATCTGCGGTTCCAGCGCTTTCATCGGTGAATGCATTGGAACTACGCCAGCAAACAGAGTGCTATTATCACTTACTGCTGGAGAAATAATCGATTGAGTAGGAGTTATTTCTAAAATGTTTGGCCGGGTTGCAGTCAATTGTATCGGCTTGGGTAACTTCACAGACCAATGATTGAGAGATTCCTCTTGCAGCTTCACCTGTGCTAAGTCGAAAGTATAATTGGGTGCTAAAGTAACTACCATACGGGTAGTATCTGTATTAAACTGCCCGATGCTAATATCTTTAATTACTAACCCCACTCTTTGACTAGTCTGTGGATATCCTAGTTTGACTCCAGGTAAATCAATTACCAGACGGGTTGGATTGGTAAGTAATTGTACTTTGGGTTGAATATTCTCGTCTGTCGTAAAATCTAGATGATTACGATTGCTATCAAAATGCCAATTAGCGATCGCAGCAGCTTTGACAGTGGAGCCAAACAGGAACAAGCTGAAGAAACTGGGTAGAAGCCAGCTAAATTTTAAAAAGTTTTCTTTGTGTGTGAGGAGCATCGGTGATCGTTTTGTGTGATGAAAATTCATGAACGAACAAAAGCCGCCCACTATTAAAGCACACAGATCAAAAAAATTTTCAATTATTGATTTATCAAAACAGAATTCAGGAGTCAGGAGCCAGAATTCAGAATTTAATTCTGTGTGACTGGCGGATAGCGGTAGCAGGGTGTTTAGCCCATTCTGACTTCTGAATTCAAAAAACATCAGTTACAAGTATTTAATTTAACTAGTATTTGACAATAGGCTATTTATACACTGAATCTAAAGGCGAGTAGAAAAGAGCGCTGCCTTGGCGATCGCTATATGAACAATCTCCCTCCGCGTAAAAAAAGGCGGGCAAGATGCCCACCTCACAACATTTTGAGAATATTCTGTTGCTATTAACCCAACAATTGTTTAGCCTTTGCTAACACATTATCAACGCTAAAGCCAAACTTCTCTAGACAAACATTACCTGGAGCCGAAGCACCAAAGCGATCGATACTAACGCAATCGCCTTCAGTACCAACATATTTGTGCCAACCAAAACTGCTAGCAGCTTCTACAGACAAACGCTTGGTGACTGCTTTTGGTAGAACAGACTCTTTATAAGCTGCATCCTGTGCTTCAAAGAGTTCCCATGAAGGTAGTGAGACAACACGGACTTTCTTACCTTCAGCCTTGAGTTTTTCGGCTGCGCCGACGGCGAGGCTCAATTCTGAACCAGTACCAATCAAGATGATTTCAGGTGTACCTTCGCTATCTACTACGGTGTATCCACCCTTTGCTACGCCTTCAATTGATGTACCTGCCAAGTTGGGGACGTTTTGACGAGTGAATGCCAATAGAGATGGAGCATTTTCCTTCGCTTTCTCGATCGCTACTTTATAAGCACCAGAGGTTTCGTTACCGTCTGCGGGACGAAACACTAATAAATTAGGAATGGCTCGCAAAGAAGCCAGAGTTTCAATGGGTTGGTGTGTGGGGCCATCTTCACCTTGTCCAATGGAATCGTGAGTCATCACCCAAATCGCGCCAGCTTGAGAAAGGGCGGATAAGCGGATGGCAGCACGCATATAATCTGTGAAGATTAAGAAGGTAGCACCGTAGGGAATTAATCCTGAAGTGTGCAGCGCTATACCATTACAGATTGCGCCCATAGCATGTTCCCGCACACCAAAGTGGATGTTGGGGTTTTCGTAGTTCCCTTTTTGGAAGTCGCCCTTGCCCTTGATTTCGGTCAAGTTGGAGTGGGTTAAGTCAGCCGAACCACCAATCAATTCAGGTAAAGCTGCCGCTATTTTGTTGAGGCAGGTTTCTGAGTGTTTGCGGGTAGGCAATCCTTTGTCTTCGGGGCTGTAGGTGGGTAGTACCTTATCCCAACCATCAGGTAGCTTACCGCTTAGGTAGCGTTCAAATTCAGCCGCTTCTTGGGGATACTTAGCTTTGTAGTCGGCAAATGTTTTGTTCCATTCGGTTTCGTAACCTGCGCCGCGTTCAACTGCTTTGCGTGTGTGGTTGAGGGCTTCTTGTGGAACATCAAAAGGCTCGTATTCCCAACCCAAATTTTTCCGAGTCAAGGCTATTTCGTCTCCACCCAAAGCAGCACCGTGAATACCAGCAGTGTTTTGTTTGTTGGGAGAACCATAACCAATTGTGGTTGTCACCTTAATCATTGATGGTTTATCGGTGACAGCTTTAGCTTCTTCAATTGCTTTGGCGATCGCTGCTAAATCGGTATTGCCGTCTTCAACGTGGAGAACGTGCCAACCGTAAGCTTCAAACCGCTTGGAAACATCTTCGGTGAATGCTACATCTGTGGAACCGTCGATGGAAATGTGGTTGTCGTCGTACAGAGCGATGAGTTTGCCTAATCCCAAGTGTCCTGCGAAAGAAGCAGCTTCACCAGAAATACCTTCCATGTTGCAACCATCACCTAAAATTACGTAAGTGTAATGGTCAACAATTTTGGTATCAGGTTTGTTGTATTTAGCGGCAAGGTGCGCTTCGGCGATCGCTAAACCAACTCCATTGGCAATTCCTTGACCCAAGGGGCCAGTTGTGACTTCCACGCCTGGGGTCATGAAGTTTTCGGGGTGTCCAGGGGTTTTGGATTCCCATTGACGGAATTGTTTGATATCTTCAATGGTGACGCTATCGTAGCCTGTCAGGTACAGTAGGGCGTACTGCAACATCGAGCCATGACCGGCAGACAATACAAAGCGATCGCGGTTAAACCACTTGGGATTCTTGGGATTAAACTTCAAAAAGCGATCCCAGAGGACAAAAGCCATCGGAGCCGCGCCCATTGGTAGTCCTGGGTGTCCCGATTTTGCCTTTTCTACGGCATCAATAGCCAAGAAGCGGATCGAGTTAATAGCCAGTTCTTCGACGGACAATTCTTTGGCGGATTGGGTTGCAACAGTCATAATCTCTTGTTTTTAACGACGGGTTAGCACTCTTCGTAGCTTCTCTTGCTGGGGTTATTTTAGATTCCCCACAGTATCCTCATCATCCCACTCCCGCTTGTCGATGGACAAGCGGGATCTCCTGAGTTTATGGTGATAAATCAAGCTGATAATTGGGTCATGCTGAACGCTTAAGTTATATCGGAATGATATTTCTGATACTTTGGGCATTGGGCATGGGGCATTGGGCAAAGGGCATTGGGCAAACGAGCAGAGTCGGATTAAACTACTGAATTCAGAATTCTGAATTCTGAATTCTGCCTTCTGCCTCCTGCCTCCTGACTTCTTTTAAACGTATTTCTTAAAGGCCAGTGTGACATTATGACCGCCAAACCCAAAAGAATTGGATATTGCCACCTCGACTTTTTGAGCGCGGCTGTAGTTAGGCACGTAATCTAGGTCACATTCTGGATCGGGATTTTCCAGATTAATTGTCGGTGGAATTTGGTCATTAGCGATCGCTAGTACTGTTGCCACAGCTTCAATACCTCCAGAACCGCCTAATAAATGACCTGTCATCGATTTGGTTGAACTAATTGCCACCTTATAGGCGTGTTCTCCCAAGGCTTTTTTGATGGCTGAGGTTTCAGTTGAATCATTCGCCGGGGTACTAGTGCCGTGGGCATTAATGTAGCTAATTTGTTCGGGGGTTATATTAGCATCTTTGAGCGCCAGTTCTATGGCTCTCGCTGCACCTAATCCGCCAGGGACGGGGGAAGTGATATGGTATGCGTCACAGGTCATACCATAGCCGATCATTTCGGCATAAATGTGAGCGCCGCGACTTAGGGCGTGTTGCAGTTCTTCTAGAATTAAAATTCCTGAACCTTCACCTAATATAAATCCGTTGCGATCGCGGTCAAAGGGGCGGCAAGCATGAGCCGGATCGTCATTGCGAAAAGAAAGGGCTTTGCAGGCAGCAAACCCAGCCATTGATAATGGTGTCACAGCTGCCTCTGTTCCGCCGCAAATCATTGCTTTGGCATATCCCCCTTGAATTAAGCGGAACGCATCGCCTACAGCATTAGATCCAGCAGCGCAGGCAGTTACAGGGCAGGAATTAGGCCCTTTAGCACCCGTGTGAATTGCCGTCAATCCTGCTGCCATATTAGCGATCATCATCGGTATCATGAATGGACTACAGCGATCGGGCCCACGGTTGAGGTAGATCGTTTGCTGGTCTTCTAATACCTTAATGCCGCCAACGCCAGAACCGATCATGACACCTACCTGTTCTGCATTCAGTTCATTAATAACTAACTGCGCGTTAGCTATAGCTTGTTTTGCTGCTGAAACCCCAAATTGGGCAAATCGATCCATGCGCTTGGCATCTTTGCGCTCCAAGTAATCATGTGGATCGAAGTTTTTTACCTCACCAGCAATGCGGCAATCATGGCTAGACGCATCAAAAAATGTGATGTAGTCAATGCCATTGCGTCCACTTAATAATCCATCCCAATATTCTGTTGCTGTGTTACCTATCGGTGTAATCGCGCCAACACCAGTTACAACAACGCGTTTACGTGTATGATCTGTCATGATTCAGTTAAAGGTGGCGAAAAAGCAGCAGGCATTAAACAGTGCTGAGTTATGTTAGCGGATAGCTAAGGTTTAGCCCGTCCTGAGTTCTGAGTTTTGGAAGCACCCAAAGATGGAGAAAACTCCGAACTTTTGCCTCCGAAAACTCTAACTCCTAAACTTTTAACTGTTCAGCACTCAGTTAAAAGTTAAAGCAGTGGTTTTTGCCATAAACGCCCAGAGGGAGCGAGACAAAGCCATCTGAACTTCTCCCAATAGGAGACTGCAAGGGCGAACAGAGACTCAAAACTTTTTTTAAGCTGATGCAGCAACTTTGTTATTGATGTAATCTACTGCGTCTTGAACCGATACAATCTGCTCGGCAGCTTCGTCGGGAATTTCGATATCAAATTCTTCTTCCAAAGCCATCACGAGTTCAACAGTATCCAGGGAATCAGCTCCTAAATCTTCCATAAACTTAGCTTGTGGAGTGATTTTGGAAGCATCTTCAACACTCAGTTGTTCGATGACGATTTTCTTGACCTTTTCAAAAAGTTCCGTTTGGCTCATAAATAATAAAAGTCCTTAACCAGTTGCTAGGATCTACTCTTTAGAGAAGACATTGTTTTGAGCATATACATCTTATCGTCAAGCGCGATCGCCCGTATACTACCAAGAGTTTTTCTGTTAGAAAACCTCTCCTGTTCCTCAAAAGAATAGGGTAAATTTTCTGGGAACAGTTGTTTCTGGGAGCGGGCTACACCATCGCCAATACCGTGTAAATGCTTTGATTGTCAATTATTGCTAAATTTTTTTACAATGTCTCATCGGTATTTACAGCCATGCTAGCAATCAGAATATTTAGACGCTGCGGCTTTGAACCTAGATGGTTAAAGAATCGCTGAAGGTCAAACATCATAATTTTGGTGCTAACAAGGAAGTAATAAAACAGTTATTGTTTAGAGCGATCGCTCTAACCCAAATATACCTCTATGCTATCTCAGACACTCAAACTCAAGTACGCTTATTTCCCTGGTTGTGTTGCTCAAGGGGCCTGTCGGGAACTTTACCAGTCAACTCAAGCCCTTACCAAAGCACTAGGTATTGAATTGGTTGAACTTAAAAAAGCTGCTTGCTGTGGTTCGGGCACATTCAAAGAAGATTCTCAACTGTTAGAAGATACAGTCAACGCGAGAAATATCGCCCTAGCAGAAGAATTAAATTTGCCCTTACTTACCCATTGCAGTACTTGTCAAGGTGTTATTGGTCATGTAAACGAACACCTGAAAGAATGTAAGACTTCTGACCCTACATACATTGAACAGGTTAATGGCTTGCTGCATAAAGAAGGCTGTTCGCCTTATCGCGGCAGTACTGACGTTAAACATCTTCTCTACGCTTTGGTGACAGATTACGGTTTAGAGGAAATTACCAAACGTGTCACCCGGAAGTTAACTGGATTAAAATGCGCGGCTTTTTATGGCTGTTATCTCCTCCGCGCCCAAAAATCCATGCCTTATGACGACCCGTTCCAACCAGAAGCGATGGAAAATATGTTTCGGGCGGTGGGTGCAACACCAATTTATTACCGAGGCCGGACACAATGTTGTGGTTGGCCTCTTGCTAGTTATGCCACTACCCAATCTTTCAAGATGGCGGGGATGCATATTCAGGACGCTTTGACATCTGGTGCTGACTGTATAGTTACACCTTGTCCACTGTGCCACTTAAATTTAGACTCGCGTCAGCCAGAGGTGGAAAAGGTAATTGAGCAAAAGTTAGGTTTACCAGTATTGCATTTACCCCAGTTGATTGCTTTAGCACTTGGGGTTAGTCCAAAAGAACTGGGTTTAGAACGGCACGTTGTTTCCACCAAGCCAGTGTTGGAGAAATTAGGATTTTAGTTTGTGGATTATCAGGCAATACAGTTCAGATAAGACCAAAACAATTGTAGAGACGGCGATTTATCGCGTCTCAAAACCCATGATTTTGTTTTGAACCGTATTGGATTATCAGGTAGGGGCATAAGACAATACGGTTCGGTTAAAGGGAAAAGTTTTAATACATCTTTTACCCTTTACCTAGACCACAAGGAAAGTGAAAAATGCTTATCCAAACCGTATGGGGGCATAAGATTGTTTATGCTATTAACTTAAAACAAAATCAACGCTTTCAGTATCAACCTGGGTAGAGATGCAAAATCGATTTGTTTCATCAAAGATTTATGTTTGACTATTCAAGGGATGCTTTATCACCAAAGGCTCAATATATGCTTGTAGAGTATCTTTAATTTTAGAAGGCTGGCGAACTGGAGCGATCGCAGAATAATCCGGTTTTACTGTCCAGTCGTAATAGCGAAGCATTGTGGAAAGCACAATTTTCATTTCCATCTGGGCAAATTCCATACCTAAACAACTGTGCGAACCATGACCAAATCCCACTAATGCTAAGGGATGTTTCTTATCTTCTTCACGAGGTGGTGCAAAGCGATCGGGGTCAAAGCGATCGGGTTCGGTGTAAAGTTCTGGTAAACGGTGAGTCAGCATAGGCGAAATAGTCACAAACCAACCTGCTGGGATGCGATAGCCTCCATACTCAATATCCTTGAGGACACCACGATTATAGGCATACACTGGCGGATAGAGTCTTTCTGCTTCTTTTAGTACATTGGTTAACTGTGGAAATTGTTTGAGATGAGACAGGTTAAGGGGATTATTTCCCACAACTGCTAATTGTTCTTGGCGCAGCCGTTCTCGCCATTCTGGGTGATTACCTAATTCAAATATTACCCAAGTCAGTAATGAGGCTGTTGTCTCATGTCCAGCAAACAGCAATAGTAATGCTTCGTTGATTACCTGTGTTTCGCTCAACTTATTGCCGTCTTCATCAACAGCTGCTAGCAGCAATCCCAAAACATCTTTTGATTCTTCTAAGTTACCCTGCTCGATACGTTGGGCGATTTCTTGACGCAAGAAAGCCACTAACTTACTCCTAGCATTTTGACCGCGACCATATAAGGTAAAAGGGACATTCCATTTCAATATTGCCATACTGCTATCTATCAGTTGTGTAAACCACTGACTGGTTTGCTCAACTTCGCTCTTGTTCTGACTTCCCAAAAATAGGCGAGTCGCAACTATCAGGGTAAGCTGACGGAAACTAGAATTTAAGGAAATCGTTCCTTGCTCTCCCCAATCTTTAAGGAAGTCTTGCACGATATTTTGAATGGTGTCGAAGTATGTAGCGATCGCTTTTCCATGAAATGCTGGATACATCAAGCGACGAGTTAGGCGATGTTCTTCTCCATCTTGTAATAAAATATTGTTGCCAAATGTTGATTCTAAGAAATACCACCCAATCCGCGACGACATATTTTCCGCCTGTTCCACCAGCACTAGCCGATTAGCATCAGGGCCAATTAAATAAGCACGTTTACGCCCCATGACGCTCGTTTTAAAAACTGAACCATGCTGCTGGAATCTTCGCCATAGATACAGTTCTAAATCCCGAAATATTTCTAAAGTCTCCCCCAAGATGGGCAAGCCATAGCTACCAGGCATTTCCTCGGCGGATTTTAGTTGCCGCATATTTGAGTATCTCCAGCAGTAATTAGCTACAGTTTAATTGTAAAACTTAGTTAGGCTTTGCAAATCCAAATTACCAATCGCGGTAGAGTTTTTCTGCGTAGAACATAATCTCTTCATTTGGTAATCTAATTTTCGGTTTTTGCCGAGGATACAAACTTTCGACAGCACCTGTATCCTGTTCAATAACTGTCGCTGCTGCTTGTAACACTGAGTTTTTAAACAGAAATTTCATCAAAGGATTGACGACTTTGGAATACATCAAAATAAAAGTTTTGGTGATTTTGTCTGTTTCAGGGTAAAGAATATGAATTTGAGCAATATCACCAATTGGCGTTTTAGCAAAAAAAGCTGTAGTTGAAGGAAATGCATATTCTAGTGTGTTAGAAAGTGTTTTAGGGAAGATTCCCAAAATAGGATTTTTGATAATTTCTCCTAGCGTGTTGTTGGCTCTAATTAGTTCTTGTTTAACTGTGGCATAATATCCTTTTTCTTCAAAAGCACTGACATTACAATTAGTAATTTTAAATAGTTCTTTATGAGTACCATTTTGGTGATTATAGTCATAGTTAACCATCAGGTTAGTCAAAAACTCACCCTGAATACTTTTATCCCCAGTTACTCCGATAAATTCGTATTCATCGACAATTTTTTGATGCAAATCTGGAATTGGTAATCTTGGCTCAAATCCGGCATAAGTCCAGATACAATCATTGCTAATAATTAGCTCTAACGGTTTGGTGATTGGCTGAGTGTCTTTTTTATCTCCTTGCTGTAGTCTGCCTTGTCCATCAAATTCTAGTGCATGAAAAGGGCAAGTAATAGTATCTCTCTCTTGACAAACCCAGCCGTTTGATAAGGGTGCTTGCATGTGGAGGCAGATGTTATCAAGGGCAAATACTTCGCCTTTTTTGTTTTGCCAAATGACATAATCCTGTCCGTTTAAAGTTATTTTATTAGGTTTATTCACTCCCAATATAGATTTGTGCGCGATTAACCAAGGCGCACCTGGTAAAATTGGTTCCATTTTTCCTCCAAAATATTGAAAAGTTATTTATTGAAATTCGATAGATGCGTTAGCAAAAGGTAACGCAATCTTGGAAATTAAAAGTTGTGGACAAGCTGGTGTCACTTGCCCTACATTGCTATTTTGAATGTGAATTGGGAAATTAAAGTCTTATCTGCAATGGATGAACTAACACTACCAAGCATTTACTTGGCTAACTTCGGCTACTGCATGAATGAATTACACAACTAACTAAACTTTTAGTTAATTGATATTAATGTAATAAATTTCATTTTCTATGTCAACTACTAACCAATTTTTTAGTTAATATATTTTCGTTATGATGATGGAGCAACGTGGGTCGTTCAACACAGTCAAAATTTTCAGCTAAAAAGCCGCGTCAGGTGCGTGATGCAGAAGTGACGAAAAAGCAGATTCTCGATGCAGCGGAAGCAGAGTTTGCCAGAAATGGACTTAGTGGGGCGCGGACAGGAGCGATCGCTAGAGGTTCAGGTGTCACCACAGCGATGATTTACTACTACTTCCAGAGCAAGGAAGGACTATATGAAGCTGTTCTGCAACGTCCTGCGGTGGAGCTGCACGAAGGGTTTGAGCAGCTAAATTTGGATCAGTTCCCACCAGAGGAGGCGTTGAAGGTATTAGTTAAAGAAGCGATCGCTTACGAAGCTGCTCACCCGCACCGGGGAATGCTTTGGTTTCAAGAAGCCAACCAAAATCAGGGAAAGTATTTCAAACAGGCAAATTGGCAAGAAAATTTTAGCTATCTCATCAAAATTTTAGAGCGGGGAATGGCAGAAGGTTGTTTCCGTCAGATCGATCCATTTCTCACCACCCTGCATATTATTGGGGTTTGTAATTTATACTTCAACGCTTACGAAAACATCAAGCATACTAGACCCGATTTGCAACTATTGAGTCCAGAAATGATTGAGCAGCATACTCAAGCAGCAGTTAATTTTATTTTGGCTGGTGTGCTACGTAGTGAGAATTAAGGATTGAATATTGGATAGTCAATCTATTGATAAACCCAAGCGCTTAGGTTATATCTGATAAAATTAAGATATCAAATGCCAACAATTTTAAGAAAAGGCGGTTTCGAGGTTCGTATCTACCTTAACGATCATATTCCTGCTCATGTCCATGTTTTTAAAGGGGGCGGAGAGGCAAAAATCAATATAGGAGATGAAAACCTAGCTCCAGAGTGGGTTTGGGTATCCCCAGGAATGAGTGATAAAGATGCGGTGAAAGCTTTACAGTTAGTTGCTGATCACCAATTGGAACTACTAAAAAAGTGGCGGGAATATCATGGTTAAAAAGATTGCGGCTACAGAAGAATTAAAAGAAAAGCTAGCCAATGCGAGAGCAAAGTCAGATGCGATCGCCACATCTGAACCACGGGCTACTCGTGCTTTTTATGACGCTTATTTAGGAATGATTATAGTTTTCTTGTCCAACAAATCTATGTTTGGATTTCCTTCAGAGGAAGGAGAAGGACTAGCGGGTGCTTCAGTCAAGGACTTAGCAGAAGTAGAGGTAACACCTTCTGGTGAAGGATTACATTGGAAAACCCTAGATGTAGATTTGAGTATTCCTGCTTTGATGAATGGAATATTTGGAACTAAAAAATGGATGGCTGAACTTGCTAGAAAAGGTGGAAGTTCTACTTCTGCTGCAAAATCAGAAGCATCTCAACTAAATGGTACAAAGGGTGGTCATCCCCGAAAATAAATTGTACTGGCTATTGATGCAGATGAAGCTTGACTTACTAAAACTAAATCTGGCGATCGCTTACGAATGATCAAATTAACTTAGCGATCGCATTTAAACCTGGGGTGTAGAGTTAGCGAGGATTAAATAAGCCTTGAGATTATAGATAGGAGTTCTGGTTTTTAGTTCCAAAGGGGAGCGATAGAACCATAAATTTATTGTTACGTGCTATTTGGCGAAATTGAAAAATGCTGTTAGTAAATCTTAATGATTGGGAATCCTAAAAATGTAGACAGTCATAATAAAGAGATGCCTAAAAGAATTAGTGATGTATTCCAAATTGATCCCATAGTTTTAAATGATAACAATATTTTTAATGGATTTATCGAAATCGACTCTAAATTTTATATTGATCCAAGGCTTTTAGAAAAAACATCTGTTCCTGAATTAAAAAAATCATCTAATAAAATCACAAGTTACTTTGATAATGTATTAGAGCATACAGTAAATTTTATTGAAGGTCATGGGAGCTTTGAGACAATCAGTAAAAAGCTAGCTTTTTCTGAAATACCGCTTGCAGGCTTAGGCTATTCAATTAATCATGCTGGAGGTAAAGGAATTGGAAGTCACTTAGCAAATAATTTATCAGAAACTATTGTAGAGTTAGGAAGAGTAGGAATACTAGATCCAATAATTTTTGAACTGTCTGGACTCTTTGAGAAAGGTATTGGTGCAGATAGAATTAGTGATATGATAATTCATATATTGCTCCCTGAGTTAGCTCAGTTCTCTTGTCGTGTTGCTGAATCTTTAAAACTACCAAAAGCTCCTAGTCGAACGTTGATAGCTGGTGAGTATTTTAATGGATTACCTTGTTACTCAACTCAGGGTGTTCTTCTAGTACCACAAGATATACTAACTTCACTTCCACTTGCTTATTCATGGACAAATGCTGATGTTATAACAATTCACAACCAAAAACTAAGACAATATATAAATAAAGAGATTAAAAAATCATGGGCTTCTTCTCCAACATGGAAGGATGTTATTAGGAAAAAAGAAGTTGCAAGAAAACTTATTCTTGAAAACCCCGAAATAATTAAAGATTTGATAGAAAAATATAAAGCTAAATCTGCGAATTCATATAATTTCAAAACTGATCCAAAAGGTGAGTTTAGATGGCATGACTGCGCTAGAGAATATGCTAATCGATTTCCTCTAAATTTTAGAGATTTGACAAGTGAATCTAATGAAAAAATTGTAGATGTTATGTGTCAGCACTTTTCTCTTTTAGTAAAAAAAGGATTGTGTATTGAGTTTTATAAAGAATCAGGAGAACCTAATAGTGAAAAAATTGGACAACTTATTCTATTAGAATTGCTTGAAAATTATATAATGGGAAGTTGTTTCAACGTAATATATAATTTAAAAAATGGTACTATAAATTTATATAATCAAAATTTAGATAGCGAGATTAATTTTTTATTAAAATATACATCAACGCGCAGTTTCATTAAAGATTATGAGGAGATATTTGAAACAATTAAAAGTAGTTCTATCTTGACGTACACTACTATAATTCTCATTAGGCTTAATGGAGAAATGTCAATAATAGATGAAATTAATGCGTTTGACAGAAAACATAGACAAGAAAAAAATAAGTTTTTTAAAAGATTTGAGATTGATGGAAGAATTCAGGGATCTGGTGCAACAAGACGGCATTTCCTTAGCAGATACATGTAGGCGTAGCCCGTCGTAGACATCGCACCCATAATCGGCTCAGGTAAAACAAGTTACAAATTACGAGCAGTATTACTAGCCTTCAACTTCGGATAAGCAATCCGTTTGTGATGAAATTGTTGCCAAACATCCACAAATATCTGGGCAATTTGTGACATCTCTTCCCGTTTTAATCCTGAATCAACGAGTTGATTGTCTTGCCATTTAGCACGCAAGATATTATTTAGCATTGTTAAAGCTTGTTCGGTGGAGACATCTTTAAGCGATCGCTTCTCTCCCACAGATTTAGCCGATGCTTGCAGCGATCGCAACGCTGCTTCGCAAGAGTCCGCTAACATTACAATTCCGGTCTCTCGTGATTGGGGAATCGGGCCATCGTAGCGAAAATCTGCGTCGTCTACTGTTAAACTCGGATTTTCCTGAGCCATTTGCTGGGCTTGGTGATGGAAATAGGCAATTAGCATCGTTCCCTGATGCTCTGGAATAAAAGCTTGAATCGCTGTCGGTAAAAGGTGTTTACGCGCCATCACTAACCCTTCAGTTACGTGCTTTTTGATAATCTCTGCACTCTTCCAAGGGTCTTTAATCTCTGTATCGTGTTTATTCGGCCCCCCCATTTGATTTTCAATAAATCCAAGTGGGTCGTGCATTTTCCCAATATCGTGATATAATGTTCCAGCCCTAACGAGTTCAACATTGCATCCTAGTTCTTTGGCAGCAGCTTCGGCAAGGGTAGCTACAAATAACGTGTGTTGAAAAGTTCCAGGAGTCTCTGTAGCGAGTCGTTTTAATAAAGGCCGATTAGGGTTCGCCAACTCTGCTAAACGGATGGGAGTGACCAAATCGAAAACTTTTTCGAGATAAGGACTCAACCCTAAAGCTACAACACTCCAGCCTAAACCGGATAAAGCAAAAAATCCGGCTTCTCGGAGAACTATATACCAGGTTGAACCAAATGCTTGACCAATTAAGATTTTAACAACCAGATAAATACTGCCCTGAGTTAAAGCGATCGCAAGCCCTAATAATGCCAATTCTTCACGCGATCGCAATCGTTGCGCTATGTAACTACCTAATATTGCCCCACCAGCACCAGCTAAAAGCGCAACTTTGCTCATATCCAAGATCACAGCTAATATCGGCAACAACAGTCCAACAACTGTTAACCCTAAAGTCGGGCCGTAGAAGCTTCCCAACAATAAACCAAGGGCGCTCCAAGTGGTGTAAGGCAATCCCATTGTCACCAATCCTGGCACACTTAGAGTTAGCAATAAAACTAATAGGCGATCGCGTTGTCGTAATTCATAATCAACATGGCGTTCTACCCAGACAAAAATGCCAATGGCGATCGCAATCAAGCCTCCTAATTTCAACAACCCCCGCCATTTTACCTCTCGGCGAACCAGGCGATAATGCTCCAGCACCTCTAAGTTCCATGTAGTAATTTGCACTCCTCTTTTGACAATTACCTCACCATGTCGTACCTCTTCTATTACAGGTGGCACTCCAGCAGCAGCCTTTTGAGCGTTTACTCTCGTTTCTTCTTCATCTTTTTGCAGATTCGGCTTGAGTACAGCTAACAACAGGTTCTTTGCCAAAGGTTGGGCGGATTCTGGTACAAAGGACTGCAATTGTAAACTCACCGCATCCTGTAAGATATTTTTTGGCAGTCCTTGTGGGATGCCTTGGGTGAGAATCCGCTCTGCACTCTGATGGATTCCCATTTGTGTTTTTTCCCACTCCACATCTGACAAATCCAAAAGAAAGGATTCTTCATATACTGCTTCTGGGGTAACAGTCTCTAACTGTAAAAGTTTGGTAGTCGCTTCGGTGTATCTTTTGCGTGTTTGGGAAATTTGGGCAATCAGTAAAGACAAGTTTTTCTCAGAAGTTGTGAGGCGGTAAGATTCTAGTTCTGCAACGGCTTGAGTAAAATCAGTACTTTGAGAAAAATCAACTGGCTCTGTTTTCTGTGGTGTTGTGCGCGGTTGGCGTTCCTGATTGGGTGCAGCTATAGATGATGAACGGGATAAGGCAGTGGTTTGTCCTGTTCCTTTCTTCTGCTGATTTTTACTATTTTCTACGGCTAAGAGCAGTGCTTGCCATTCTGAGTCATTACAAGAGCGGAGGTAACGCTGGGTAGAGATGGGCAAAACAGCAGGATCAAAAAAAGGAAAAGCTCCAGCAACAGCGCGAATTTCGTTACCATCATCTAGAAGTTGTTGCAAATTTTCGTTGATTTGTTCGTTCATTCGCGCATCTAGCATCAACACTTGCAACGAGCTTCTACTGACGGCTTTGCGCTCGACTTCTGTTTTTTTCTGATCTTTGATTTTAGCTGTATAAGGCGCTGTAATGGTTTGGGGCGCGGGATGTCCTACTTGCAGTTGAGTTTGGTTGTATAATTTTTGCCCAATAACGCCTGTAAGGGATAATACAGCGATCGCTAAAATTCCCAAGGATCTCTGTTTATGCACCCAATCTAAACAGACTGAATAAATACTACTCTTAGTTGTCACCGATTTTGCCTTTGACTGGAGCGCTCTTTCTTGTTTTCGACGAGCGCTTTTGTCATTGCTTTTGGATAAAAATAAGATTACATTCTTCAGGAAAGTCCTTAAAAGTTGCTTTCTATCGCTTTTACTTTTAGGACTTCTCATTAACTTTCCTTTACGGCGTAGTCCTTTGTACTGTCGCCGCCAGTGAGTCAATTGCTGGGTTAAGAACTGCAAAAATTCCTGCATTTTCATTATCTCTGCCTGCAATTGCCTACTTTGATAGCTCAAAAAAAAGACAATCATCAGGGAAATTTCATCTGCTACTGTTGCAACTACGGTGACGGAGGCTAATTAAAGCTGATTTGCCACAATAGCTACTGACAGAATCTGTCTGAGGTTTGCTGAAAAGTTCTAGTATATAAGACTAGTACACTATAGCAATGGACAAAAGCCCCTTGTCTAGTTAATTGAGATGGTAGCTGGATTTAATCCAAGCTGTCCTATATGTTTTATCAAGCTAATTTTGAGAGTTTAGTACCCGCACCATTTTTCGGTGCAAATAAAATTAACGCGATCGAATAACGCGGGGAGCTGCGTAAACTGAAAGCAAAGCCTCCTCATATCCCTGTGTTAACTCTCTGGGATTTAGGTCAATATCATACACTCCTGACCACACCGCCACAAATGCATCGGTCAATTTTAACATTTGGGAAAAATTAGTTAATCCCCATGCTGGAGAATTCCTTTGCAAAAGCAAGACTTGCCAATTTACAGGAATTCCGCCTATACCGTTATATGCTCCTGATAAAGCACCAGTAATTGCACCTGTAGCCTGTGAGCTTAAAGATGTAGCATCTTGCACTTTAGAATTGCCATTGTGAGTAGCCTGCAAAACTGCAAGGCGAAAGTCTTCTAAGGTACTCAAAAAGCAGTAAAATGCCATAGCAATAGTGTTACTGAGTTTTTCTTCCCTAGCAAACTCAGCTTGCGCCCTTGACAATCCCGCCTCTTGCTCTAATAAATTCTGGACTTTTAATAATTTTTTTGGTATAGATGTCGGTGTTTCACCAAGAAAATAAATTGTTTGTGGGATGAGGGTTAGAGGGTCGAGTTTTTCAGTTAGGGCAAGAGATATCGCATAAGCTACCGCGAGTGTTCCATCTCTTACTACTGGGTCATCTTCCCAGATTTTGAGTACAAGCAGCAATTTTTGTCGCAACTTAATCGGATTTTCGTGAAAAAAAAGTGCTACTGGTAGTGTGGCAATAATTATTTTTATCGATATATCATCAGCTGCTGCTATATGAAGAGATTCTTGCTGCTGACGTGCTATCCAATCATCTAAATCTAATTTACCCAAGTTAATTAAACTCTCAGTACCCAGAATCGCCATTCTGCCTAAATCTAGGTAACTCTGAGACTGTATTTTACCATTAGATGTTAAACTTCCCCCCAGAAATGCTCCGAGGAAAGTACCTCTAAATCTACTTATAGGAGAATAACGCATAGAATTTTAGATTTTGGGTCGCACTTTTGGTGCGCTCCCAGCGTAACTTAGATTTGGGATAAAATTATTCAATCCCAAATCTAAACTCTAAAAATCGATTCATTTTTCATTCTTTACGTTTCATTTTTTCTTAAATGATTTACCAAAGCTTGTAAGCCCAACAAGTAACTTTGAACACCAAAACCACTTATTTGCCCGATCGCAACTGGGGCGATGTACGAATGATGGCGAAAATCTTCCCGGCGGTAAATATTACTCAGATGTACTTCGACTGTGGGCAAGTTAACAGCCGCGATCGCATCTCGCAATGCCACACTTGTGTGAGTATATGCCCCGGCATTAATCAAAATTCCTTGATGTTGTCCTAATGCCTCATGAATAGTATCTACTAAAATTCCTTCATGATTTGACTGCAAGGGAAAAACTTTCGCCTGTAACTTGAATCCTTCTTCTTCTAACAGGCGGTTAATTTCAGCTAATGTCAACGAACCATAAATTCCTGGTTCTCGCTGTCCTAGCAAATTCAAGTTTGGCCCATGCAGTGCCAGAATGCTTAAGGGTTGTAATGTCGAGTTCAGCACTTTGGCTCTAGTGGCGACGACGCGAGCGATCGTTTACAGGAATCGGAATCAGTTCCGGTTCCGGTTCACCCTCTGGCCCTAACAGGCTCTCAATCAGCCTGCGTGCTAATTCCTTAAGCTTTTCCAGCACCTTTTCTATATAGTCCATGAACTGAATGCTCCTGAGATACTACCTCAAATTTTGATTAACAGGTACGCAGAATATGGCACATTGTCGTACCTCTGGCTTCCAACCGGGCACTGACACAATCCCGTATTTGGGACATAAGCCACTTCTAAAATTTGGCGTTGTGTTCTCCCTTACTTTTTAGAGTATCACACTTGCAACCTACAGAACTGCATCCTATCAAGGATAAATATCAAGGGTCAAGAGTTTAAAGATCGGACTTTGGACTCTTGACTACGAATTTTAGATTTACGATGGCGTAGCCTTAGCGTTAGCGAGTCATCGAGCGTCCGTAGGAGCGTCTTTTAGATTTTAGATTTTGCCTACAAGGGGGAGCCACTGCGGTGGACGGATTCTCCGGTATAAAGCAAGTGGCATCGGGGTATGAACCGCAAAATTCTTTTAATCCAAAATCCAAGTTGCACTGGAAGCACACCAAAGCTAAGATTCAAAATCCAAAATTACTTGACTTACAGTTAGCCTTCTGTGACTTTCTTTTTCGCAGCCGTCGTTGACTTAGCAGTTGACTTAGATTTGGAAGTCGTTGATTTAGTCGTTTTGCGAGTCGATTTCGCTGTCGATGCCTTAGCTGCCAATAAGTTGAGCGCCTCAGTCAGAGTTATATCTTCTACAGTTTGACCTTCTGGGATACTCACATTAGTTTTGCCATGCTTGATGTAAGGGCCATAAGGGCCATCGTAGATGTTAATTGTTTCCGCGTCCTCTGGATGTGGTCCCAATTCGCGTAAGGCTGCCTTGGACTTGCTGTTGGTGGAACTGCGTCCCTTTTTTGGTTCGGACAATAGTTCTAAAGCACGTTCTAGGCTAATTGTCAACACATTGTCAGCAGCTTTAAGGGAACGGTAATCTTTCCCTTCCTTACCCTGGTCATGAACCACATAAGGGCCAAAGCGTCCCAAACTTGCTTGGATTTTGCTGCCTGTGACTGGGTGAACTCCCAATGTCCGGGGTAGTGCCAACAGACCAACAGCCATTTCCAGGGTAACGGTTTCTGGGGTGACACCCTTGAGTAGAGAAGCTTGTTTCGGTTTGGGGTTTTCGTCGGTTTTATCGCCCAATTGGACATAGGGCCCATAAGCACCGATTTTCACATAAATCGGTTCCCCAGTTTCGGGATGCCGACCTACCTGGTCAGGGCCTGTGATTTTTTGTCGCAGCAAAACTTCTACCTGTTTAGGGTCGAGGTCGGCTGGGGTCAAGTCTTTGGGAATTGAGGCGGTGATTACCCCCTCACCATTTGTAACTTCAATGTAGGGGCCATATTTACCAATACGGACTTTGGCATCTAGATTCTCCAGTTCTACAGTCCTAGCTGTGGTGGCATCAATTTGACTTTCCCGTTCTTTTACCAGGGTTTCCAACCCTTTCTCTCCCAGATAGAATTTCTGCAAGTAGGGTAGCCATTTTGCTTCACCTGTGGCAATGTCATCAAGGGTTTGCTCCATCTTCGAGGTAAAACTAGGATCAACGATGTCTGGGAAATGTTTTTCCAGCAAGTCGGTGACGGCAAAAGCGGTGAAGGTAGGAATAAGAGCGTTACTCACCAAATGGGCATAACCTTTGTCGATAATCGTGCCAATGATGCTGGCGTAGGTACTGGGACGACCAATACCTTCACTTTCTAAGGTTTTCACCAAAGAAGCTTCGGTGTATCTAGCTGGCGGTTGAGTTTCGTGGCCAACTGCTTCTAAATCTGTACAATTCGGATGATCTCCCACTTTCAGATTGGGCAAAATTACTTCCTGGTCTTCCAGTGCTGCTTCTGGGTCATCTGAACCTTCGACGTAAGCACGTAAATATCCAGGAAATTCAATTCGTTTGCCAGAAGAACGGAATCCAGCATCCTCAACTTGCAATTGCACGCTAATTTGAGTTTGGCGGGAATCAGCCATTTGACAGGCGACAGTCCGCTTCCAAATCAAATCGTAAACGGCAAGTTCTCGACCGCCCAAACCAGTTTCTTGAGGCGTGCGGAAGGTGCTACCGGCTGGACGAATTGCTTCGTGCGCCTCTTGTGCGCCTTTGGATTTAGTGGTGTATTGCCGGGGTTGGGGACTGAGGTATTGTTGACCGTAAAGCTTTTCTACAGAACTCCGAGCAGCTGCGATCGCTTGATCTGACAAATGCACCGAATCTGTCCGCATATAGGTAATATACCCTTGTTCGTACAAATTCTGGGCAACCCGCATCGTGTCACGGGCTGAGAGGCGCAGTTTCCGGTTAGATTCTTGTTGCAACGTCGAGGTGGTAAACGGCGGCGACGGTTTGCGCGTCACTGGGCGTTCCTCGATGTCGGTAACACTCCAGGTTTTCCCTGTTAGGCGTTCCTTGAGGGCTACGGCTTGGTCTTCGTTGAGCAACAGGACATTGCGACCTGCGGTAATTTCTCCGGTCGTTGCGTCAAAATCACTGCCATTAGCGATTTTGGCTCCTGCCAATGTTACCAACTGGGCACCAAAGGGCGTTTTTTCCTTTGACAAACTGGCTTTCAAATCCCAGTATGTACCCTCATGGAAAGCGCGGCGTTGGCGTTCTCTAGTGACTAAAAGCCGCACAGCTACAGATTGCACCCGCCCAGCAGATAATCCCCAGGCGATTTTTTTCCATAGCAGAGGAGACAGGGTATAACCCACGAGTCGGTCTAAAATCCGCCGCGTTTCTTGAGCGCGAACCAACTGCTCATCGATATTGCGGCAGTTTTTCAGAGCTTTTTTGATTGCCTCTTGGGTAATTTCGTGAAACACCATCCGCTTAGTCGGAACTTTCGGCTTCAGCAATTGGTATAAATGCCAACTAATGCTTTCACCTTCCCGGTCTTCGTCTGTTGCCAGAATCAGTTCATCTACATCTTTAAGGGCTTCTTTAAGCTGGGTGACAATTTTCTTTTTGTCTTTCGGGACAACATATACCGGTTCAAAGTCGGCGTCCACATTTACCCCTAGCTGCGCCCATGTTTCCCCCTTGACGGCAGCAGGAATTTCACTAGCCGACTGGGGTAAGTCACGCACATGACCCATAGACGCTTCCACCCGATAGCCTGCTGGCAGGTAGTTGCGAATGGTACGAGCTTTGGTTGGAGATTCGACGATGACGAGAGTTGACATGGAAATTTCAATAAAAAGAATAGCTACTAAGCTAAACAGTCAAATTGAGGTAATTTTTGCAAATTGTCAAGATAAAAGGTCGCGCTTAGGGCGGTGATTTAATCCTCACATAAACTGTCTGCTTGGGAGAAAATCCCCTGAACTTGTGGCCCCGTCTGTCCCAAAGGATAGAGAAGGCTACGCTGGGTGTGAATTTCCAGCTATTTCAATCTTTAACTTATCTAACGCATAATTGGCGACTACAGTTTTAAAATTTGGGGAATGGGGAGTGGGGAAGGAAGGGAAGAAGAACTATTTATTAAGCAATGCCCAATGCCCAATGCCAATTCCCACTTTCATATCGCTTGTGCCAAAATTAAATCAAACTTGAGAGCAAAAGCGAAGTGGGGTTTGTAGCTGTGTCAAGAAAGCAAAACTATGCAACCAATTCGTCAAGGTGATGTAATTTTACTGCCTGTGCAGCAAATTGAAGGACAAAAAATACCTCACTTAACTTTGGCAGAAGGCGAAGTTACAGGGCATAAGCATTGCATTACTGAGGGAAACGCCGAATTATACGAAAAAGATAGCACACTCTATTTGCGTGTGTTTTCAGAGTCGGCATTGCTAGCTCATGAGGAGCATAAAGCTATTTCTATTCCCCAAGGTGACTGGATGGTGAAAATTCAGCGAGAATATGAACCGGAAGGTTGGCGATATGTCGCTGATTGAAAATTTAACACCTGAGCAGGAGGCTTTGATTCCAGTTTATCGGGAAAAGTGGAGAGCGATCGCGCTTTCAACTGAGCGAATTGATCGTGAAAAAGCGGCGGAAGTTGTTAAAGCTACATATACAGCTATCGGTAAACAACAGCCAGAAATTATTTTTTGTGAAAGTCCTTATACTGGGTTAAAAATTATTTTTAAAAAGCTACCTAAATTAAATTTTAATAATATAGATTTCGTAAGTTTAAACAACAATATTTATGACTATATTATTGCAAATTTAACTAATGAAAATATAAATTTTTCGTATCAAACAAATATGGAAATTCTTAGGCATTTAAATAGTTTTGAACTAAGTGTTAGTCTATTTGAATATATACTAGAAGATAAATTCCAAGATCAGCCTAAAATCAATATACATTTAGGAGATCGTCTCTGGTTAAATTCACAAGATTTGGCTAATCGTTGTTGTCATGTGGATTTTTACGTTTCTGTACTAAATTATTCTTACAGCAAAAAAAGATGGGAAACTTTACAGTCTTTATCAAGGTTTTGTGGTTTGATTTCTCCATTTGAAAAATTTTGTATAGTATGCGATCGCCCCCTTCACCTACGCTTCGACAATCAAAACCGCCTCCACGCTGAAGGTGAACCCGCCATTGAATTTACTGATGAATATAGCCTCTACTCCTATCACGGCGTAACCTTACCTGAAAAGTACGGTAAAATCCACCCTCAGCAATGGCAAGCTACTTGGCTTTTAACAGAAGAAAATGCCGAACTACGGCGAGTATTAATTCAGGGTATTGGTTACGCCAGAATTTGCCAAGAATTACAAGCTATTGAATTAGATACTTGGCAAGAATACACGTTATTAAAAATTGATGCCGATGTTGATGAAAAACCAATTTATTTATTAAAAATAACTTGCCCTAGCACAAGCTTTATTCATGCCTTGCGAGTTCCACCAAATATAAACTCAGCGCGTGAAGCGATTCGCTGGGTAAATTGGGGAATAGATCAAGAAGAATTTGCTGTGCAAACCTGAGTTTATCTAGCCCAGTATTTTTATTGGGTATTATTTTTGAGATTAAACACAAAATAAAAGACGCAAAAAATAAATTTGCGTCTTCTTTGGAGTTTTAAAAATTAGAAACTGAATGTGGTTCTCAGTGCGCCAATCACAACATCATCGTTGTTATTGTTATGATCTGGGGATGTTAGCCAGATGACTCCTGGCGTAATGGTGATATTGTCACTCAGCTTATACTGGTAGAACGCCTCAAGATGATAGGATGTATCGGGATCTGTATCTAATCCTGCGATATTAGAACTTGTTAATCTAGGTTCCACACCGGCAATAATACCAGCCAAACTTCCTTCTTTACCGAGGTCAGGGAAGCCGAGGGTAACTGCATAGTTCCAAATATCAACTTCTCCACGGCTTCCAGTCAAGGTACGGCTGTTGGTGTATCCAGCCCAACCACCCAAGACTATCTTATCGGTAATGCCGATGGATGCTTGGACACCATAAGAATTACTGGAAAATCGGGAATCTAACGTACCATTGTCATCTATATCTAAGGGCGCGAAAGTTGCTGCATTGCTACCAGTGAGTAGTGGTTGGTTGTAGGAATTGATGTAGGTTAAACCGATAGTAATGCGATCGCTTGGTTTAACTGTCAACTGTGCCAACGCACCGTAAGATCCATTAAACAAACCATTATTGGGTGTAGGGTCATTAGCTGTACCACTCAAATACCCTAAACTCAGTGCCAATTTATCACTGAACTCGTGCGTTACTCCCAACCCCGCACCATTCATTTGGCCATAAATTGGGTTGCGTGTACCAAAGGTGGATAAAGCACCAAAAGCACCATCACCATCAAAGATATTAACAGTACTGGTGAGATCATCTGCTGCACCTGCGTTGGCGATCGCAACAACCTCTGTTTTTTCGCCTAACGGAAATCTGTAGAAGAGTGCATCTATCGTGGCATTAGTAGTACCATCTTCGCCAGCAAAGAATAAGTTACCCTCTGGCGTACCAATATTAGGGCTGAGAATATTATTAGCCTGGATTCTGGTGAACAGCGTATCTTTCCCTGTGAAGCTGGTCACAAGTTCTATCCGCGCCCTAACCCCTAAAGTTGTATTTTCGTCTGTAATTTCTGCACCGTTAACTGTATTTCCTGACAAAACATCGCTGGCGACAGCAACAACTTGTCCTTGCAGTTTGGTTGTGGTTGAGAACTGATTCGCCTCCAATTCAGCAGTTTTAGCTTCTACTGCATCTACACGACCTCGGAGTGTCGCCAGTTCTGCTGAAAAATCTTCTTGCAGCTTTTGTAATGTTGCTAAATCTTGTTTGTTAACTAAATCGCTTGTGGCTGTAGCAATAAGTTCGTTAACGCGATCGAGACAAGCATTCAAACCAGCAGCAAACTCATATCGCGTTAATGCGCGATTACCACGATAAGTACTATTTGGGTATCCTGCAATACAGCCATAGCGTTCAACCAACGACTGTAATGCTTGGAATGCCCAGTCGGTGGGTTGTACGTCGGAAAATTGAGATACGGAAGTAACTTGCCCTGTTATCTGAGTGTTTGTGTCTGGACTAGCTAAAACTTGCGGTTGATTGATTTCAGACGTAGCGGATGTTTCACCTGCAAATGCAGCAGTATTCACAAATAGCATTGCACAGCAAACTGCTGGACTAACTAGCAGATATTTACAGAAATTTTGCATTTTTCTCCTCACACTTATCTCCAATTCACACCCAAAGCACGTTTTTTTAACGTGTATTTTATGCAAATATTTGTCAGTAATATTATCAGAAATAGACAACCTTTTTAATAAAAAAAGTCAATAAATCCTAATTATTCAAGGAAAACTAAATTGCAGAGGACTGTAACATCTGACAAAGTTTTGTTGTTACTCATTACACAGGAAACTGAGAATGATATTATATGTTGGGAATGAGAATGAGAATTATTATAGTCTAAGATTTAGAATAAGTCTCATAGACTTGCATCCATTTTGAGGAGGAAAACACCTTGACGATCAATGGCAAAGGGCTGATCACAGGAAGACAAAGAAACGGCATCTTGTCCATAATGACTCTATCAATGTTGTCGATGATTGCTGGCTGTAGCCAATCGAATCCGAATCAGGGAACAATACCTGAACAGTCACCGCAAGCACAGATGACTGTATCCACCCCAGTAGCGCAGTTAGGAAAAACTAAAGTTGTGACGACATTTTTGCCGATATATTTGTTTACTAAGGCAGTAGCTGGGAATGTCGCAGATGTAGAAATTCTAGTGCCGCCTGGTACGGAGGTACATGAATACCAAGCGACACCAGAAAATGTCAAAGCGATCGCAACCGCGAATGTGTTAGTAAAAAATGGTTTAGGTTTGGAGGTATTTCTGGAAAATACGGTCAAAAATGCTCAAAATACCAAACTAGCTGAAATTGATGCCAGTAAAGGTATTAAACCCTTAAATGAAATTTCACCTGTTGTAAAAACAGCCAAGGAGGAAGAAGACCACGACCACGCCCAAGGTAATCCTCATGTTTGGTTAGATCCAGTTTTGGCAAAACAACAGGTAACTAATATTCGGGATGGATTAATTGCTGCTGACCCGGCGAATAAAGCTACTTATGAAGCAAACGCTGCGGCTTATATTAAAGAATTAGAAAGTTTAAATAATGAATTTCAACAGACTTTACAAAAAACTCCTAGTTGTACCTTTATTACCTTTCATGATGCGTTCCCATATTTAGCAAAACGCTATAACCTCAAACAAGTTGCTGTGGTGCAAATTCCCGAAGATCAACTTTCACCAACTGATGTGCAAAATGCAGTCAATGCTGTTAAAAAGTACAAAGTTAAAGCTTTATTTAGTGAACCAGGAGTAGATAACAAACTCCTAAGTAGCCTTTCCAAAGACTTGAACTTAACTTTGCGTCCTCTGGATTCCCTGGAAACTGGCGAAACAGATCCACAGCATTATTTCAAGGCAATGAAAGCTAACTTACAAATTTTGGAAACTTCGTGTAAATAGGTTTGTCATTTGTCCTTTGTCATTTGTCCTTTGTAAAAACTAATGACCAACGACCAATGACTAATGACTAATGACCAATGACTAATAATGACTAAGAACCAATGACTAATGACATTGCTATTTTAAAAGTACAAGGATTAACTGTCTATCAAGGTAGTTATCTAGCTGTTCGAGATGTTTCTTTTGAATTATTGCCAGGAACAGATACAGCTATTGTTGGCCCCAATGGTGCTGGTAAAAGTACCTTAGTAAAAGCGGTTTTAGATTTGATACCTCGAAGTGCTGGTACGATTGAAATTTTCGGTCGCCCAATTGCAAGGTTGGGGCGTTTGCGTCATTTATTGGGCTATATGCCGCAAAATTTCATCTTTGACCGCAGCTTTCCTATTTCTGTTAGCGAATTGGTGGGACTGGGATGGACAAAGGAAGGAAAAAAGGGAGATTTATTTTTCTCCAAGCTGTGGAAACAAGACAGAGAAAAATCGGCAGCAGTAGTAGAAGCTTTACGGCGAACCGATGCTTATCATTTACAGCATCAAGCTATTGGTACTCTTAGCGGTGGTCAACTTAAGCGGGTGTTGTTGGCTTATTGTTTGGTAATGCCTCGGAAACTTTTGGTACTCGATGAAGCCTTTGCTGGTGTTGATGTGCAAGGTTCAGCAGATTTTTACGCTTTGCTAAATGAATTAAAGCGAGAGGAGGGTTGGACGGTATTACAAGTTTCCCATGATATTGATATGGTAAATCGCCATTGCGATCGCGTGCTTTGCCTGAACCAAAGCATTGTTTGTACTGGTAAACCGGAAATTGCCCTTTCACCGCAAAACCTGTTAGCAACATACGGCCCAGGTTTCAGCCGTTACCAGCACCAACATTAAAATAATTCGTAATTCGTAATTAGACTCCCAGAATTAGTTGATGCCCATAAGTATGGATTATTTTTTCAATGATTGTCAGATACCTTGGCTTGCGATCGCCAGTAGTAATGACTTGGTAAGCTTGTTAACATTCCCCTTTATGCAGCGTGCGATCGTCGGTGCTGTGTTAATGGGAATACTTGGTGGGATGTTGGGCAGTTTTGTCACCTTGCGCCAGTTGTCCTTTTTCAGCCACGCCGTTGGTCATGCAGCATTAGTAGGTGTGGCGTTAGGTGTGCTACTCCAAATAAATCCGACTTGGATGCTGTTACCTTTTACCTTGGTTTTCGGCGTTATTGTCCTCTACTTCATCGATAAAACTGACTTAGGTAGCGATAGTGTCCTTAGCATAGTGCTATCTGGGGCATTAGCGATCGGTGTGATTCTCACTAGCCTGATTAAAGGATATCGCGGCAACTTGATGGCTGTGCTGTTCGGGGATATTCTAGCGATCGACACTACAGATTTGATTTTGACGCTGTTAGTACTTGTGGGAGGTAGCATATTTTTACTATCAACCCTGCGACAGCAAATTTTATTGACCCTTAACCCTGATGTAGCACAAGTCCAAGGCGTTCCCGTCCAATTGTACCGCTATGTATTTGTGGTTTTGCTTTCACTCGCCGTTGCCGTAGCGATTAAAGCTGTCGGCGTTTTACTGGTGAACGCCTTTTTGGTTATTCCCGCCTCTACTGCCAAATTGATGAGTCACCACTTTAGCCGCTTTCTAGTCATATCGGTGATAGTTGGTTCCATCAGCAGCATTGCTGGCATCATTGTCTCTGGTATTTTCAACCTTGCTTCTGGCCCAAGTATTGTTCTTGTACAATTCCTGCTATTTATAGCTGTTTTCATCTGGTTTAAGTTGAATTTGAAAGCTGCATAAATCTTTTTTCTCCAAGGGCTTGCTATATTTTGGGATGTTTGCTACATTTATTAATCGTGGCTCACAAAAGCCCCAGCCGGGATAGCTCAGTTGGTAGAGCAGAGGACTGAAAATCCTCGTGTCACCGGTTCAAGTCCGGTTCCTGGCATATTTATAAACCCCTTGAAATGCAATGATTTCAAGGGGTTTATAGTTTCTAATTACTGGTTGATGAAGAATAAATGTTCTACTATTTATGTCAATTTTGGACATTTTTGGATACCTTTAGATACAAATTGGGTGTAAATTGGGTGTAAAAGAGTTAGAGCAGAGGAGTAATTACACCTTTTTAACCTATGTTCTCCAAAACCCCTACAGGGCGAGCATCTAAGGGTTCTGTATCAATCATTAACTCTCATGAACGGTTGCAGTTACGGTTTAGATATCAGAGCAAGCGTTATTACATTTCTACGGGTTTAGCTGATACTCCTGCTAACCGCAAATTGGCAGAGCTTAAGGCATCAGAGATTGAGAAAGACATACTCTGCGAACGATTAGACCTCACTCTAGAAAAGTACCAACCTCAATCTGTTTTAAGCACGATTACACCCATTACACCCATTAGAAAGTCTCAACCTCAATTAGACGAACTTTGGAATAAGTATAGGGAGTTTAAAAAACCGCAAGTTAGCCCCAGTACCTATGCCAAAGATTTCTCTAAGCATCGTAATCACATTGCTAAGTTACCGACGCGATCGCTAGATGAGGCATCTGCTATTAGAGATCATCTTTTATCGAATCTCACTCCAGATGCTGCAAAGCGCTGCTTAACCCAACTCAAAGCTTGCTGTAATTGGGCAATGGAAGAGGGATTAATCGACACTAACCCTTTTGCGGCTATGAAAATCAAAGTTCCCAAGGGTACTTTAGAAGAACAGGATATTAATCCATTCAGTAAAGAAGAAAGAAATTTAATTATTCGTACTTTTGCTAGCGATCGCCACTATAGGCATTACACAAACTATGTGCGCTTCCTTTTCTTTACAGGGTGTAGACCATCAGAAGCCGTTGGCTTGAAATGGAAGCATGTTACTAATAGCGTGATTCAATTTCGGGAAACTGTTGTCGTCTCCGAAAATGGTTTAGTCATGAAAGAGGGACTAAAAACCCAAATAAAACGTGATTTTCCGATTAATTCAGAAGTGCAGGCAATCTTAGATGAGATGAAATCTGAAGAAGATAGTTTTGAATCTCTAGTCTTTACAAGCCCGAAAGGAAAATTCATTGACCATCACAACTTCGCTAATCGTGCATGGAAGTCAATCATAGGTAAATGCAATATCCCTTATCGTAAGAGCTACCAGACACGGCATACCTTTATCAGCTTGTGTGTGGAAGCACATATTAATAGCACCGCGATTGGCAGATGGACTGGAACATCAGCCAAAATGATCGACAATCACTATGGTGCAACCAACTTTACAAATCTCAGACCACCAGAGCTTTCCTAAAATAGTAATGTAAGGGGCTAACCCAATACTTTTCGGTTAAGGGGAAAGGGGAAAGGGGAAAGGGAAAGGGTTTGAATTTCCCTTTCCCCTTTCCCCAGACCAAAAGAGAGATTATTGGGTTTAACCGAAAAGTATTGGGGGCTAACCCAAGCGTATTGAGCTATAAATGCTCAAAAAATACTCAAAGTGCTGTATTAAATACAAAAAGACCAGCCTCCCACAGCTGGTCTATAAAATATTTTTTTTGCGTTGTCTTCTCAAGAGAGTTAAAACCCAATTGCGCGTTCCCAAAATGCAACGGGCAACTTTTCTTAACAATATTGTAACAGTCAACACAGATTTTTCAGGAATATTCATCAAAAAAAGATATTAGCAAAGCTTAAATGCCTCTATCTATTAGAAGAATTCAGTAGAACGCAGGGTATAGACTGACAAAACCAGAGGTAGAGGAAGCAGAAAAGAATTGACCAATACTTTTCTACCAAAGGCTGCGCCCTAAGCGTAGCTATACCGCAGGCTTTACGACTACGCGGTAGTTGAGCGCATTCGAAACTCAGTACAAGTGACTAGTAACTAATGACTATTTGTGGTTTTCCCCAAAGGATGCTCTCCTGCTTGTAAATTGCAATTCCCGGTTTTGCTCCTTTGGGTTTGTAAACGTGTTTTGGCTGGGTGTAAACTATTGGCACTTGCTCACTCTGACGCGCGCGACTGTAGTAAGCAGCAAGATTAGCGACAAATTGCAAATCAGCTTCTTCTGCCACAGCGCCGGGTTCTAAACGTAGTAGCAGATGACTCCCTGGAATTTCTTGAGCGTGGAACCATAAGTCATAATCCCCAGCTACACGAAAGGTTAATTGGTCATTTTGGCGGTTATTGCGGCCGATTAATACTTCAAAGCCACTGGGGGTAAGGTAACGATGAAAGTTGGTGCTAGGAGGTTCATTTGCACTGCGACTGCGATATTCTGGATCTTCTAGATACTTTTGCCCAATCAACTCTTCACGGATTTCTTCTAAAGCTCGTAAATCTTCTGATGTTTTGTAAGTGTCTATCTGAGCGATCGCAGCTTCTACTTGTTCTAAATACTCAATTTCTGTCTGCACTTCTAATAATAGAGGTTCCACGGCAGCACGTGCGCGTTTCAGCTTTTGGTGCTGTTTGTAAAGACCTTGAGCATTTTGGACAGCATTTTTATCTGGCTGGAGAGCGATCGCTACTGGCAAATTTGTCTCAAAATCAGCAAGGATAATTTCTTTCATCCCTGGCTCCCAGTTTTGCAGGTGAGCCATCAATAAATCAGCTTTTTGTCGATACTCATCGGCTCGATCTGATTGCTCCAAACGCGTTTTAAAGGTTTGAGCTTTGTTGCGTAATTTCGCCAGAATATTATTTAATTTCTGACTCAACTGATGGCGCAATTGAGAAAATAACTGTTGTTCAATTTCGTTACTGTAGTAACGGTTGAGCAACTCCTGGATATCTTTGACTTTTTCAACTACACCCCAACCCATTACGGTGTAACCATCTTTTGTCCAAGCGGGTTGAAATTTCTTGGAATCCAAAGCTTGCAGCCATTCTTGCCAACGCTCAAACAACCTTCGCCAATCGTCGGGGTTGAGAGTATCGGTAGATGTTTCTGGTGCGATATTTGCTTCTAACAGCATTAACTCCAGCAATGCTGCACTCAAGCCACTATAACTTTTCAGTAATTGCCGCTTAATTGCTCCTGGTACTAAACTTACCCGTTCTTGCCAACGTTCTTGAGATTCGCTCAAACTGGGGACAGTTCCAGTCAGTTTTGGTGGTGTTTCATAAGGTTGTCCGGTTTGGATGGGACGGACACTAGATTGTTGCTGACTGACTTGATGGGCGGCGGTGATAATTATATTGTTCGCGTCGGTGAGAATAACGTTGCTATACTTGCCCATAATTTCTGCATAGACATGATAAAGGGCGCTTTCTCCGGGACGACGGGCAAATTGCAAATCGATAACACGCTCCCAAGGTGCGATCGCTTCAATACCCACCAATGCCAAACCACCCAATTGGTGTATCAGTTGTTGGCTAAAGGTAAAGGTATCTGGCGATCGCGGTGGTGGATCGCCAATACAAATGTGTGCAGCTTGGGGATGCCAAGAAATCTGTAGCCAATCACGCTGTTTCAGGGTGCGTAATGCTATGGCAATAGTATAGCGATCGCGCTGATAAACCTGTTCTGTCCGCGAGGGCAGCCAGTTAGCGCGTATTTCGCTACAAGTAGCTGTAAGGGTGGTGAAGTCAACTGGTTGCATAGCCATTCGCGTTCAAAGGTCGATGCTCAGTATACTTCCATCATCTCTAATATTGATATTAATGTAGGGTAGATATCCCCCAATTGCTCCCATAACAAATATAGAGACGCAAAATTTTGCGTCTCTAATATAGAATTTATCGGTATGTCAAATGATTTTATTTGAAGTGGATTAAGTTGCTTGAAACACTATTTAGCAACCAATGCAGGTTCTTTTGCTGATGGTTCCAACAATTGGGTGTAAAGTTCACTCAACTGAGTTGCGACACCATGCCAACTAAATTTGCTTTCAGTACGCTTTCTGCCAGCTTTACCCAATTCGTCTCGCCACTCGGGATTAAAGAGAATTCGGTCAATAGCAGACGCAAAAGCACCTACATCTTGTGGTGGTGCTAATAAACCAGTTTGTTCATTAACTACAGTAAACTGAAGTCCACCGACATCACTAGCCACAACCGGCGTACCACTTGCCATCGCTTCGATCGCTACGAGTCCAAAGGGTTCGTAGTGACTAGGAACAACGCAGACATCGGCAGCTGCGTAATAAGTTGGTAAAATATCTTGACTGAGACGACCAGCAAAGATGGTCAAGTCAGTGATTCCTAATTCGTGGACGATTTGCTCAATGCGATCGCGCTCAATGCCGTCGCTGTTACCTGGAGTACTACCACCGCCAATAATTAGCTTGAGATTATTCGAGTCGCGTAGTTCAGACTCGTTAACTGCACGCACTAGGGTTTCTATACCTTTGCGTTGGTCAAAACGCCCTACATATAATACAACTTTGGCATCTTTGGCAATTTCCAGTTCAGCTCTAGCTGCTTCTCGCCCAATGGAACCAAAGCGCTGAATATCTGTACCGCAGGGAATGATGTCGATATTGCCTTCAGTGGAAACTAGCGATCGCATGTGTTGCTGTTCTTGCGGACTTGTCGCCACTATTCGCTCTGCTGTTTCCAACACCTGTTTTTCTACTGCTAATCGCTGACTGGCAATCAGAGGAATATTTTCTATCGTGTTGTACTTGACTGCTCCTAATGAGTGGTAAGTGTGAACCTGTTTACTCCCTTGGATTTTCTTTAACTCCATCCCCACCCAACTAGAGAGCCAATAGTTAGTGTGAACTAACTCGTATTTAATCTCATTTTTTATCTGAAATTTGAGGAAATTATCCACAAATTCTGGCAAATATTCAAAAATTTCATCTCGCGGCACAAACTCAAGGGGCCCAGCTTTTAAACGAATAGTTCGACAATTGTCCCCATGTTCAACAATCAAGTCTTGCTCCAGACTTACTTTGCGGGTAAACATATCAACTTGCCATCCCAGCTGCGCTAGTGCTTCACCCACTTGGCGCACATAAACATTTTGTCCCCCAGCTTCTTCTTTCCCTATTTCAATCGCCGGGTCTCCGTGGACGGAGATCAAGGCGATACGTTTTTCGGTGGTAGAGTTCATAGTTTGTGTGTTGCTGATTTTAACAAAGCTCTAGGCTGTTTCAAGTACGTGTGTAACACACTTACTTAAATTGTTGAGAAACTTTGATTAATATTCATTTTAATTTAATATACCTAATATTTTTTTACATCTTCTGCCAGAAGTATAATTTTAAGTTAAGTATTTATATTTAATTTCTTTGGATAGAGGAAAATCTATACCTTATATTTCATACTTTTGATAGATAAAAATTATAGTTTTTCACCTTTTTTTATGCTTATCTAAATTAATTAAATAAACACTTAACGTCAATTTGACAAATTGACAGCAAAAATTAGGAGTTAGAAATTATATTCACCATGCCAAAAATCCCACCCACAAGGGAATAATATTTTTGATTTTTTTGGTAAATGTAAGCAACTATCCGACTTAAAAATTGACCCCGAAGTCAAGTAAGTCTTAATTTTGGCGTGTAAAATTGACAAGTATTTATGAGTGTAGCTAAGTAGCTAATTGACAATACTATATGTTATTTTTACAACCTTAAAAGTGGGATTAACATTTGCTGACTATAGATAAACCTTTATTAATTCTCCTTGACATCTGATGTACAGGTGTAATTTGAAACTAGTAAAACGCTTACTTCTGACATTGAAGTTAAAAGCAGCTAGTAGTTCGTCAAGTGAACTTAGCGGGGTAAAGGGTAAAAGGTTTCAAATCCCTTACCCCTTCCCCTTTACCCAGCCATCACGCAGCATTTTTGGGTTGGCAGACTACTAGCACAGTTAACTCTCAACGTTGAACTCAAGTTATATTAAGTAGTTATAATAACTGTTAAATATTGATGCAAAATCGGGTACTTTATTGAATTTGCTTCGAAAAGTTTCAGATTATATTTTCAATCATTAATAAATTTCAGGAGCAAATCAGGTGTTTACTTCAACCTTACTCGCTGCTGCAACTACACCCCTGCAATGGAGTCCGACAGTTGGACTGATTATCATTATTGCTAATATCATTGCCATTGCCTTTGGGAAATCGACTATCAAATATCCCAATGCAGAGCCAGCACTACCCTCATCTAATCTTTTTGGTGGTTTTGGTTTACCAGCCCTTTTAGCAACCACTGCCTTTGGTCATATCTTAGGAGTGGGAGCTGTTTTAGGGCTGCATAACCTGGGAAGAATTTAGGTTCTTGCCCAAGTTAGCCTTTATTTGATGATTCTTTTGTCTCCAGCATTGAGCCAGAGAGTGTTAATTCTCTGGCTCTTTTTTATAAATAAATTGTCTAATATTCGCTGGATTCCTCTTAAATTCTAATCTGTACTAACTCTTAACGAATGTCCACTCAAGTACCTTGATGGGGGCTTCTTGTAGCGCTTGAGTTAGTTGGACACTGCTCTCAAATTTTACCTGGGAAAGGTCGCAGGCTTCGACGTTGACCGTAAATTTATCGTTTTGGAAGGGCCAGGGTTTGACAACAACCAAGTTATCACTGCGCTGCATGATGTCATAGCGCTCACCTTCAGGGCCCTTGCTAATTTCTAAAAACCGCTCATCATCAGGTAGTTCTTGCTGACATAAGATGAGAGAAAGGCGATCGCACCACTGCATAAACGCATAGGCTGCATCAACTTCCTCCTTTTTTATCCCCAGTTCCTTCCGCCAATGTTGCTGGTTTTGAAGTTGCTCATCCAAAAGTTTGTCTAGTTTGGGACGCTTACCCCGCCTTCCCTCATTTAGACGGCTGATGTGCATGGAAATTAATAAAGCTACCCATCGTCCACGGTAAAGGGCATTTTTTGCCAAATCAGCCAATTTCTGTACCTCAGCATCTACATCGGCATTTGAGGACAGCATGAAGTCCTTTGGCGCACCGGCTTCAGTAAGAATATCTTCTTCCCACTCTTTCTCTAAATCATCGTGATGAGAAATTGCAGCGATGGTTTCATATAATCTTACTGGCGCATCTTTACGTCGCCATTGCCCCGCCAGTTGAGCTGCTAATAAGGCATGGGCACGATGGTAAATGACTTCCCAACCATTTGGCGTAGCGTTGACAATCACAAATTAATCTCCTGATTCTTAGTTTTGATTTTGAGTTGAATCTGAATTCAGAAACGTCGGGCTAGATATTGAAGAGGCGATCGCTCTGACTTTTTCAGTGTGACTTATGATTTACACCCATTTTAATTTGAGTGCAATATAGTCCATCCTTCATAACGCAGAGATATGTAGCTAATACTCCCAACTTCTCTAAGAAATCGGGAGTATGCTTCTTCACCAACCTTCGGATGAGGAAACAGGGAACAGTGAAGATTTTCGGTTATATGCGGATCTGTCCGCATCAAAAGCTTTAGATCCCTAAAAATCCCCCCTTTTTAAGGCTACGGTGTACACACAAGTCTTTAAGAATTGCCCTACAAGCTATTTGATCCCCCGGCCCCCCTTTTTAATTGGCAAAAACCTCTCAAAATCCTCCTTTTTAAGGAGGATTTTGGAGGATCTACTACATTTTGGTTTTGTAGAGAGATGTGTGTACCCTGTAGCCTAAAAAAGGGTGGGGTTAGGAGGGATCAATAAGTACCCAAAATCACAGGCAGATACTTTTCAACAAACTTCTAAGAGTGGCTTTCTAGGGGATTAGCAATGTACTTGAATGTTGGCTCAGAATTCCAAGGGCCACGCTCATCTTTACCATTACCGTCTGTAGATAGGTTGTAGTAAAGAGCAACAGTTTCATCTGGCTTAATATTACCAAAGAATGGATCTGTCAACTTACCCAGTGAATCTAGAGCTTTCATAAACATCTGGGTATGAGAAATTTCTCGTGTTAACAGATGGACTAAAGTTTCTTGGGTTCCTTTGTCGGTTGCCAACTTAATTAACTCTTCGTAAGTCTGACGAGCGCCGGCTTCTGCTGCAACGTTAGCCCTTAAATCACGGACTACATCTCCACCTTCATTCAAGTAACTTGCAGTCCAAGCATTACCCTGACTATCCAGAAAATGAGGTCCAATCCCGCGAACTGCAAAGAGAGTACTCTTATAAGCCTCTGTTTGATCCACATTTTTGGTATGAGCTTCAATGAGTTTACCAACCATTTCTAAATGGCTGAATTCCTCGATTGCAATGTCTTGGAGCATATCTTTAATTCCAGCATTTTCAACATGGAATGATTGCACCCAATATTGTAAAGCTGCGCTAAGTTCTCCGGTAGCTCCGCCAAACTGTTCTAAAAGTAATTGAGCAAAACGAGGGTTTGGTTCACTAACGTTAACTGCATGAATAGGCTCTTTTTTGTGAAAAAACATAGATTTACACTTCCAAAAATTATGATGTAACAGAAGGGATTGAATGGTCTTTTAGGATTGTTCCACAGAGAGCTAGTTTGATGTTTTATAGCTTCTCAACCTGGGAAACTATAAGACCAATAAAATACAGCGATCGTGTGAGTGTTGATAACTACCAATCAGCGATTAGGCATTGCTGCTTCTTCTGATTAATCCCCATAGATAAATGGCAACAATTGCGCCAAGCACAGCCACCAAAATACCAGGAAGAGTTAAACCAGCGCCAGCCGCAGTAATTTGCAGAGTTCCTGTTCGCAATAGAGTAAACAGACTTCCACCGACGAAAGCACCAATGATACCTAAAATCATTGTGGAGAGAATTCCACCACCTTGATAGCCAGGATAAATAGCTTTAGCAATCGCACCTGCCAAAAGTCCTAAAACTACCCAAGCAATAATACTCATAACTGCCTCAACAATCTCACTTGTATCTAAGTTATCAACTCTGATTCAGAATTCTTTCTACCAGATGGGATAAATGCTAAATCCAAAAGTTAGACAAAAGAGTTTACATACAAATTAGATGGAAATTGCCATTTGACGTTTATAGCATGAAAATGCTCAAGGATTTTTTGGCAGCCAAATAAATAAAAAATTATTAAATCTCTAATATTCTTCTATTAAGCTTTACTAGTTAAATAACGAGATTTCTGAAAATAACATATTTTTCGATTTATTAGAAAAATCGGCAATCTAAATTTTGATATATCTATCTGAAGATATAATTGCATAATCTAACTTTTTAGAGATGTATGAAAAGTTTTTGTCTATCAAGTTGGAAAATTAATATTTAATAAATTTGATTTTGTACATTTTTATTTAAAAATTAAATGTGATGGGGAAACATTAGATCCCCAATTTCTTTAATAAATCGGGGATCTAAAGGCTGCAAAATTTCACCAATGATTTGCGGCTGTTTTAAATAGCACGAGAGAATTTTGTCTCTCGCATTTTTGTGTGGGTATCAAATATAACGGCAATATTTCTGACTAGTAATCGACCGATGTCTGTAATCTGGATCTGATTTTTTGATAAACTGACCAGACCATCAGCTTCTAGTGGTTTTAATGTCTCTAACTCCTCAGAAAAATATTCATCAAAGTTGATTTGATATTTGTTTTCAATATCTTCCTTGTGTAACTGAAAGTGAGACATAATACCCATGATTACATCCCTTCTGATAATATCATTTTGACTAAGCTTGACACCTTTGCTAACAGGTAAATTACCCGATGCAATTGTCTGATAGTAATCTTTTAATTCCTTGTGATTTTGAGCATAAGCATCTTCTAGCATACTGATGGATGTAGAACCAAAACCAAACAATTCTGTCTCTGCGTGGGTAGTGTAGCCCTGAAAATTGCGCTTGAGAGTGCCATTGCGTTGAGCGATCGCTAGTTCGTCATTAGTTTTCGCAAAGTGATCCATCCCAATAAATAAATATTGGTTACTCGTCAATTCTTCAATAGTCATTTTCAGAATATCTAACTTTTCTTCGGCTGGTGGTAGCGCTTCTTGAGGAATATTTTTTTGCGTCGGTTTGAGCCAGGGAACATAGGCAAAGTTAAAGACTACTATTCGGTCAGGATCTAATTCAATTGTCTTTTTCAGCGTTTCTTGAAATGTCTCACGGGTCTGATAGGGTAAACCATAAATTAGGTCAACATTCACACTTTCAAACTTAGCTTCTTTAACCCAGCTCATGACATCAAAGAGCATTTCTTCTGGCTGAACACGATTTACAGCTACTTGAACTTTGCTATTAAAATCCTGAATGCCGAAACTAATGCGGTTAAACCCAATTTCTCTGAGAAAGAAAATGTAGTTTTTATCAATATAGCGGGGATTAATCTCAATTGAGATTTCTGCTTGTGGATCGATGTTGAAATAGCGATTGATGTTTTTCCATAAAAATTCTACTTGGTGATGATCCAAGTAATTAGGAGTACCGCCTCCCCAATGGATTTGCAACACTCTCCTGTCTGGATCGATTAAAGCTGCGGTGTTTTTAATGTCTTGAACCAAAGACTCCACATAAGGTTTAGCAATATTCTTGTTGTTGGAAATTACTGTGTTACAGCCGCAGAAGTAGCAAGCGCTTTGGCAAAACGGGATGTGGAAATATAAACTCATAGGAGTTTGGCGTTGATTTGATGCTGCGATCGCGGCCTTAAAATCAGTTTCAGTGAATGTTTCGCTTAACTCTGTTGCGGGCGGGTAACTAGTGTATCTAGGTGCGCGAGTATCGTATTTTTGAATCAGATCCAGATCGAACTTAACACCAGGTAATAAAAAAACCATTGAGTTGCTTTCCAATGAATGAAGGGAGTAGTAGAGACGCGATTAATCACGTCTGTGGGGAATGGAGAGACGAGAGGGAAATAACCAATGCCCCATAACAAATGACAAACTTAATTAGCCGCACCTATTTCAGTGCTACCTGAATTCTGGGAACGAGTTAGACTATTAAACAGGACTTGGCCGAGTGCTTTAATTAGACTTCCCTCTAACTCTTGAGCCATCTGCAAATTAAACCCAAAGGCATTATTAGCTTCTGCAACAATCTGTTCTGCTGTTGCATCATCAATAGGTAGCGCGTTTAATACTTGACGATACTTATCCTTAAATGCCTTTTTATCAGGAATTTGCTCAAAATTGTAAAAGGACGTACCTTCATAGCCAGAAAGCTTCAGGGCTGACTGAGCAACTTTTTGTAGCATTTGACCCCCAGAAAGATCGCCCATGTAGCGAGTGTAGGCATGACCTAGCAATAAAGTCGGTTCACTAGCAGAAATTTCCCGAATGCGGTCAATATACTTTTGAGCAGCAGGTGAGGGTGTAATTTGCTCTCGCCAATTATCCCCATAATAGAACACCATGTCTTTTTCGAGTGAGGATTGGCGATTAAGTTCAGGAAAGTAAACCGCACTAATTACAGGATGCTTTACATGGCTATCTAACGCCGCTTCTAATTCGCTGTAGACGTAATACAAGTTACTTAAGAACTTGGCAAAGCAGCCTCTATCCACCACTCCTTGTAGAAAACATTTCATGAATCCCACATTTTCTGCTGATGTGTGGGCTTGTTGAGTTCCAGAACGCAGTTTGATGGCGAGATTGCTACTCATTGTTGCTTCCTTCATTTTCAAGCACAAGGTTTCTGGACAGCCACCGACTTAGGGTGCCTGCCAATTCCACCTAAAAGATTGTTATTCTAGGTTTAGAGAGGATCTGCATCAGTCTATCCAGCAAGTACCACTGCCGATGTAAATCCAGGTATTTTTATTTCTCCTAAGATTATTTAACTATTAATTCATATATAACTATGAAAGATATAAGTATTTATTTATGTTTTTCTGATACTCATGTTCAGACACATTTCAGTTGAGTGGTAACAAAACTGATTTTGCAATAGGCATTTTAACTCTACTGAAACGATGAACGATAAGTTTATTTCTCACAATTTACTTTCAATAATTTAACTGATGTCCTCAATAGGCTATTTATGTATACCTATCGGAGAAAATTGGCTACTGGTGCTATATTTTGGTGTATCGCCACATGGAAAAACATCCAGAACACCAAATTTATCCCCTGTTCCGCAAGTTGGAGGGTTAGTGTCAGGATGAAAATCGATATGGAGATTTTTTCAAAGCGCTACTGCAATCGCAACCTCAACTGCCTGATGAAAATACTTTTTGTCTAATATCCAGTAAATTACTTACCTGGTAAATGTTTTAATTACGAAAAGTCAGAAGCCCATCGGTTTAATAGCTTTGATGGTACTAGTAACAATATCAATAACTTTAGCTATTTCTGATAAAAAATCTTCAAACTTCTCAATCTTTTTAGCAGCTTCTTGTAGGCTATTTGTGGCCTTCAGAATTTGTGAGTAAGAACTATTAACATCGTTATTGAGTATAGAACCTAGTTTTACCCCATCGATCAAACCCTGTAGTTCAATTGCTTTGATTTCCAACTTGCCCCATTCATCTTTTGCCTGTATAAATTGTCTGCTAGTAATTCTCTCATCGTCCTTAGCTTTGCCAGCCTCTTCACTGAGAAATTTAATTGTATTAGTTAGTTGCTCATGAATTTCTTTTAAATGATCTATATTTAGTTCAGTAGTCATAAGTCCCCTTTCTTTTATTTACAAACGGTTGTCTTGATAATTAATCTTGAATCTCATTAAATAGAGGAGTAACTTTGTCAATGTATTCCTTGGTTACTTTCTTGGCTTTCTTTAACTCTGATGTGGTAATTTCTTGATTCCAAACATCATATTCTTTCTCAGTATTTTGAAAACTTAGGCTTTCCTTTTTAGAGCGATATTTATTGCATTTTTGAATTTGATCTGATGAGAGTTCTTCCCGATCTTTATTGAAAATACGCTTCAATTTGCGGTGAAATTCTGCGGTGGAACGAATAGCAGATACGTAGGCTGAACCCTGTTTTTTACGTTCAATTACCTTGGTAATTTCTGCTCGTTCTTCTGCCTCTAATAAAGTCTGTTGTGTCTGAAGTGCGTTAAAATCTTGTAGATCATCTTCTGGGTTTGATAATTTTAGTAATCTTTTATTGACCTCACTTATGTAGAAACCATAATTTTCATGAATCTGCGTAATTTCTTCATTGAGCAAAGCCTTTACATAAGATGATTCAATGAAATCGGACAGAGAAGCAGAATATTTCTGAATATCTTGATCTGTGCAAACAATAGTAATTTTCAAGTTATCTCGCCGAAAATCCTTAACTAGAATATTAGTAATAAAGTCAGCAATCTTAACCCCTGCTGTTCGAGCATTTTCATCAATATCAAGCTTTCCTAAACCGTCTGAAATTTTATTTAACTGAGGAGTAAAGCCGTTATCATTTTCAGTGGCTAAATTTCCAACTGCCGCAACATAGTTGACTAAAACGCTGCCAGCTATTTCAGTATTTTGTGAATTCGGAAGGTAAATTTCGTCGCATTTATCCAAACGCTCTTTGCTATTTATTCTACTTTGCTGTGTTCCCAAAGCTTCCCAAGTTGCGGATCGGGCACAGGAAGCATAAATATCAGCCGATATTGTTTCGTTGGCAATTGCTAAAGATTGGGATAAATCACCAAATGATTTAGCTGCTGATAAGTCTTCTTTTTGGCAACTGCCAAGGATAAAGGAAAAGGGAATTAAAGCAAGTAAAACTTTAATTTTAGGTTTCATAAATTGTTAATTAGATACTTTTCTTAAAATGAATTATGATTTACTACTGCTACATTATATTTATCAGTGGTGGGACAAAATTTTATGTAATATGGCAATACTTTGCAAAAATAATAGCCTACAAAAGTTTGAGCAGAAATGCCAAAAGAAACCATATATGAGCGTTTGGCTTAAAAGGTAGCTTGGAGTCGCAAACCCTCTATACTGCGGACAATACGGAAAATAATCTTGCAGGAAACCTTGGAGCAAATTTTAGGATTTATTATCTTTGCCAAGCCTTAGACAAAAAGAAGTTAATACATCAACTCACCCTCGTAAATTGGCGAAGTATTGTCAAATGAAAACTTCCTTCAAGTAATTCTAACCCTATGTATATTTTCAATCGATTACAAGGTTAAGAGCCATTAATAGTATTTAGTGGTATATAGCAATCCTAAATGAGTTGTTAAAACCGCCCTTGTTCAGTTCTGTGATTTCTTTGAGAGGTTGCAGAGCTTGTTATTCACGAATGATTTAGGATTGCTATAGCCTTGCTACTGTTACGTTAGTTGAATTCCTATTTGATTAGCACGGAGATGAATAATTTGCGCCAGTCTAGTTTGTGTTGTTATTGCAGTCTGATCGTCTTTGGCTTGCCATTTTTGGTAATTAGCGCGAACTGAGTCTAATTCTTGCTGCAAATCTTCTTTGGTAGTCATTGCCATAATTTGGCTTTCAATTGGGTTAGTGTCGTGAGGACTAGGATTGGGTTGGCTATTTTCATTAGGAATTAGAAAAGTCATACAACCTCCAGAAGGCTAATATTAGCTTGATATGAATCAACACTACAGATTCCCGATTCCTAACACTACCAAGGTTTACAACTTTAAGAAAAAAGTTAAGGATTTAGCACCAGCAAATCCCCAAAGCCATTCCCCATATTGGTTTCGGCCACCGAAAATTTAAGTGCCTTGCAACCATTCATTTAACGGCGTTGTTAACTTTGGAAAAACCCCCAAGTTAAAAACTTGCTTGCTTCTGTTTACTTTCTCAGAGCAAACTCCAACTCCCAGGCACGTTGAGAATAGACGTTTTTGAATTGCATCCGTAAGTAGTCGTGCGAAATTATTGGTGTCACTGTAAGCAAAATGTAATTCTGATACTGTATTTGCCAATTTAGAAACCCAATGGCAATAGGCTCAACGTGCCAATTTTACTCAATAGCCTAACTACTTAAGATTTGTAACTATACTGCATAAATTTGTAAAGTGCATCAGTTATCTATATTTAGTAAGCAAATTACTAAGCACATTTTTATACTTTATTTCCAAGTAAAAATGCAATTACAATCGAAAAATCATCTACGAAAGCGGGGTGCGACTCTGACGGCTCAAGGCTCAAGGAAACTCAATCAGGCAAAAGCTCAGTTAGAAATTGAGCAAAACTTTAAACGATACACTCTCGAAGACCTAAGTGAGAAAACAGGTTTAACCCCCAATACCCTCAGTAAGGTCTTTACTGGCTCAGTAGGAGTTGATAAGCGAACCTTGGAGTGCTGCTTCAATGCCTTTAATATGACCTTGTTAAAGGATGATTATTTCTATCTGGAGCCTCATCAAGACAGTTTTGACGAGATTGGCTCAATGTCCGGGGCTGAAGTTTGCGATCGCATCGAACCAGTATACGATTCTCGCAGCAGTGTAGGGCAAACCCACAAAATGGAACACTCGCCAGACAATGTATACCCTCGTTCCCCAAACCTACCAGGAGGGCAGATGCCCCTGGATTCAGTCTTCTACATTGACCGTCCTATTCTCGAATCCCTCTGTTATGAAGCCATCCAGCAACCCGGTGCGTTGATCAACATCCGCGCCCCCAAGCAAATGGGCAAAACTTCCCTAATGACTCGCATCCTGGCTTACGCTAACTCCCAAGGTCATCGCGCCGTTTCCGTAAACTTGCAACTTGCTAACGAAGAGATTTTACAGAACCTAGAACGCTTCCTACAATGGTTCTGTGCCAGGGTTAGCAAGCAATTAGACTTACCAAATGAGATTGCTAGTTTTTGGGATAACTCCTTGGGCAGCAAATCAAATGCCACTGATTATTTCCAGGATGTAATCTTAACCAACCTCGATCGCGGAGTTTCTTCAAGAGAGAATCGCCCCCTAGTCTTTGCAATCAATGAACTCAACCAGCTTTTTGCCTACCCCGACGTTGCTCGTGAATTTCTCCTACTTTTACGAACATGGTCTGAGCAAGCTAAAGAAGCCGATGCAGACATTAATCCTTGGCACAAGATGCGATTGGTGACGGTTCATTCTACTGAAATTCTCATGCCTCCCTCCATCGATCCCTCTCTCTTGAATACTGGGCTAGTTATTGAGTTACCTGAGTTTAACCCTGCTCAGGTGCAGGATCTAGCATATAGGTGCGAACAGGAGATAAGCTCGTCACAAACCCAGCGCCTGATCGCTCTGTTGGGGGGACATCCCTATCGGTTGCAGTTAGCATTTTATTACCTACAGCAGCAGACAATAACCCTAGAAGAACTCTTAGAAAATTCTGCGATCGCAGCCGCTATCTATGCAGATCACTTAGAACAACAATGGTGGAACCTGCAACGCTATCCCGATTTATTGCCATCGTTTATAGAAATCGTCAGACAGTCAAGTCCTGTAGATTGTGAGGCTGTGCAAGGTTCCCAGTTGCATAAAATGGGGTTAGTGCATCTGCATGATCTCAAAGCAAGTCTCGCCTGCGAGTTATTTCGTCCCTTTTTCTGCGATCGCCTGCTGCAAATCAACAGTTAGAGGTGCTAAGAACAGGCACACAAATTTTAAGTGTGACGTTGAAGGGAAAATTTAACTTAATCTTATCCTTTTGTTGATTTGTTCTTAGTTGTACAAATACTTTTAATACAATATAGTCTATTTGACTAAATATAAAATTTTCTATAAAGATTCTATTTAATCGTTTAAAAGCCTTGCTGCTGATAACTTTGGTAATTTTAATTAGGTTTCAGTATACTTGGCAATATCCATACCAGATTCTTAAGAATTCTATGTGATATTGTCAAAGTAGATTTAAATATTTCAGCCTGACTGTTTGGTATCGTACTCACGAAAACAGGATAAACTCTATGTATCGATTCCAGATCAGTGCATACACGCAAACAGGTGAATCTATAGGTCTGGTCGGTTCTACTCCAGAGTTGGGACTGTGGGACATAAAAAAATGTATCCATCTGCGTACAAGTGGCGATCGCTATCCTCTATGGTGGACAGATATTGAAATTCAAGAGTCAGGCGGTCAACAGAGAGTTGAATACAAGTACGTCCGCCTCGATGTCAACGGCAATGCTCGATGGGAGAGCTTACTAGATATAAACCGATGGATACCGATTGATTCTGAGGATCATTCCAGCACGATTATTGTGGATGATGGTGCATTCGGTTATTTACAACCTTACCCCTTTGGATACATTGAGAAATCAACTGTCAAGATGCCCGTGGAAGAAAGGGCTGAGAGACTCAAAATTGTGGTAATTGGCAGTTCCGTCGCATTAGGTCATAAAGCCTGGTTTTTGAAAGGTTGGGTCTGGTTGTTAGCACAGGCTTTAGAGCAAAAATATGGGCATCAACTGGTAAATGTATCGGAGGTAGGGGCGAATGTCAGCAGAACGATCGCTCGATTCCCCTGGTTTGTCACCCCAGAAAAACCAGATATTGTGATTATTGCCTTGTCTTTAGGCAATGAAGGTTTAGCCTACTGTCCCCCTCACGAACGGCGGGCGGTACAACGGCGGTTTGAAAGTGGCTTGCAGCAGCTTGTGAAAATGACGCGCGACATCGGAGCAATCCCGATTTTAGGCGGAGTCTATCCCAACGGTGATTATTCCCTGGAACATTACTCGCTGATCCGAGACACACACAAACGAATGCTCCGTTGGGATGTAACTGTACTAGATTGGTTGGCAGCCGTGGATGATGGACAAGGACGATGGAAAGCTGGGACATCCTTCGATCCAGCTCACCCGAATACAATTGGTCATAGCCTTATGTATCAGCAGATCGACCATCATTTATTCGATATCAACAAAGACGCATTAGCAAAAGAAAAACAACGCTTCCAGCAACCGAATGAATTTCCCATCTACTTTGACAATGCGGGCTTTCATGTCTCTGTCTGTATGGAAGAGAAGCATTTACGGATCGTTAATTCATCGGCATACAGCTACACGATCGCTCCCTATTGGCAGGAACTACAAACTGCACTGCAAAGTAAGGCTGGATTGATATCAGGTATTTACATTGCGAAGAATACCCAGACGGGGACGCTGCCTTTCTTGGCTGTAGAGGATGGCGCGATCGCAACTACAGTAAATATCACCCCTGGCGCAGACTTAGAATATAGCGCTGCCTTCAATCTTTTTTCGCCAAACAACTCACAAGTTTTGTTTTATGACGGGCATCTGGGGATTTTGCAAGCAGACGAACGCCACCTCTGGATAATCAACGAATCAGATAACGAGTACAATATCCAACCGATGTGGACGGAAGTTTGCAACGCACTTAAAGCCATGCCATCGGGTGTTTATGAAGATCCGCTTTATCCTGACATTCCCTTTCGTACCATGATGATTGGCAATGATGGGCTAGAAAGCCGGGTGAAAGCACCACCTAAGTCTGCGGTGTTTTTCCAATACAAATGTCAGTTATCGGATATCAGCCGTGTGGCAATTCTTCCCCTTGGCGATCGCTGTGCCGTCCGTATGATGCTATATAAGATGGAGTACGATGGCCCGGCCTTTCCGTTCGATCTAACGCGCGCGACTAATATTGCAGATGTTGCGGATGCGATCGAAAACGGTTTTTATGATATGTGGAATCCTGCCTTGCTGCACTACAGCCCCGATGCAGGCAGAATTTACCATAGTAAGTGGTCGGGTTTATCCTTTGCCCATGAAGTTGAAGAGACAGACGATCCAAGCAACGATATGTCTCCCATCCTTAAACGGATGCGGGTTCGATACACAGCACGTTCTGAAAGGTTTTGGTACGCACTGCGGCACTGCGATAAAGTGCTTTTTGTTCGTACAGGAATTAGCGATCGCGGTGGTGTAATAGATTTAGTCAACAAGCTAGAAAAACAATGTCAGGGGAAGCCATTTCATCTCTTGCTTCTTTCTCCTCAAAGCGATGATGAGTTTTTAGACCTTCCCAATGTGCTGCACTACAATGTCGAGTTTAATCCCGATCGGATGTATGACGATTTAGGGCATTGGATGTACTGCACAGAAGTCATGCGAGGAATTCTGGAATCCCTTGAGGTATCTAGTAAAAACCTCTTTTGGTGTCCACCTAAAATACCGAAGGGGTGGGAAATTAGGTAGGGGCGTTCGCATTTGTTACTTTGGCGATCGCATTTGTTAATTCGGCGTTCGCATTTGTTGATTTGGAGTTCGCATTTGTTGATTTGGAGTTCGCATTTGTTGATTCGGCGTTCGCATTTGTTGATTTGGAGTTCGCATTTGTTGATTTGGAGTTCGCATTTGTTGATTCGGCGTTCGCATTTGTTGATTTGGAGTTCGCATTTGTTGATTCGGCGTTCGCATTTGTTGATTCGGCGTTCGCATTTGTTGATTCATTCAAAAACCATAAACTGTGTAGGTTGGGTGGAGGAACGAAACCCAACATTTTCGAGGATTTGTTGGGTTTCACTACGTTCCACCCAACCTACGATTATCTACAATAAGGTTTGCGATCATTTAGTTAATACTGAGGCCAGATGAGCAGGACGAGACAAGTGTGGGCAATGTCCTCCAGGCAGTTCTATGGCTTCAACTCCCAAGCGCTTACGTGCAGCGTAGTGTGACCATGCAGGAGAGATTATCAGGTCATCAGTACAAAAAATATATTTATACTCTACTTTTGGTAAAGCTTTCAGAGGATTAACCTCATAAATATATGCCATTGATTGCTGTGAACGTCCTTTTGAGAGTGCCCAGTGCATTACATCCGGCTGACAATCTTGATAAAAAAATTCCATCAATACTGCTTCATCTGAAAAGTTTTTCCCAGCAGAAACAGGATTAAACATATAAGGTTCATCATCAAATTGTTCGAGTTGATGTGACTCTTTTGGTTCGTAATTTAATGATTTGAGGCTATCAGAATCGAGATGATGAGAAAATTGCTCAAGTGTACTAGTTCCTGGGTATGGAATAAGCGCGGTAAGGAATACCAGTTGACGTACTTGAAGCGCTTCTGCAACCAGGGGAATAACAGTACCAGCCATTGAGTGACCAACCAGCACAATATCATCATCAGTTTTTGGAAGCGCTTGCAATATTACATCTGCAAATTGCGATAAACTTGCAGACGCATCTTCAATTGGCAAATCCATTGCTACTGTTTTGTGACCTTGCGCTTCTAAATAAGGAATTAACAAATCCCAACACCAAGCGCCTTGGAAAGCGCCATGAACTAGACAAAAAAGACTCATAGCGATTTTAAGTTTTTTGAATTGTGCTGAAGTAGGTCGGCGCAATTAAAGCTAACTAGCAAATGCTGTCATTTGTCATTGGTCATTAGTAAGGGCTTAAAGCCTATTTGTGTTTCGTAACATACTTGGGGTTTTCGCGCCAACTTGCTTATCTTGTACCTTACGTATTGCAGTATTGTCAATAAGCCGCTTTGCGTAATAACGGTGAAGTTTAATTAGTACTATTTCTCAATATCCTAATGGATGGCGGAAATCACCAACCACTTTGTCAAGTTCTTGAGCGATCGCCAATAACTCCATCTCGCGCCATCGCTTTCCGACAATCTGCATTCCAATCGGTAAGCCATTGTGGGTTTGCCCGATGGGAATCACCACCACAGGATGACCACTGAGATTAAATGGCATGGTGTAAGCACCGTTTGCCACCGCATGAGGATAGGATTTACCCTCAATATCAATGGCGCTCCAAGCCGGACAATGGGTAAATGCAGGAGTTGCTGTCACAGGCGTGAGCCATACATCCCACGCTTCTAAAGCTTCATCCATTTGGGCAATGAAGCGATCGCGTTCGGTGAGTGTCTCAAAATATCCTCTGAGGCTGGGATTCAAAATTTCTGGCAGAAAGCTGCTGAAATTCCCCAATTTTCTGAGTTTTCTGTCGCCTTGAGTTGCCGTGCGAAAGAGTAACTCTAAGCTGCGTATCACATTATAGCGATCCTTGGGTTGGGCGTAGTTGTTGATGTATGCTTCCATGCGTCCGCAGAGGTTCCACACAGTCGATAAATCAAAGTCTTTGGGAAGCCAGCGTTCAACATAACTACCTGCTTGAGCGAGTTTTTGCACGACTGTCTGTACTGCGCCTCGAATTTCCGCAGCAACCGGAACTTCCACCCATTCATCAATCCAAGCAATTTTAAGATCCTGCAAAGACTTGCCTGATGGGGTATCAAGGGGAATCGGTGGCACATCTGGGCGACGTAGATCCGCACCAGCGATGAGCGAGAAACAAAGGCGAATATCTTCGAGCGATCGCGCAAAACAACCAATAGTCAACATTTGCCGCAAGCATAGCGGCATTCCCGGTACTTCAGGGATACTTCCGGCGGTAGAAATACGGCGATCTGTTGGCTTTAAACCATACACGCCGCAGAAAGTTGCAGGCTGGCGCACGGAACCCGCAAGATCGTTGCCTACATCTAATGATGAAAGTCCGGCTGCAACAGCAGCAGCACTGCCTCCAGAACTGCCCCCTGGTGTGTAGTCAAGATTCCAGGGATTATTTACTCGTGGAAACAGAGAATTTGTACTTTGAAAATCACCAGCCAGTTCTGCCATGTTCGTTTTTCCCAGGATAACGGCTCCTGCTGCCCGAAGCCTGGCGACAACGGTGGCATCCTGTTGAGGAATGTAGTCTTTGAGAGGAATGTAACCTGCTGTGGTACGGAGTCCTACTGTTTCAAAGATATCTTTGATTGTGATAGGGACACCGTGCAGAGCGCCCCAGTGTTCTCCTTTAGCTAGGGCTTCATCCGCTTGCTTTGCTCTGGTACGAGCATTGTCTTCATCTAAGGTGCAAATTGCATTCAGCTTTGAGTTGTGTTTAGAAATCTGCGCCAGGTAAGCATCAAACACTTCGACAGCAGAGACTTGGCGATCGCGAATCATCTGAGCAAGTTGATGAGCGGGTAGAAAAACTAAGTCACTCATAGGTCTATTTCACTCATTTGTCAGATTCTAAGGCTTGATCAAGTTAATTATATTTACTTAAGTTGAAGAGGTTACAAGAGACATCTCCAGAAATGAAATATACGTTACCCAGAAACCTTGTAGAGACGTAGCACTGCTACGTCTCTACATTCTTTTTCGGAGATGTCTAAGGTTTAAAACTCCAGGTCTAATTGCGCCTTGACGATCGCTATGCTCGAAATAGCTCAACCACTGTCGGTTTAGTCACTTTCCCCATTGCATTGCGCGGTAATTCTTCGACTATCAAAATTTGGGTTGGCACTTTATAAACAGCTAATCGTTCTTTTGCCCAACTTCTAAAAGATTCTAATGTTAAAGGTTTTGACCCTTGCAATACTAATGCCGCACAAACCCGTTCGCCCCACTCTATATCTGCAACCCCGACTACTGCACATTCTTGAATATCTGGATGCGATCGCAATACTTCTTCAATTTCCAAAGCTGAAACTTTATAGCCTCCGGTTTTGATAATATCCACACTCATCCGCCCCAAAATGCGGTAGTTGTCGTTCTCAATGACGGCGGTATCTCCAGTACAAAACCAGCCATCTTGGAAGGCTTTGGCGGTTGCTTCGGGGTTTTGCCAATATTCGAGAAACACTCCGGGGCTTTTAACTTGGATCTCTCCTGGTGTTCCGGTTGGGACTAATCCGTTCTCATCAACTAATCTCACTTCAACTTCAGGCAAAGGCTTTCCTACATATCCAGCCAAACGTTCACCGTGTAAAGGGTTGGATAGCGCCATACCGATTTCCGTCATCCCATATCGCTCAAGTAGAAAATGGCCGCTGATAGTCTGCCACTTTTCTAAAACTTGAACTGGTAATGCTGCCGAGCCAGAAACCATCAGGCGCATCTTAGCACAGGCTTCTGACATACTTTTTTGGCGTTCCCTAGAGGCATTTTCCCAAGCGGTAATGAGCTTTACATAAATCGTTGGTACTGCCATAAATAGGGTTAAGTTACCGTCACAAATTCGCCTCCAAACAGTTTCGGTATCAAATTTGCTCAATAAATGGCACTCTGCACCTGCCCATAAAGCACAAGTTAGTACGTTAATAATTCCATGAATATGATGTAGTGGCAGTATATGTAAAATGCGATCGCTAGATGTCCATTCCCAAGCGGTGTTTAAGCTAGTTACTTGCGCTTGAATATTTTGATGAGTTGTAACCACACCCTTCGGTTTACCTGTTGTACCGCTAGTGTAGAGAATTAAGGCGCGTCTAGTGATATCTACTTCTGGGAGACAAGCAATATTAGATGGAAGCGTTTCTGAGGTGAGGATAAATCGCAAATTGTGTTCTTCGGCGAGCGATGCCTGCGGCGGTAAACTACGCAGTATACCCTCAAAATTAGGATGAGCAACAATAATCGATGCTCCAGAATTGGTAATTACATACTCCAATTCTGGGCGCGGATGGGAAACACACAAAGGTACAGCTATGCCACCAGCACGCCAAATCCCCCATTGAGTAGCTACATACTCAAATCCAGGCGGGATGAGGAAGGCGACTCGCTTCTCTTGTAAATCTTCTGTATTCTGAAGAAGATTTGTCGCTATTTGACTGGAAGTGTGGAGCAAATCCTGATAGGTAAATGATCCATCTGTTGTAGCGATAGCTATTTTTTCGCTGTGTTCTTCAGCACGAATAATCAATGGGAGATTCACGTTTATTTACCAATTTAGGTTTAATGCAGTCTACTCAACAGAAAGCATATAGCAAAGCCAAACGAGATGTAAATTTTACTATTCCAGTAATAGTCTATAACTTGATAGATGCTACAACCAACGTTGTTTTTTAGCATAAGCAATACTACAAATCACAATTAAGATCATTACGCCGATTACAGCAGGATAAGCCCAAGGTTGCTCTAATTCCGGCATATATTTGAAGTTCATACCATAGAAACCAGACATGAACGTAATTGGTAAGAATACGGTCGAGAGGATAGTTAGGCGATTAATTCGTTCACCTGTTTTACTAGCAATATTATCACGTTGAATTTCCATTAATTCTGACATCCAGGCTCTTATAGCTTGATATTCTTGCCAGAGTTTATCAACGTGATGAACCAATTCTTGATTGAATAGTTCTTTCACTGGCTGGCCGATCCACTGGAAATCTTCATTATCCATAATAGCCATAAGTAATTTGATGCTTTGAAAATTACGCCGTCCTGAACGAGTAGATTGCCTCATCGTGGCAATTTTTTGATACGTTGATTCATCACCAGAATTATCTAAAACTTCATCTTCTAAATCATCAAGTTTTCTAGAAATATAAGTAAATACAGCTTCGTAATTATTCAAAATATCTTTAAAGATTAAATAGAAAAGATAGTCAATTCCTAGCTTTTGAATATCTAGAGTTCGTTTTTGGAGATTATTAGCTAGAACACTTAAGATTTTTAGTTCAGTGATTTCAAAAGATATAATAAAATTATTTCCAACGACAATGTTGCCACGTACAACCTCAAACTCATTATTTTTTATTTGAGCAGTTAGAATTTCATAGCTATCAAATAAACAATCTTCTACGTCTTCATCAATTCCTAGAGGGGAATGGTTGAAAATCATGTTAACACGAGATGGATTGAGTCCAAAGTGTTTGATAATTTTAGCCGTTCCAGTGCGATCGCGGAACTGAACACAGCGTAACCAAATATTCTGAGAAGCATCAATTCTTTTCAGCACCGTATCGACATCCCTATGAGTGAATATTTCCAGGTTATCTGGATAAAAAGTGAGGAGAATTAGCATATAGCCATCCTAATTGAACCGTGAAAAAATGCGGTGACTCATGTTGAGCGATAATATATTTAACTACAACGACAGATAAAAGGTCGAAGTCTGCGATTTCTGATGTTAAATAGACATATTACAACGCGATGTGCAACTTATTCTTAGAACCCCACTTCCATTCCTCTCCCAGAAGCGGAGAGAGGCTTTGATTCTTGCTCCCCAACGCTAGCAGGGAAGGGGCTGGGGGTTAGGTTTGAAAGAAAGTTGCACACGGCGCAATTACAGTGATATTTTACCTCGGAAGCTCCCCCCAACTCACCTTAAAAAGCTTGCTCTAATTCCCTCCTTTTTACGGAGAGTAAGGGAAACTCAAGCGGATTGGGTCATAGTGGGCTAATAGTATAAGATGGATCGTCATAACATGGGATGACGGTATTGAGTCATAGCTCAGTTTTTTTCCGTTTTCCCAGATTTAGGACGAGAAGTTTTCACTGGTGCTGAATTATTTTGCAGAATTGCAATTTCTTTCTGTGCATCTTGATAACTATCTTTTTCCCCTTGCTGTTGAAATAGTTTTGCAGCTTTTTTGAAATCTGCGATCGCTCCCTGTTTATTTTTCTGCTTGGTGCGAATCACACCCCGATTATAGTAGGCTAAGGCATTGTTAGCATTAATTGCGATCGCTTGTGAATAATCTTGATTGGCAGCTTTTTTATTTCCCAGTTCAAGATAAGCGTTACCACGATTGTTGTAAGCTGCTATATTATTAGGATCTAGTTTCAGAGCTTCGCTGTAATCTTCAATAGCGCCTTTATAATCTCCGAAAGAAAAGCGGTGAATACCTCTGTGAATATAAGCGGCAATAAATTTAGGGTCAATCTGTAAAATAGTATTGTAATCTTCAGTAGCTTCGACTTTATTTCCCAGATCGCTGAAAACATCACCTCGATTAAGATATGCTTCTATATATTTTGGATTAATGTTAATGGCATCAGTGTAATCTTTAAGGGCTGCATATTTTTGTTTATTAATAGATTGAGTTAAAGCCCTTTGATAATAAGCTTTGGCATCACTAGGATTAATCTTAATCACTGTATCAAAATCTTCGATTGCTCCTTGCTTGAGTCTGAGGCGACGGCGGATAATCCCACGCTGTAAGTAGGCTTCGGTATATTGAGGCTTGAGGGCGATCGCTTTACTAAAATCTCCAATTGCCCCTTTATTATCTTTCAATTGAACACGGGTTAACCCTCGCCCATAGTAAGCATAAGCATCATCAGAGTTTAACTTAATCGCTTGGGTATAGTCTGCGATCGCTTCTTTGTATTTGCCTAATTCCGAAAAAGCAAATCCTCGGTCAAAATAGGCATTACCATCTTGAGGATTGAGTAAAATGGCCTGACTAGAATCTGCTTGCGCTTGCTCATAGTCTCCTAATCGATAATAAGCATCGCCTCGCTTATTATAAGCTAAAGCATTTTTCGGATCTAATTCAATCACGTGATTGAAATCTTTAACTGCTCCTTCATAATTTCCTGCATCATATTTATCTAGCCCTTCTTGATATAATTCTTTTTGAGCATTACTGATAGGTTTTGGCGAATTTAAAAATCGCACTCCTACACCAAGTATGATTAAGCCAGCTATCCCAGCCAAAACTATTAATAATTTTTTAGCAGACTGTTTTTGCGGAACTTCAACATTTGTTAATTTTTTCAGGTCATCTAAAACTTCGGTTGCATACTGGTAGCGCTTCCGATAGTCCAAACGCACCATTTTATTAATAATTTTTACTAGCTTTTTGCTAATTTTTATATTTTTGTTATACCAAAGTATTTCACCAGTCAGGCGATTTTTTTGATTTTGCAAATTAGATATTTCGTTTGCGGGTAAACCTAAAATTGCAGCGATCGCAACCATACCTAAAGCATATATATCACTGTTATATTTAACATTGCCGTTAACTTGTTCTCTAGGCATATATTCGAGATTTTCAGCATTATTAGTGATGGCTTCATTAAAATTACTAAAATCAACCAACACTAATTTTTTATCTGACTCTCTGCGAATAATATTTGCTGGTTTAATATTCCGGTGAATAACACCTAAGCTATGTACAATCACCAAAATTTCTAATATCTCTGATAAAAGATAAATTATTTGGTCTTCCCTCAGAGTTTGTCCCTGGATAATTTCATCAGTAAAAGGATTACCAGGGATGAATTCTTGGACTATATAGAATTCTTCGTTTTCTTCAAAATAAGCAATTAGCTTCTGAATTTGGTTGTGTTCCTGCCCTAGTTTTTCTAAAGTTTCTGCTTTACTGGCAAACAAGCGAGGCAGGATAGTTAAAGCTTGAGAATTTGCGCTAAGACTACGTAACTGCTTAACTACAAATTGGCTCTCAGCAAGACTCGCATCTTCAACTAGATAGGTTTTTGCCTTTTCCCCATCATTCAGAACTTTTAGTATTCGGTAACGTCCATCTAGTAAATGAATAGGCATCAATATCAATATAGTCTTATAAATTGTTTGATTATAGCTTACGTGTTATTACTGGTAACTATTTTCTTTAAAAAATATCTTCATCAAAACAAATCAATGCCATTGTGGCAGGTAAAAGTATTAATTACTAGCTAATGCTGCATATTGCTAGTAATATTTTTTTTTATTAAAAGAATGTTATTGATTTAGTACGGTTATATATTACCAGATTTAAGTAAAATTTGTGAGTTCAACGAGGCTTGCAAAAAAAAGTTAATCCATAGGGGGAGATATTTTGATTGGGACTATTCAGCAATGCCACTCATGACAGATAATCCTCAAATAGGGTAAAAAAATAGCAGTTTGAATGATGTAAAACCCCAGATAAGAAATCAAAAATGAACGTATTTGGGCGAAAAAAAGCCTTGATAGCTACTGCGAAGCGTCAATTTCTCAAGGCGCTCAATGACCGCGACATCGCTGCGATTAATAGCTTAGTTGTGGATTTACAAAGCATTTTGAGAGCGGAAAAGTTAACTGATTTGATTGTTAATGAGGTAATGGTTGAATGCGATGCTGACAGCCACAGTTGGTTTTGTCAAATTTTTCTTGGACAAGCCCAATATGAACAGATGGAGGGAAAAGCTCAAAGTAACGTCTTTAAAATTTTAGTGAGTAAAGGTTTGGAACCGGGCAAAGACTTTAGCTCTGGGCGCGATCGCAATATTATTATAGGCGATCGCGCCAAGCAAGTCTTACTTAGCGAACTGCCCCAGGAGCATCAGGCAGCATTTGAGGCACAGTTAGAATCCTCGCTAGTTTTAGATCCAGTTACCACCATCGAACAGCAGTTAGGTTGTGCATTTTTTACCAATTTGACTGAGATTGCCATTCAACAAATGGAGTTACTGAGTAATTCTGAAGCGGCTGCTTATCTAGGAGTAGTGTTGGCTGGATTAGTATCGCGTCATCCTCAACTTCAGGATGCAGACTTTCCCACACTATTTATTGTCAATGCTCTCCAAGGACTGTCGCAAGAACGAGCAATGGCAATTTTGAATGATCCAGAGACAAATCCCCAGTTCGATGAAATGATTATTTTTGGGCATTTATTAGCAGCAATGGGAGATAAAGAATATCACCGCATTGCTGAAGAAGAGGGTGGTATCAGTCTTGAACAACTCAAAAAACTTGATTTAGTTTGGTGTGGTGAACGCCGACTTTCAGAAATAGTAGCCATGATGGAAAAATGGCATTTCAAAGATAGATAATCAGCAATTTAAAATTCAAACTTTAGTTCTACGCTGGCACGACAACTTTCTCACTACCAGCTAGTCCAAAAGCGGCATGAATGGCTTGCAAAGCTTTAACACCTTGCTCTTGTGCTACAACACAACTAATTTTTATTTCTGAGGTAGCAATCATTTGAATATTAATTTGGTGCTGGGCCAGCGCTTCAAACATTTTGGCAGCAACACCTGGTTGTCCTACCATACCTGCACCAACAATACTCACTTTAGCGATCGCACTATCTAAAACAACTTCACCCCATCCTAACTCTGCCGCTACTTGAGTAAGCATTTTTTTGGCATTTTCCCCGTCTATTCGCGAGACTGTAAAGGCAATATCTCTTCTAGGAACACCATCAATTACCCGACAGCGCTGAGATTGAATAATCATGTCAACGCTGATATTATGTTGCGCTAATAATCCAAATAACTTCGCCGCCATCCCTGGACGATCTGGTAATTGGCGAATAGCAAGACGCGCTTGATTCAAATCTAAAGCAACACCGCGAACGGGAGGACAATTGGGCAGGGGGGCGGAGGGGCGGAGGGGCAGAGGGGAATCTATACATGCACTCTCCCCTGCTCCCCTGCTCCCCTGCTCCCCTGCTTCTATTTCAAAGGCGGTGCGGAGTGCAGTGACGGCGCGATCGCATTCGGCAGCGTTGACTACGCAACTTACTTTCACTTCGCTGGTGGAAATCATTTGAATATTCACCCCAGCTTCGGCTAAGGTGGCGAACATTTTTGCAGCCACACCGGGACGGCCAATCATTCCTGCGCCTGCGATGCTGACTTTGGCAATGTTATGTTCTAGCATTACCTCAGCTTCATCAGATTTGGGGTTAGATGGATTTCTCAGTGCTGGGGCGATCGCTGCTGCTACTGCTTCTGCCCGTTTTAAGATTGGGGTGGTGACAGTAAAAGCAATGTCATTACTGTTACCTTCATGAATAGACTGAATAATCAAATCTACATCTACTTTTTGTCGGGAAATTTCGCCAAACAACCTGGCTGCTACACCTGGTTTATCGGGTACGCGCAACAAAGCTACCTTTGCTTGGTCAGTGTCAAATTCTACAGCATCCACCGGACGGGCAATTTCGAGATTAATTAGCGATCGCCCTTGGGGTTTGGCTGATGTTACCCAAGTACCTGGTTGATCCGTCCAGCTAGACCTAACTACCAGGGGAACACCATAGTTACGAGCAATTTCTACAGCACGGGGATGCAACACTTTTGCGCCCAAGCTAGCTAGTTCCAACATTTCATCGCAGGTGATGTCATCCATCAATTGGGCTTCGGCTACTAAGCGGGGGTCTGTAGTTAGAATCCCTGGAACATCTGTATAAATTTCACAAAAGTTAGCTCGTAATGCGGCTGCGATCGCTACCGCCGAAGTGTCAGAACCACCGCGCCCCAAAGTTGTAATTTCCATTTCTCCGGCGCTGGATGTGCCTTGGAACCCTGCTACAACAACTACTTTACCTGTATTTATGTGGCGACAAAGGCGAGTAGTGTCAATATGCAAAATCCGAGCGCGGCTGTGTTCAGCTTCGGTAACAATTCCTACCTGAGCGCCAGTCATAGAAATTGCTGGTTGTCCGAGTTCCTGCAAAGCCATGCTGAGTAAGGCGATGGTGACTTGTTCGCCTGTGGAAAGCAGCATATCCATTTCCCGGCGGTTAGGATTGGAAGAAATTTCATTAGCTAGTTTGACGAGTCCATCGGTGGTTTTGCCCATTGCCGAAACCACTACTACCAGAGAGTTTCCAGCTTGGACAGTTTTATAAACACGCTGTGCGACAGCTTGAATGCGTTCCACTGAACCGACAGATGTACCACCGTATTTCTGAACTATGAGCGCCATAACTTTTATGCAATCAATTGTGTCTGTTTTGCTCAACGCCTCCGCCGGGTTAGGAAGCCTTGAAGATATTAATAGATATTTAGTTTACTAAAAATTGTGTAGCATACCCAATCATCAGTTGATTATTCAAAAACCACATCTTCGTAAAGTGCTGCCATTGTTTCCTCAAAATCCATGCTGTTGAGTCTAAATGATTGATGTTCTGCTGTATAAGATTGTAAAACCCACAACCCTTGCTCATTGCGGCGAAAAGACTCGACTCGCTGACGTTTGGTATTAATTAAAACATACTCTTGCAGACTTTCCAGTGTTTGATAATCGGCAAATTTATCGCCCCGGTCAAAGGCTTCGGTAGAATTAGATAAAACTTCGACAATTAAACAGGGAAATCTTTTATAACCTGGCGTTTCTTGATCTCGTTGATCGCAAGTAACCATCACATCGGGATAATAAAAGCGATTCAGAGATTCGATTCGGGCTTTCATGTCAGCGATGTAAACACGACAACCAGAGCCGCGCACATGATTACGGAGGAGAGATGCCAGGTTAAGAGCAATGGTAACGTGTGCATCTAGCGCTCCAGCCATTGCATAGATGTAGCCGTCTATATATTCATGCTTGATATTGCTCTGTTCCTCCATTTGGAGGTATTCTTCAGCAGTGAGGTAGTTTTGTTGGGGCGAGGCAATCATATTTTAAAGGTTTTATTGTGCCGATTTACTTGTGGCGATGCGTTAGGTGCAGTAGACTTTATAATCAAGTAAGGAACTTATGTAAGGAACGTGGATAATGGCTAGTGCTACCATCACCACTAAAGGGCAAGTAACTATTCCTAAAGAAATTAGGGATTATCTTAACCTTGATACAGGTAGTAAGGTTGATTTTGTCATTGATGAAAATGGAATAGTTAAATTAATTCCCCTGAATATCTCTATCAAAAGTTTATCAGGGATTTTACACCGTCCGGGAATGAAAAGCGCAACTTTAGAAGAAATGGAAACTGCAATCAAAGAAGGTTCAAGTGATTGGACTTGATACAAATATTTTAGTGCGCTACTTGACAAAAGATGATGAAAAGCAGTGGGAGCAAGCTGCTGAAATTATCGAAGGGGGAGAGCAATGTTTTGTTGCTAATATAGTTCTTTGTGAATTGGTTTGGGTTTTACGGAGTAATACTTATCAATTTAGTAGGGAAGAAATTAGTAACACTATAGAATTAATGGTGCAATGTTCGGTATTTGAGCTAGAAAATCGCTCTTTAGTTTATCAAGCATTACAAAGATTTCAGCAGGGAAGTGCAGATTTTTCTGATTATTTAATTGGGGCGATTTCTCAAGATTCTGGTTGTAGTTCAACAGTGACTTTTGACAGAAAGTTGAGAAGCGAAAGGGGATTTGATTTATTTGAGTAATCCTAAATTTTAATTAACATTGCTGTGTTTGATGAGATTTAAAAGAGCAATCGCTTATTGATTTACACTTTGTAGTTAAAAATTAGGTAATAAACCTGCTTGTTTGCATATTTCATTAGCAGTAATACGATCAATGGTACGATGCCGTTTTACCGGAAGAGTTTTGATATCATTAGTATATATAGAATGATTTCCTCCTTCCCTTAATAAATAAAAGCCATTTTGCTCTAAGTATTTAATTAGCTCTTTTCGTTTGACTGACACACTCAGACCTCTATAGGAATTTGTTCCAGCAAAGAACCACCTGTGGGAATTTCTTTATTTTGTTGACGATAGGCAAGAACCATTTCTTTGGTTGCATCTTGTAACATAGCTCTACATTCTTCTATGGTTCCTCCTTCTGTGATGACTTCTTGCCATTCAATAAGTTGTCCCATATATCCACTATTAGTTTTTGTATATTTTGCAGTGTATGTAATTAACATTGCTATGTTTGTGAAGATAATTATATGATTTATCGTAGCTGATTTTTTGTTGTGGGAGACATTGCTCTTCATTATTCACAACTCATAATAGCGATCGCTTGTAGATTTACACTTATTTTCTAGAGCGATGTCTCCGACGGGCTACGCCTACGCCAGTTTTCGGTTCAATGATATACCAAAATGAATGCGTAAATTACTAAAATGAGTAAGCAAACTGGGGTTTGAGAAAATAAAAGCTATTTTTGCTTGCGTAAAACACTAAAATGAGAAACTAAAAGCTGCTTTTGTTTGTGGAAAACACTAAAATGTGAGATTAAAAGCTGCTTTTGTTTGCGGAAAACACTAAAATGCGAGATTAAAAGCTGCTTTTGAAGAAGTAAAAGCTGCTTTCGTTTGTGGAAAACACTAAAATGCGAGATTAAAAGCTGCTTTTGAGAAAGTAAAAGCTACTTTTGCATAAGTAATCAGGCATTTTTACTTAACTCAATATGAATTTAAGTCTAGGCAATACCTTTCCTTTGGAACGGTACGCGATCGCGATCGCACTTTTCAGTTTTCTCACGGTACGCTTTGCACAAAACTAGTTTATTCTGGATTTTGGGAAAGGCGATCGCGAAGATTTGCTAGATTTTCACGAACATTAATAGTATTGGGATGATCCACCCCCAATCGGAGCTCAAAAATATCTAAAGCTTGCAGGTAAAAGGGTTCGGCTTCACTGTATCTGCCTTGGGAGTTGTAGAGATACGCTAGATTGTTGAGACTAACTGCGACAGATGAATGTTCTTCACCCAGCAGTTTGCGCCTGAGTGCCAAAGCTTGAATATAAAGGGGTTCGGCTTCGCTGTATTTGCCTTGGGAGTTGTAGAGATACGCTAGATTGTTGAGACTAACTGCGACATATGAATGTTCTTCACCCAGCAGTTTGCGCCAGAGTGCCAAAGCTTGGATGTAAAGGGGTTCGGCTTCGCTGTATCTACCTTGGGAGTCGTAGAGTGCTGCTAGGTTGTTGAGACCTTGTGCGACATCTGGATGTTCTTCTCCCAGCAGCTTGCGCCTGAGTGCCAAAGCTTGCATTAAAAAGGGTTCGGCTTCGCTGTATCTGCCTTGGGAGTCGTAGAGTGCTGCTAGATTGTTGAGACTTTGTGCGACATCTGGATGTTCTTCTCCCAGCAGTTTGCGCCTGAGTGCCAAAGCTTGAATATAAAGGGGTTCGGCTTCGCTGTATTTGCCTTGGGAGTCGTAGAGATACGCTAGATTGTTGAGACTAACTGCGACATCTGGATGTTCTTCTCCCAGCAGTTTGCGCCTGAGTGCCAAAGCTTGCATTAAAAAGGGTTCGGCTTCGCTGTATCTGCCTTGGGAGTCGTAGAGTGCTGCTAGATTGTTGAGACTAACTGCGACATCTGGATGTTCTTCTCCCAGCAGCTTGCGCCTGAGTGCCAAAGCTTGGATGTAAAGGGGTTCGGCTTCGCTGTATCTGCCTTGGGAGTCGTAGAGTAACGCTAGGTTGTTGAGACTAACTGCGACATCTGGATGTTCTTCACCCAGCAGTTTGCGCGAGAGTGCCAAAGCTTGGATGTAAAGGGGTTCGGCTTCGCTGTATCTGCCTTGGGAGTTGTAGAGTAACGCCAGGTTGTTGAGGCTTTCTGCGACAATTCGATGTTCTTCTCCTAAGCGCTTTTTAGTGACTTCTAAACACTGCTCATACCAAGGTAAAGCTTGGTTATATAAACCTTGACCATTGTAAAATCGAGCGTTGCCAACGAATACCCAAGGTAAATCTTCATCGTCTATATATTGAATGAGATTGTTGGCTACTTCTGCTAAATGCGGTATGGCGGGGATAACATCGTTGATTTGCTGAAGGGTAGGTGAGTAAGGAATATCTTGGGCAACAGCTACCATTATCCGACAAAGCGATCGCTTTAATTCCTCCCCCTTATCTAAACCTGTAAGCTTATATTGGAAAAACTCTCTCAGCAGTGGATGTAATTGATAGATTCCCTCACCTTTGCGCTGGAGTAAATGCAGATTCAACAGCTTATCATCTCTGATTTCTTCTAAATCTTCTCCATCTTCTTCTGGTAAAGACTGTTCCACCAACTTCCAAGGTATAGGTGCGGCGGCAAATAAACTTAATAAAAAACCCAGTTGTTTATCGCTGTCCTCTAATTCTTGCCAACTCAACTCAAAGGCTGCTAACACACCTCGTTGTGCTGTCATGTCAGCTTCCAACTTAGATTTAGAGAGGGAACGCTCATCGAGTCGCTTGTTCTTCAACCGCCGCAATATTTCTGCTAAAGATAAATCCTGTTTCCGCGCCAGATAGCGCCCCACTAATTCCACACCCAAAGGTAAATATCCCAGCCACTCACACAACTGATTTGCTAAAGCTAATTCTTTTTCAATTCGCCCCGGTGTTTCTTTGAGTAAAGACTTTAATAACTCCAGCGCCGCCTCTGGTTTCAGCACATCCAAAGATAACTGTGGGATGCGTCCCAAGTTCTGGCGTGTAGTCATCAACACTTTAAACCGAGAAGGTAGCGACTGTAAGTAAGACTTAACTTCCTCGTAGTCGCTGACATCATCCAGCACTAGCAGCACATCACCCTCACGCCAACGCCGCCAACAGTATTGCACTTGGGCGAGTAAATCAAAATCTTCTGGCGGCTTTAAATCAAGCTGCGTTCTGGCAAACTGCACAACTTGAATGCCCATATCCCCAGTTTTTGCAAGCAACCAGCAAAGCCCACCGTTGTATGTTTCGCGGTGCTGGATTGAATATTGTAGGGCAAGTTCTGTTTTACCAACTCCACCCATCCCTGCTATTGCTGCGATCGCAACTTGTTTATTATCCTGCAAAAGTTGGTGAAGATTTTGCAATTCTTCTTCACGTCCGACAAACTCCACCACCCCACTCAGGGGCAAATTTTGCGGTATTTCAGTAGAAAGTATCGATTCCCCTTGAGGCGACTTTAGTCAGCCGAAGTTGAAGGTGTTACCAGAAATGGTATTAGTTCCACCTTTAATATTTATCCCCTGCCAATTTTCTATAATAGTGTTCGTCAGTTGAGGTTGTGCTTCATTGGCTACAGCTTCCACAGCTTGAGCAATCTCAGGATCTTTCTTTGCCGCTTCCTCTACTTGCTGCCCAATGAGATAAGCTTGACCATAATCTAAAGATTGTGTTTTAGCCTGTTCGATAACCTTCGCCGTGTTAGGTTCCTTGCGTTTCAGCAGAACTAACAACTTTTCGCCTTCATTCCAAGCCTTTTCGCCGATGATTTCTCCAGTTTTTTCAAAGGCTTTGGTGATTACCAAAGTTGCGATCGCAGCTGCTGTCAGCGATACTGGCTCCATAAGTTTGCCAAAATACACGAGATTTTACTTATGGTTCTCAGTTTAACAGCCCTTTTAAATTAAAGGGACGACTCCAACAAGTGAAATCGTCCCTTTAAATTTATAAATAGTAAAATATACTCTATCTGCTTACTCTCGAAGGTTCAACCCACTCATCCCAAGAGCTATCGTAGCCATCATAAGTAATTTTATAAAGATCGTTATTAACTTCTAAAATCTGCCCTTTATACCATTTCCTCTTCCACAAAATTCTCACTGCATCTCCAACTTCAAATGATGCTCGGAAGCGTTCAGCACCAACCCATTCATTCCAGGAACTATCATAACCTTCATAAGTAATATAGCAATTATCATCATTAACCTTAAGTACCGTTGCTGGATACCATTTTTCCTTCCAAAAAACCTCAGCTTTTTGTCCTACAGAACAGGGTGAAGCAGCAAAAGCACTAGGAATCAATGTGCCTACCCAAGTTGCCATGAATATAGCACCAAACAATACTTTATTTTTCATGATTCTATCCTCAAGCAGTAAAACGGAATTTTGATTGTGATTAATGGAAATCTAATTAAAAATTTTCCACTAACTGTTACTATTGTGATGGAATTAAATTAGCGATCGCCTCAGCAAAAATTAGGAATTTTCACTGCTAGTTATGAAGATATAGTATTTAAAACTAAGAGCTTTTATAAAATTTAATTAGCTGAAAGGTTCAGATCCCGACTTTTTAAAGAAGTCGGGGGTTTAATTGTTAGTGTTAATACGGAAACTACAATTTACAGTTTATTCATATTTTTTAAATTCCGGGTTCTAAATCTAATTTCATAAATTCCTAGCAAACCTGATGCTACTAGCAAAGGTAAGAAATAATAGACTCCCCGATAAGCTAACATTGACCCCAAAATTGCCGCAGCCGAAACTTTGGATGAGAGAATCAGCAAAATTATAGTTTCAAATACACCCAAACCACCGGGGACATTACTAACAACTCCTGCAAACATGGCTAGTAAGTAAATACCCAAAAAATCCAGATAGGACAAAGATATATTAGTGGGAAGCACAGCATAAAGAATTGCTGCTGCCAAAATCCAATCAAGACCAGAAATTGCTATCTGAATAAGGGATATCTTAAAAGAAGGAAATCGAAATTCTTGCCCATGAATTATTAAAGGTTGTTTAATAAAAATACTTCCTAGCAAATAACTAGCCACCAATAGGAGAAAAATCACGCCAATGGGACGCACAGTTGCAAAAGGTAAATGTAGTTGAGTGGGAATTTTCAGGGGGTTGATGAGGAATAAGCAACCTGCAACGGCAAACATCCCCAACCAAAAAGTAAAATTGGTGAAAGCAATTACTTGCGCGATGGCAACTGCTGACACTCCCCAAGTAGCATAAAATCGATAACGGATAGCACTGCCAGTCAGCAAAGCAAAACCTATAGTATTACTAAACGCAGAGCTAATAAAGCTGGTTAAAGCAATTTTGTTCCAGTTTAGGGAACGATTAATGTAACTAAAACCCAAAATATCGTACCCAATCATCACTAGATAGCCCAAAACCGTTAGCCAAATTGCCCAGCTTAAGCGGCTTTTGGGGATAGCAGCTAGAGAGTTGAGGATGTCACGATAATTATACTCATGCAGTTCGTTAGCGATCGCCCACAGGGAAAGCACCAGCAGGGACAAGCCAAACAGTGTGCTGAAATTCAGTTGCAGTTTTTTAAGCATCGTGAAGAAACTTATCCTAACTTATGACTTTTAACTTACAACAAGTCGCAAAGTTTCCATCCTGTTGACACAACATTGACAACTTACTTCCGTAAACTTAATGGTTGCCAGCACAGACTGTCCAATGCCCTACAAAGATGAACTACAAACAACCAAAAATTCTCTTGCTAGTTTCAGTATTAACCCTAGTTAGCTGTAATTTATCCCAAAATGTCGTAGCAAAACCACCTCTACAGCAGGATTTAAAAACAACTCCTTCCGTTCTTCCAACAAAGTCTAATACTGGCGACTCAGCTACTCACTTAACTTACAAAATTGCAACCTACGATAGTCAATTAATGGGTGCAAATCGCACTTATGGCGTTTCTTTACCCCCTGGCTATGAACAAAACCCAAAACAAAGATATCCTGTAATCTTTCTCCTCCACGGCGGACATGGTAATCCCAATGATTGGTTTATTCAGAATAAGGGAGAAGCTCTCAAGACAGTGGAACAACTTTATACTACAGGTAAGCTGCCACCTAGCATTATTATCACACCAGATGGCAACGACAAACGTGGCTCTAGTCCCTACCGAGATCCCGAATATATTGATGGCCCTAACGGTAAAGTCTCTACAGCCCTGGGTGATGAGTTAGTAAAAGTCGTGCAAAGCCGTTATCGGACACTAACTAATCCAGATTTTTGGGCAATAGGTGGTTTATCTTCTGGTGCTTGGGGTGCAATGAATGTAGGGTTACATAATGTAAATCATTTCTCAATTTTATTTAGTCATAGTGGTTATTTTAATGATAAAAGCGGCCCAACAAATAGCCCGATAATTTATATCAAAAGCATTCCCACACCAGCTAAACAAAGATTGCGAATTTACTTAGATTCAGGCAAAGCAGATATTGAAGAAATCGATGAAGCTAAAAATTTCTCTAAAGTACTAAATAACCTAAAAATTTATAATTTGTTTCGTCAATTTCCTGGCAGCCACACTTGGCAATACTGGCGGGAACATTTAGCCGATTCTTTGACGTTTGTAGGCGAACAATTTAAATCTGCTGAAATGGCAAGTATGGCTCGTAATGTAGGTGTTAATAATAAAAACCCTTAGCGATCGCCAGGATAAATAATACTATTTTGTAAATCCGTTGATATTTAAATATCACTGTGAAAAACTCTACTGCCATTCTTAAGCAGATTCACTATAGTAAGTTCGGACGGAGGTGATTTTTATAACCCTAAAAAAATATGAAAATTTCTAAATTGTTAATTAGTTTGCTAGGAGCGATCGCACTTGTAACTACTGCTGGCTATTATTATGTATTTATCTTAGGTGCGCCGCAACTAGACCCACCCCAAAAAGTGGCAAAGACTGGGCTAAAGTTTCAATTAGCAACCTTCAACTCTCAAGCGATGGGTGCAGTCCGCAAGTATGGCGTGATTTTGCCGCCTGATTATGATAAAAATCAGCAAAAGCGCTACCCGGTGATATTCTTATTGCACGGTGGTCATGATGATGCTCGTGCTTATGTTAACAAGTATGCAGTCTTAGATGTACTTCATCAACTTTATCAAAATGGAAAATTACCGCCATCAATTGTGATTACACCTGACGGTAATGATAATCGTGGTTCCAGTCCTTTTTACGATCCTGATTACTTTGATGGGCCGAATGGCAAAATAGGGACTTTAATTGGTTCTGAGTTAGTGCAAGTTATCAAGTCTCGCTACCGCACTTTAGAAAAACCCCAGTTTTGGGCGCTGGGAGGTCTGTCTTCTGGGGGATGGGGAGCATTTAATATCGGGTTACGCTATCTTAACAACTTCCACATTCTGTTTAGCCATAGCGGTTACTTTACTGATAATAGCGGTTCACAAAATAGCCCTCAACAAATAGTGCAACAGCTATCGCCTCAAGATAGGAAGCGATTGCATATTTACTTGGATGCAGGTTTGAACGATACTAATTTATTAGCTTCTACCAAAGCCTTCCACGAAACCTTAAATAAATTAGGTATTGCTCACGTATTTTATGCGTTTCCAGGAGGTCATGGTTTGTCTGGTGCTGATATAGGCTGGAACTACTTCCACAAACACCTTAAAGATTCGCTCTCGTATGTAGGGGAACAATTTAAAAAGTTAGGAGTTAAAAGTTAGGAGTTAAGAGTTAAGAATTTTAACACCAAAACTAATGACAAATGACAAATGACTAATAAGAAATGACTAATAATTTAAAAAATCAGATTGGACTTTGGAGTGCAGCTTTCCTGACTGGTTTAGTGGGAGTAGTGAATTTGTTGTCAGCAGTGACACCTAACTTGTATGGGCGGAATCACTGGTTAAAGGAATTTTTGCCATTTGAAATTCGTGCCACGGGTCATATCTTTGCAGCGCTGACTGGATTTGTTTTACTTGCACTTGCTACTAATTTATTACGCAGAAAAAGAATTGCCTGGTTACTAACCATTGCTTTATTAGTAATTTCCATCTTCAGCCATTTGCTCAAGGGATTGGACTATGAAGAAAGTCTCCTCTCTGGAGTTTTACTGGTGCAATTAATATTGATGCGCCATTTTTTCACGGCACAATCAGATCGTCCTTCAATTGCACGGGGAGTTAGAGTGCTGATAGGTGCTTTATTATTTACTCTGGCATACGGAACTATTGGATTTTATTTATTAGACGGCAAATTTTCTGAAAATTTTAATTGGCGTGAAGCTGTACTTCAGACTTTAGCGATGTTCTTTACAGAGGATAATTGGGGGTTGCAACCAAAGAGCCGATTTGGAGAATTTTTTGCTAATTCTATCTATATTATTGCCGCAGTTACTATTACCTATGCAATAGTAATGTTATTGCAACCTGTATTTTGGCGTAATCTAGCAACGCCAAAAGAGCGCCAAAGAGCTAAAGAAATTGTCGAACAATATGGACATTCTTCTTTAGCAGCGATCGCACTTTTAAATGACAAGAGTTATTATTTTAGCCCTACTGGTAATAGTGTAATCGCTTATGTTCCCAAAGGCAGGGGTGCGATCGCATTAGGAGATCCCATCGGCCCCATTGAAGACCGCCAAGAGACAATTGTTGCTTTCTGGCAGTTTTGCCAGCGCAATGACTGGTATCCAGGCTTTTACCAAACTTTGCCCGATGATGTTGAGCTTTACAAATCATTGGGATTTAAGGTACTCAAGATTGGAGAAGAAGCGATCGTTGACCTAAAAAGTTTTACATTACAAGGTAAAGCCGGTAAAAACTTTAGACCATCAATAAATCGTTTAACTAAACTGGGATACCAAATCGAGTTTTACCAACCACCTATTACTGATGGTTTGTTGCACCTCCTTAAACCTGTGAGTGATGAATGGCTAAAGATGGTACAAGGTTCAGAAAAACAATTTTCTTTGGGTTGGTTTGACGAAGCTTATCTGCGAGAGTGCGAGATTGCTGTGGTGCATACTCCCGAAGGTAACATCACTGCTTTTGCCAACGTTCTCCGGGAATATCAACTTAACGAAGCAACTATTGACATGATGCGACATCGCTCATCTCTTGAGAATGGGACGATGGACTTTCTATTTATTTCTCTGCTTGAGCATTTTAAAGAGTGTGGTTACGACAGCTTTAATTTCGGTCTTTCTGCCCTTGCGGGAGTTGGAGACAACCCAGAATCACGCCGCTTAGAGAGAGTCTTGCACTATCTTTACGAGCATTTAAATCGCTTCTACAACTTCAAGGGGCTACACGCCTACAAAGATAAGTTCCGCCCCAGTTGGGAACCGCGTTATTTGGTTTACCCCAGTTTAGCTGCCTTACCAGATGTAGTTGTAGCATTGATTCGCGCAGATTCAGGCGATCGCCTTTTTGATTATTTCAAACCCGGAGCCTAAAGGCATCTATTCTGGCATTAACCCCATAACTCCTCATTCTAGGGCGATATCTACGATCCAATCGCCTACACAAATTGACATTTTCATGATACAATTGTACTATAAAAGCATGAATCTCCGGTGAGTATGTAACGCTAAGTCTGACAGTAAATCTCCAAAGTTCGTCATAACTGAATCCCCACAGTAGTTAGTAGACTGAGGCCAAAATTTCCCTTATCTTGAACGAGGGGCAAAATCTCCTTGTCTTTATTTGGCATAAATTTATTGTGTATTTGTCCTTCAAGTTTTCACGGTTGGAAGAATTATTAGAAACCGTGGCTTCAACAGACTTATTGACCTTTAGATCGAAGGTGGAAATATGAGCAATAATCAAATTTCTCTACCAGAACTCATCAAGTTTTTTGCAGAATATCGCAACAATATCATCATTAATATCAAGCATCTGCAAGAAAATTATCAAAGAACAGGTATCAAGCGGGTTAGAGGTGTGAGAGACGAAAAAGGGGAACTCTTACAACCTTGGTTGCAAACAGAATATATAGATAATGCTGAGTATGCTGGTATGGGCGAGTTTCAATTTAACCGCAATACTGCTACTATCAATATGCTTATCAAACGTAAAGTCAAACTTACCAAATCTGAAGATCAAACCCCCACTCTTGAGGTAGCAGGTTTGCTAGTAAATGACCTTAATAGCTTTAATAACTACACGATTGTAAGTGACGGTAAAATCAATCTAAAGTCTTTAAAAGTCAAAATTAGTAGTAAAAAAGCTTTTGATTGGCTCAAAGAAAAGGGTGTGTTAGATGCAAAAGATTTTGACTTCCATGCTGAATATACCATCAAGCTAGATAACTTGCCGCTTGTCGCTTCTGATAGTCGTTACAGTAATATTGATGGGCTATTCAATCAACTTGCAGAAATTAAAGTACTTACTAGTATTATTTCTGCTTACTTGAAAAAAGAGTCAGAGATATTTATAGCGCCACAGTTAGATGAGTTTAAAAAGCACTATTTGTCCAAGAATACTTACATCAATTTCCCTACAACTAATGAATACACTGATATCCACGAAGCTTTAGTTAATGGTACTCTTGATTCCAGATTGAGCTATAAAATCGATATCGGCAGTCAAGATATTCTAAACTTGAGTAAGTTCCCTTCTGCTAACAAGTTTCTAAATAGAATGTATCGTCTTTATGATAAAGAAACTGGAGAAATTATCATGAAGCCGAATTGTGAGATGGTATTTAATGAAAATCTCGCTATTAGGCACAGGTTACTGTCATCACGTACCAAGATTACGAAAGTTGACGAGTTTATGAAACCAATTTTCGATGATTTTCTTGGGCTTGATCAAAATGGCATAGTTGTAGATATTCTGAAGAAAGTTGGTGCTGATATTTTGGCGCAGTTATTTCAAGAGAAACAAACTGGTAAGCAAATCAGCAAAGAAGAAATGGTTGCAGCTTTGAGCGCAGCGAATACCAAGCTAGAGAAATATGTAGAAAATATCTACCAAGATAAGATTTCCCCTTTGGTATTTTACATTGGTTGTACTGGTCTATTGCCAGATCAGATAAAAGCAAAACCCATGACTGCTGAAGAAGCTGCTGCTAAATATCCAAATTTGCAATTTTCTAAAAATGAGCAAGAAGGCACTTTTTTTGCAGTTGATAATAGTATTATCAGCATCTATGCTAAAACTGAATATTACAGCAAACTTATTTCTATTGGTATAGACAATTAGATTGCACATACAAATCCAATAAAATTAGTATATGCAAGCAGTAGAACCCCGACTTCTCAAAGAAGTCGGGGTTCTTGTCTCTCATGCTAGTAGCAGCAACCACAAATTTTTGTTTGATTTTCATTCCAATTATCCTTTTCCTTTGCCTAAAATTTTGCCGTCTACATGCTCAATGCTGACCGGATAAATAAATCAGCAATGCCACCAATTCCTCTCCCAAAGCCTGGGATTATGAACAGAAGTATCATGGCAAAGAGTCCGAATTGAGTATATTGCAGTAGCTTTAACTGAGGAAAAATCTCACTGAAAACATGAAAGCCATCCAGTGGTGGAATTGGCAACAGATTAAACAGAAATAATGTAAAGTTGATCCGAGCCGCTAGGTAAAGAAATTCGACACTCAACAGTCCTGAAAGATTAAAAAGTTTGAGCAACAAAGTAAATAGAATACCTAATGCCAGATTCGACAATGGGCCTGCTGCGGATACCAAAATATTGCCTAGTTTACCAGAGCGAAACTTAGAGGGGTTGACGGGCATTTGTCCCCAAGCTATACCCATGAGGCAGAGAAAGATGATTGATTCCTTACCCATGTGAACTACAGGATTAAGCGTGAGATGACCAGTTTGTTGGGGAGTGTTATCTCCCTGACTCATCGCAGCCCAACCGTGAGCAAGTTCATGTAAAGTAATGGAGAATATGACAATTACAACGATTCTGAAAAAATGAATCGGCTCTGTGATGAGTGTTTGGATAAACATATATTTTGGCTTGTGGTATGGTTAAAGCTGAAATCCGCACTTTCTGAAGATATGCACGAAAAAGTTATCCAATTTAAAAACTGCAAACCTTGAGAATCAAGGTTGCTCACAAATAAATTAGGTAAGTTATTTTTGCGCGGTATAAGAGGTTGTTTGAAAAGTCTAATTTATTACTCACCGGGCGACTGTAAGTCGCGGCTACACAGGCAAAACCCACCTCCGTGGGTTAAAAACATTGATTTTCTCTTAGTCCTCGCAGGTGGACAACTTTTAGAGACGCACTCGCATTCGTTTGTGTAGTAGCGTTCGCCCTTGGGTGCCGGAGGCATCATTCTATTCGCCTAAAACTTTTCAAACTGGTTGTTGAGAATAAAGCAAATCAGTTGCTTGAAATCAGCCTTTTCTCACCATGATGATAGAAGTTCTCATCTATACTGGCTGCAATGCGTCATAAAGCTCAGTAAGACAGTACTTGTATAATAATTTGCTAGCTATATTTTGGTAATGGCCCATGTGTGTAATAACAAACTCGCTGTTTTAATAGTATTAAATATACTCCGTAATAGCCTATAGTAGTTGTTCGTATATTTTTAAAATTAACTTTACTCACTTTTGAGATCGCCAATAGCTTGTATAGCTTCAAAAACTTAATTGATAGCATTTAAGTGTGAAAAAATTCTAGCAAATAATACGTATTTTAAGTTGAAGATGTTGTATAGAAAATTTTAATGGCATTAATTATTTATTGGATGTTTCAGCTTTATTAAGCAACATTTGTTCATAACTGACTATAGGTTAATTCTCAGCCGATTATTACTTAGTTAAATTTATTACGAACAACTTAAATGTTATTTACTAAATAATTTAAAAATTAATACAGTCATTAGACAGGATATTAACGGCTTATTGGTATTATTTTGATGCACCAACGCAATGATGATGAAAAACAATGGATGAAGATCAGCGCCGTTCTTATTGGCGTGCTAATACTGCTTTAATTCGTAATCTTTTAATTGTCTGGGCATTGGTTTCCCTAGTTTTTAGTATTTTGTTGGTTCAACCTTTGAATGCAATACGGTTTTTTGGCGTACCCTTTGGCTTTTGGATGGCTCAACAAGGGTCAATCCTGGTATTTGTGGCCTTGATTTTCATTTATGCCTTCCAAATGGATAAGCTAGACCGCAAATACAATCTTAGCAAGCAAGACCATAAATACAATATTAGGAAGTGAGGAAAAACCGTGTCTGTTGAAATTTGGACTATTGTATTAGTTGGACTTTCTTTCGTCGCCTACATTTATATTGGTTGGCAATCACGAGTCGAAAATAGTAAAGACTTTTTTATAGCAGGTCAAGGGATACCTTCAATTGCTAATGGTGCGGCTACCGCGGCCGACTGGATGTCAGCAGCCTCCTTTATTTCAATGGCCGGGCTGATTTCTTTTTTGGGTTACGACGGTTCTATTTATTTAATGGGGTGGACTGGCGGCTATGTACTGCTAGCATTATTACTGGCTCCCTACCTACGGAAATTTGGGAAGTATACAGTGCCAGATTTCGTAGGCGATCGCTACTACTCTAATATCGCCCGTTTAGTGGCAGTAGTTGCAGCCATTTTCATCTCCCTAACCTATGTTGCTGGACAAATGCGGGGCGTGGGCATTGTTTTTAGCCGCTTCCTACAAGTCGATATCAATACAGGTGTAATCATCGGTATGGTGATCGTCGGCTTTTTCTCTGTGTTGGGGGGGATGAAAGGTATTACCTGGACACAAGTAGCACAATACTGCGTGTTGATTTTTGCATACCTGATCCCAGCGATCGCGATCGCCTGGTTTCTCACTGGTAATCCTGTTCCCCAGCTAGCATTTACCTTCAGTGATATTGCTGACAAACTCAATAAAATCCAGGTTGACCTGGGGTTTAAGCAGTATACTGAACCATTTGTGAACAAGTCGATGCTAGATGTGCTGTTCACAACCATTGCCTTGATGGTAGGCACTGCTGGTCTACCCCATATCATTGTCCGGTTTTACACAGTCAAAAGTGTACGTGCAGCCCGCTATTCTGCGGGTTGGGCACTACTATTTATTGCCATTCTTTATACAACGGCTCCAGCCCTGTCGATGTTTGCCCGCTACAACTTGATTGATTCCCTGCATAATCATACTGTTGCAGAAGTGCAGCAGCTAGACTGGGCGGCCAAGTGGGAAAAAACTAAACTGTTAGCTTTTGATGACATAAATAAAGATGGCCGTCTTCAGTTAACACCAAATAAAGACACCAATGAAATCAAGATTGACCGAGATATCATTGTGCTTTCCACCCCAGAGATAGCTAACCTACCTCCGTGGGTGATTGGCTTAGTAGCGGCTGGCGGTTTGGCAGCTGCTTTGTCTACAGCATCAGGTTTGTTGCTGGTAATTTCCAGTTCCATCGCCCACGATATTTACTACCGGATCATAGATTCATCAGCCTCAGAACAAAAACGGGTGTTTGTCGGGCGGATTATGGTGGGTTTTTCCCTCGTCCTCGCCGGATATTTTGGGGTGAATCCGCCGGGATTTGTGAGTGAGGTGGTAGCTTTTGCCTTTGGTTTAGCTGCTGCTAGTTTCTTCCCGGTGATTTTTCTGGGGATTTTCGACAAGCGTACCAATTCTGAAGGTGCGATCGCCGGTATGTTAACGGGTTTACTGTTTACGATAATCTACATTGTCGGCGTTAAGTTTGGGGGTATGCAACCCTGGTTTTTTGGGGTTTCTCCCGAAGGAATTGGTACTTTGGGTATGCTAATTAACTTTGCTGTCACCCTAGTAGTTTCACGCCTAACACCACCACCTCCAGCAGAAATTCAAGCAATGGTAGAAGACCTCCGCAGCCCATTGATTGAAGAATCATTGGTTGAAGAATAAGAGATTGGGTGGGTATGGGGAATGGGGTATTTCTTTTTCACTCCCTTATCTCTAAATACGCTTGGGATAAGCTTTTTCTTCCCCCCCCTGCCCATTTCATGAGAATCTCACTATCCCAGGATTTGAGGAAGTTCATTTATTCTCCAGTTTTAGCAATCCTTTGGTGATTAATACCACCTTTGGCAAAGCCCTCAAGTAAAGATGAGATTATTATCCAGCTATTTTTTTATTGCTGACAATAATATTAAGCTTAACAAATATTGATATTGCAAAGTTATTTTTTTGTAACAAAAATCAGGCGTTTGGTATCCAAGATAACTTTTTACTAGTAAACTATCGCACTATCATCACACTTTAAAGTTTGAAATTGTCAGCTTTCTATTAAGTTAGTTGATTCATCAAGAGGAAAATTCATAAAGATTATGAGAAGACAATTTAACAGACGTAAGTTTTTGATCTACGGTTCTTTAACTTTCGGAAGCAGCTTTTTTCTAAAAGCTTGTGCGAATAATCCCCCAAGCGCTACAGAGACAGTCGCATCTCCTACTGCTTCACCAGCTGCTGCTACAGCTGGTAACACTATCAAAGTAGGTATTTTGCACTCTTTGAGTGGTACGATGTCTATTAGTGAAAAAAGCGTTGTTGATGCTGAAAAATTAGCAATCAAAGAAATTAATGCTGCTGGTGGTGTCTTAGGTAAACAAATTGAAGCAATTACCGAAGATGGTGCTTCTAACTGGGATACTTTTAGAGAAAAGGCAACTAAGCTAATCGATCAAGATAAAGTTGCTGTAGTTTTTGGTTGTTGGACTTCTGCTAGCCGTAAGAATGTCAAGCCAGTATTCGAGAGCAAAAATCACATGCTCTGGTATCCTGTGCAGTATGAAGGACAAGAGTGTTCTAAAAATATTTTCTATACTGGTGCAGCACCAAATCAACAAATTGAACCATCTGTTGATTGGTTGTTAAAAAATAAGGGTAAAGAATTCTTCTTAGTTGGCTCTGACTATGTTTTTCCCCGCACTGCTAACACAATTATTAAAGCCCAATTAGAAGCTTTAGGTGGAAAAACAGTTGGTGAAGATTATTTACCTCTTGGCAATACAGAAGTTACGCCTATCATTACGAAAATCAAACAAAATTTGCCCAATGGTGGCGTGATTTATAACACCCTGAATGGTGATAGTAATGTTGCTTTCTTCAAACAATTAAAAGGGGCTGGATTGACACCAGATAAATATCCCTCTATGTCTGTCAGTATTGCCGAAGAAGAAGTCAAAGCAATTGGTGTAGAGTATCTCAAAGGTCATTACGCGGCTTGGAACTATTTCCAAACAGTAGACACACCTGCTAATAAAAAGTTTGTTGCTGCTTTCAAGAAAGAGTATGGTGAAGATCGCGTGACAAATGATCCAATGGAAGCATCATATATTGCAGTTTATTTGTGGAAGCAAGCAGTAGAAAAAGCTGGGACTACTGATTTAGAGAAAGTGCGGACTGCGGCTTATGGGCAAACTCTAGATGCGCCTGAAGGTAAAGTGACAATGGATGCCAATCATCATATCTCCAAAATTGTGCGGATTGGTCAAGTTAGACAAGATGGTTTGTTTGATATTGTCTATGCTACTCCTGCACCAGTTGAGCCAGTTCCTTGGAATCAATTTGTAAAAGAGACTAAAGGGTTTGCTTGTGATTGGACTGACCCAGCGAAGGGTGGTAAGTACAAGAAAGTTTAATTCATTAGTCATTTGTCATTTGTCATCGGTTAATAGTTACAAGCAACAAAGGATAAAGCCATAACCCACCATCTTAGAGGTTGTTTAAAAAGTCCTTGGCTGTGATTTTAGCACTTGTTGATCCCCCCTAACCCCCCTTAAAAAGCAGGGCTGTTTCATTCCCTAAAAGGCGCTGATTTACAAGCGTTTCAAGTAAAAAAAAACAAGTGACTAAAAAATCTGATTGGGCAAGAAAATGGTATTCGCACTTAAATTTGCTGGTTGAAGTGGTAGTTTTTCTTTTTCCCACTCAAGCAAATTTCTGACTCATACTCTTGACAAAATCCCTAAGAGATCGAATGAAACAGCCCTGCCCTTAAAAAGGGAGGAACCGGAATCAAAGTCCCCCTTTTTAAGGGGGATTTAGGGGGATCTAAGACTTTTAACACCAATAAGAGGGCTTTTCAAACACCATCTTAGATAGCGGTGTATTAAGTGCCTAATAACAAGAAGTTAATATGTAGGAAAAAAAGTGTTAACAGGATTTTTAGAAGCTGTATTCAATGGCATTAGTATTGGTGCTGTATTATTAATTGCTGCATTAGGATTAGCAATTATTTTCGGATTGATGGGTGTCATCAATATGGCGCATGGTGAATTGATGATGTTTGGGGCTTATACAACATTTGTTGTACAAAATGTCTGTAAGCAATTGGGTGGAGTGTGGTTTGAAGTCTATATATTTTTGGCTTTGATTATCGCTTTTATTTTCACAGCTACTGTGGGATTAATTTTAGAAAAAGGCGTGATTCATTATCTCTATGGACGACCTCTAGAAACTCTCTTGGCAACTTGGGGAGTAAGTTTGATTTTTCAACAGTTTGTTCGCAGCGTGAATTGGTTATTGATAATTGGCATAGGCTTATTTTCTCTGTTATTTTTTGGAGGTTTATGGATTTTAAATTCTCGCACTGATTTGGGAAGAGTTCGTAACTGGATTGTAGCGGTAATATTTTTACTATCGCTGGGAGTGACAATCACAACAGGTAATTTATTAAGTCAAACTTATCAGCTAGCAGTGACTCAACCTTGGTTTGGCGCTCAAAATGTAGATGTAACAGCGCCTACTTGGTTACAAGCGGGGATATCTTTGGGTGGTGTGCAATTTCCCTTTGCTAGGTTATTTATCATTGCTTTAACAATAATCTGTGTGTCGGGAATTTATTTATTTTTACAGCGTTCTAGCTGGGGTTTAAGAATTCGGGCTGTGACGCAAAACCGGAGTATGAGTGCTTGTTTGGGTATCCCAACTGAAAAGGTGGATGCAATTACTTTTGCACTGGGTTCTGGTTTGGCTGGTGTGGCTGGATGTGCGATTAGTTTGCTTGGTTCTGTAGGGCCAAATACGGGACAAAACTATATTATTGATACTTTTATGGTTGTTGTGGTTGGGGGTGTGGGCAATTTAGCCGGGACGATTGTGGCTGCTTTGGGTATTGGGACGGCTAATTTTTTAATTGGTTCTGGGACTTTGGCTTTGTTGTTGAGTCCTGTTAAACCTTTGGCTGATTTGTTTACTTTTTTTGCGACGACGAGTATGGCTAAGGTGATGGTGTTTGCGCTGATTATTGTGTTTTTACAGTGGAAGCCTGGGGGGATTTTTCCGCAGAAGGGACGTACTGTTGATGTTTAACGAACCGCAGAGACGCAGAGGACGCAGAGAATGAGCAAGAGGGGAGGAGGGTTATTAATTGAGGTGGGGGTGGTGGTTTCGATCGCACTCTTCCTTATAATTGTTATGCCAGTGGTGCTTTCGGAGTTTCGCCTGAATTTGTTGGGGCGATTTTTGTCGCTGGCGATCGTGGCTTTGGGTATCGATTTGATTTGGGGGTATACTGGTTTACTAAGTTTGGGACATGGTATCTTCTTTGGTTTGGGTGGATATGCGATCGCAATGTACCTGAAACTGCAAGTCCCGGCTGGAGAATTGCCGGATTTTATGGGGCTTTATGGGGTTACGGAACTTCCCGCCTTTTGGCAACCTTTTTATTCGTTTCCTTTGACAATAGCTTTGGTGGTACTAATTCCAGGGTTATTGGCGGGAATATTGGGATATTTGGTTTTCCGTAATCGCCTCAAGGGTGTTTATTTTTCTATTTTGACCCAAGCCGGAACTATTGTATTTTTCAACTTCTTTAACGGTCAACAACAGTTTTTCAACGGTACGAACGGACTGATAGATTTTACAACCTTGTTTGGGGCAACGGTCAGCGATGCCAAAACGCAGTTTGTTTTCTACACCCTGACGGTAGTTTTACTCGCAATCACCTACGGGATTTGTCGCTGGTTGACAACTGGACGGTTTGGGAGATTGCTGATAGCGATTCGTGATGATGAAAGTCGGGTAAGATTTTCTGGCTATGACCCTACAGATTTTAAGGTGCTGGTGTTTGCAGTTTCAGGTGCGATCGCAGGTATAGCAGGAGCATTTTACACTATTCAAAGTGGTTCAGTCTCACCCAGAGCAATGGATATTGCCTTTTCCATTGAAATGGTGATTTGGGTAGCGGTAGGCGGACGCGCTACTTTAATTGGCGCGATTGTCGGAACTTTGTTAGTCAATTATGCCCGCACTTTTTTAAGTGAACAATTTGCTGAAATCTGGCTATTTTTCCAAGGCGCATTATTTTTGATAGTCGTCACAGTGCTTCCTGACGGTATCGTGGGATGGTTGCGTAGCCAGAATATTGCTCTTTTCAACCGTCGTCAAGAAATTTCTACATATCCCACCTTGGAAGAAGACCCCGAAGTGCAACATGAACGCGAAAATATTGGAAACTGAAAACGTAACTGTTAGTTTTGACGGTTTTAAGGCTTTAAACCAGCTTAACTTTAGTATGGATGTGGGTGAATTACGAGTAGTAATTGGCCCCAATGGTGCTGGAAAGACAACGTTTCTGGATGTGATTACCGGGAAAGTGCAACCAACTATTGGGCGAGTTTTATTTAAAGGAAGAAACCTGCGTTCTTTACCTGAATATAAAATTGCGCGATTGGGAATTGGGCGCAAGTTTCAAACACCTCGAATTTACTTAAACTTAACACCCCGTGAGAATTTAGAAATTACCATCAACAAGAAGAAAAATGTTTTTTCTACTTTGTTTGAAAGTTCTAATATTGTTGAAAAAAATAACATTAAAGGATTATTAGAAACCATCGGCTTAACACCAAAGGCAGATATAAAAGCAGCTTTACTTTCTCATGGAGAAAAGCAACGTTTAGAAATTGGGATGTTAGTAGCGCAGTCACCTGATTTATTACTTGTTGATGAACCAGTTGCGGGTTTAACAGATGAAGAAACATACAACATTGGTGAATTACTTTTAGCATTAGCACAAAGTCATTCAATTTTAGTAATTGAACACGATATGGAATTTGTGCGTCAAATTGCCAAGAAAGTAACAGTGCTACATGAAGGTTCGGTACTGTGCGAAGGTAATTTTGAGGAAGTGCAAAATGACTCTCGTGTGATTGAGGTTTATTTGGGGAAACAGGAAGACTAAATTTTTATCTCAAAAGCTCGACATGGTACTCTATATTTAGGCTTCTCAGAAATAGAGTTTGACATGACTGCAAAGACCATAAAAGATATTAGCAATCCTGATACCTATAAAGGTATGTATTCTTTCCATAAATACTGGGGTAAAAAGCCAACTGAAAGTATTGCTTTTTTTATAGAAAATTACACAGATGAGTCAGATATAGTTCTTGATCCATTTTTAGGTTCAGGTCTTATCAGTAGAGAATGTTTGTGCCGAAGAAGAAGATTTATTGGAATTGATATTAATCCTTTTGCAATTGAACATACCAAATTTTTGTTAGAACTTCCAAAAGCTTCGGAATTTAAATCAGCCCTACAAGAGATTGAAACAAATATTAAACAGAAAATCAATGAGACATATTTTACCGTTAATGGAGAAATAGCATCGCATTATTTATGGAGTAGTGGTGAACTTTTAAAGGTATGGATGAAGCCAAAGGTAGGTAGAAGTAGAATTGAGATGGAAACAACAAGCTTTGATTTAGAAAAACTTGAGTCATTTTCTCAATATTCAATACGGAATATTAGAAAACTCACTTTTTTTACAAATTCAAGAATTAATTCAAGTAATCAAATGTCTATCTATGATTTATTTACTCGTAGAGCTTTGCATAATATTGATTTAATAATGGATGAAATTAAATTATTCCCAGATGCAATTCAAAAAGCTTTATTATTAACTCTTACTTCTTCATCAGGGCAAATGTCATCTATGGTATTTGCAATCACAAATCGAGGAAAAATCAAAAATCAAATTTCTAATAAAATTGAGGTTGGCAGTTGGGTGATTGGCTATTGGAGACCAGAATTACATTTTGAAATTAATGTTTGGAATTGTTTTGAGAGTAGAGCTAAAAAACTCTATAAAGCATTAATTGATATTAGTGATTATAAATATCCAAGACATGAATCAATCAGTGGTCTCTTAAAAAATAGACAAGGATCATTAATTATTAATGATGATTGCATAGATGTAATGCAAAAGATACCACAAAAAACTATAAAATTGATTTGTACTGACCCACCGCATAGTGATCGAATTCCCTACCTTGAATTAAGTGAACTATGGAATTCCATTTTAAATAAAAATGTTTACTTTGAGAAAGAAATAATTGTTTCCAACGCCAAAGATAGAAATAAAAAAAAGACCGAATATATTGAAAAGATGAAATTGTTTATAGGTGAATCTAGTCGTATTCTTACTGATGATGGAATGTTTTTAATATACTTTAATGCCCGTGATAAAGAAAGTTGGAAATTCTTAGAAATACTTGAAAATGATTCTAATTTACAATTTATTGGGGCTTTCCCTATGGAATATTCTGCAAACTCAGTAGTGCAAGATAATAGAAGAGGTGGAATGAAAACAGATTATGTCCTCGTCCTAAAACGAAAAGGGTGTAGTATTGATTCTCATCTGGAACTTAATAAGATACCAGGTTGGTCAACTTCAATGCCCAAAATAGCGTCGGCAACATAAGAAGAAGATGTTTAAGGATTTGCTATGAAAGATTTTTCTTATTGGAAAAAATTATATGAAAGTGATAATCTAACAGAATTTAATACGGATTATACAGGTCAACTGTGGTTAAAAATTAAATCAATCAGAAGAGGAGAATTAGTTTCAGAATTTGTCAAAAAATATTCATTGGTCTTAAATACTAGCAGCTTAAACGGGCAGTTTGAGGAATTATTCCTACTTTTGCAATCAAATCTACCTCAGTCTCATCAGCAATTAGATTTATATATTAAGGAAAAGAATGAAAAAATATTGCAATCCTTAAATAAGGAAAGTCTCGTTTCTGAATTATATAAATTAAAAACATTTGAATGGGGAGGTGATTATCAAAATTCACTGGATAAATACTTGGTAAGCTATTATGTGAAAACGAAAGATATAATATCTTATGAAATATTGATGTCTAAGTTTGAGACAGAGATAAATCGTGTTGTTCAAGGATATGTATTGAATAGTTGGTATAATCATTGGTCTAGTATTTTAATTGAGCATATCTTTAAATCGCATCCGTCTATTTTACCGACTGTCGGACAAATTAAGAGTGTCGATTTTTTCATTAGAAATATACCTTTTGATTTAAAGGTTACTTATTTCCCATCAGAATATTTAAAATCAAAGAGGAAGGAAAAGAATCTTCCTGTTGAACTTACTTTTTTAAAGAGAAAAGCAAAGGAGCTTTCAATTAACTTTGATAAAACAGCAAAAACTTCCAATATATATTATGAAATTACTGAAAAGTTAAGAGATAGAAATGACATTGCATCTCAATCTGTTCTTAATCAGTTAAAATCTGAAAATGTGGCAATTGTTAACGAAGCTCAACAGAATCCTAGAAATCTAGCAAAATGGTTGTATGAGAATCAGGGAGAAATGCGTTTTGGCTCAGAAAATTGCTTATTTCTTGTATTAATTGATACGAATGATTTTTCAAGCTCGTGGAAACTTAAAAGGAACTTAGACCTTTTAACACCAACGATAAACACTTTTCTTGATGCTTTTAGCTCAAAGCAAATATCAGATTTAAAGATGAATTTTAATTATCCTGGTAAACCACAAACCTTCAGTGCTTTAACAGATGTTATTTTCGTTGTAAAGTAAAACATTTTCATCAATATTTTTTAATGATTATGCATTTAGGTAAGCATGAATAAATAGCGGTCTAGCTTTCAATTATGAAACCCATCGAAATAATTCCATCTTGATACAAAAATATCACAACTCTATCTTTCTCTCTGTGCCTCTGCGTGAAATTTTAATATCTATGTAATTTATAATGCTAAAAATCTCTAACCTCAACGTTTACTACGGCGAAAGCCACATTCTCCGCAATGTAGATTTAAGCGTACCATCTGGACAAATGGTTTGCCTAATTGGACGCAATGGTGTGGGTAAAACAACCCTGCTCAAAAGCATCATGGGTTTACTCAAACCCCGCAGTGGCACAATTAACTTAGCTGAAGAATTAATCAACTCCAAATCCCCAGACCAAAGAGCAAAATTGGGGATTGGTTATGTCCCGCAAGGAAGAGAAATTATCCCCCGATTAACAGTCAAAGAAAATCTGCTGCTGGGGTTGGAAGCCAGACGCAAACCAGTAAAAAAAGCGGAAATTCCAGAAGAAGTTTTTAGCTTATTCCCGGTGTTAAAAACCATGCTTTCGCGGATGGGCGGTGATTTGAGTGGGGGACAGCAGCAACAATTAGCGATCGCACGTGCTTTAATGGGAGAACCTCAATTACTCGTCTTGGATGAACCTACTGAAGGTATTCAACCCTCCATCATCCTCGAAATTGAAGCCGCAGTCCGTCGCATCGTCGAAACCACAGGCATTTCAGTTTTATTGGTAGAGCAACACTTACACTTTGTCCGTCAAGCTGATTATTATTACGCTATGCAAAAAGGCGGTATTGTCGCCTCCGGTTCCACAGCCGAACTTAGCCAAGATGTGATTCAACGCTTCTTAGCTGTTTAATTTGGGAGATGTCTATATCAATTTTGTCAGAAGCAATCAAGTCTGTTGCTTCTTGTAAAAGCTCATGCTGTTCCTTTTGAATTGCTTCTAAGCGATGAGAAATTTCTACTAATCGTTGTTTTTTATTTGGTTGAAAATTTTCAGGTAACAAAGGTGGCAGATTATCAGTTGTTTTAGTAGCCGTAAATTGTTGAACAGCAAAACTGCCGACTTTAGTTAAGGATAAAAAACTAACTTTAATCAAAGCCTGAAGCAATTTTAACGGAACTTGGAGTACTGACCAACTAGCTGTTTCGATCAAGCGGACAATTGCTTTGATAATGCTCCAGACCAAAGCAAGTGCAAACAAAAAAATCACTATACTAATAATTGGGTGATTAGTTGCCCAACCTAGTATTTGAACTAACCGAAAAAATATCGGGTGTTGTGTCAGCCAATCACTTACAGAAGATGCCATTACATCTTTAACTGCGCCCGATGTTGTAGTTTTAAATTTATCAGCAGTTTGCCAAGTTTGTTCTAAGCTTGTTGTAACTGTATCAATTGCTTTATCAGTTGTTGTAGTTGCTGTTGCCTTCAAAGACTCCCCAACTTGTTGTGCTGAGTTACTTAGAGAGTTAACATTCTCACCGACAAAATTTTTCACATTTTGCAAGCGTTGCAAAACTCCGTTAGGCAAGTTTATGTCTATTTGGGATGCCATAAAACATTTCACCGAGGTTGAAATCTAACCCGTAACCCATCTTTAGGGCGATTAGTGGGAACAGCAACTACTTCTAAACTTTGATTGGGTAATATTTCCCAATGATAACTACGTAGAAGATGAGCAGCAACAATCTTCATTTCCATTTTGGCAAAAGCTATGCCAATACAAATGCGTGGGCCACCGCCAAAAGCAACTAAACTAAAGGGATATTTTTTGTGTTCTTGCCGTTGAGGACTAAAACGGTCTGGGTCAAAGAGTTCTGGCTCAGAATATATTTCTTCAATTTGGTGAGTAACTCCAATTGAGTAGTATAATTGCCAACCAGTAGGTACGTGATAACCATTCAATTCAAAGTCTTTAATCACACCACGAAATCCACCTCCGACAGGTTGATGCAATCTTTCAACTTCCCAAAAAACCTGCTCTAAATAGGGCATTTTCCCTAATTGTTCTAAATCCAAATCGCCTTGACTTGCAAGTTGCAATTGTTCAACTCTTGCTTTTTCAAGTACTTCTGGATGACGGGCTAACTCTGTACATAACCAAGTCAGCATCGAAGTAGTAGTTTCATGTCCAGCGAAGAGTAACAGCACCGCTTGGGCAATGATTTCTTTTTCACTTAGGCTGTTACCTTCTTCATCCTTAGCTTTGATTAACAGGCTGATGGTATCTTGAGTTGGGTTTTGCTGACGTTCTCTGACAACTTGAGTGAGATGCTCTAAAATCTGATTACGCGCAGCTATAGCTTTACCAAATGTCGTAAATGGTAGAGGCAACGGATTAATAGCAAACAGCCCATTTGTCAAAGTTGTAAATAACTGGCTGAGGCGCACACATTCCGGCCCAGGACGCGTACCCAACAACAATTGACTGGCAATATCAAATGTCAGCTGTTTAAACTCTTGGAACCAAGTAAACTCCTGTTTTTTCTCCCACTTTTGGAGATAGCCGCGCGTAATATCTGCCATTGTGGAGAAATAATTCACCAATGCTGGGCCGTGCAACGCCGGCATCATCAAGCGGCGGTTTCTGCGGTGTTCCTCTCCATCTTGGAGAAAAAGCGATTCACCCAGTAATGTCTTGAAATTATCAGGCCATCCCTCACGCCAAGAAAAATTCTCGATATGGCTTGACAAAACGAACTCTAATGCCTCCGGCCCTGCCATTACTACAGTAGGTCTGCCAAGAAGATGGGTTTTGAAGATGGGCCCATACTGGCGATAGCGCTTTTTGGCAAAATCGCGGTCGAAAACAAAGGAGAGTGTTTCACCTAATATAGGGATACCAAAGCTTCCAGGAGGAATTTGATTAATTTTCATATCTCTAGCTCGAAGCACTAGTATAAAACCGCAACGCAAACCGCCAAAACCAAGTAGAAGCGAAAAACAAGGCTACTGCTAAGATTGCTGCACCTATCAACCAGCTAATTTCACTCCGACCCAACAGCGCTTGGGCTGGTACAGTAGTTAAAAAAGCAACTGGCATCACAAAGGTGAAGAAAAAACGGTAAGCAGTCGGATATGCTGCAATGGGATATCGTCCAGCTTCCAATAAACCACGCAACACTTCAGTAACGTTGTATATTTTGACAAACCAAATACTCATTGAACCCAGCATAAACCACAGGCTGTATAAAATCACAAAGCTGAACAATAACGGCAGCACACCAAGTAGATAGCCGTTTATCCCTACACCAAGGCGTTTACCTGCATAGCCAATGATAATACTACCAAAAATTAGATCCGGCAGTCCCCAAGGGGAGAGGGTATGAGTCGAAAGCCAAAACTGGCTGCGGATAGGTTTTAATAATATAAAGTCCAAAGTGCCTTCTTGAACATGACGGACAATGCGGTTCAAGTTAGACACTAGAAAAGTCGCAGAAAATCCTTGTAGTAAAGTAAAAATTCCTAAAACTACTAAAGCTGCTTCCCATGACCAGCCACTAAAAGTATAACCAGTGCGGTAAAACAAGAATAATCCAAAGAGGCTACCCGCAAGATTTCCCAAGCTGGTGAGGGTAGCGACGAAAAAATTAACGCGATACTCTAACTCAGATGCGATCGCAGCACCCCAAAATAGTCTTAGTACTTTCAAATATCTTTGCATCTTGCACCTCTAACCCAAAATGTGCCATCTGTCACTAAAATTTCTAAGATTACACAAGAACTTTACGTAAATTTAATATTACTTTTTATTCAGCAAAATTGCTAAACGTTAAGATGTTGTGGATATATTGTTGAAACCTAAAAAATTCTAATGCATTTAAATTTACCAGACCTAATTACAAAAATTGGCTACTTTGGGGTATGGGCAATTATCTTTGCTGAATCTGGCTTGCTAATTGGTTTTTTTCTGCCAGGAGATAGTTTGCTATTTACTGCTGGATTTCTCGCATCTCTTCCGAAATCAGGGTTTAACATTTGGGTTCTGATTTTTGGTGCTTTTGTTTGTGCAGTCCTAGGTGATAATGTTGGCTACGCTACAGGACATAAATTTGGCAGAAAATTATTTCAGAAAGAAGATTCATGGTTGTTTCATAAAAAACACTTGGTAAAAACCCAGGATTTTTATGAAAAACATGGCAAAAAGACACTAGTTTTGGCCAGGTTTACACCGATAATTCGCACTTTTGCGCCGATTGTGGCTGGACTTGGTGCGATGCATTACCGAACATTTACGTCTTACAACTTAATTGGTGGCTTTCTTTGGACATTTGGCATTACCCTGTTAGGATTTTTCTTAGGAAAATCTCTGCCACCTGAACAAGTAGATAAATATTTATTACCAATTATTGGATTAATTATAGTTATTTCTTTAGTACCATCAATGATTCATGTAATACAAGAAAATAGAGCAAATAAAAGTTAAAATATTTTTCGTAATTTATGGAGATTGGAATGAGTTAATTTTGAATTTGGAACGAAGCGACATGAATTACTTAAATATTAATCTCTATCTATTAATAGAAAATCTTCTCTTTTTTACAATTGCCACACTTTTTATTGTGGTTGTGAACTGGGGGTGGAAACACACAAAGCCCTATACTCTACCTTTGCCATTTCCCGGTTGGTATAAAATCTGGTTTGGCTCAGTGCAACTGCTAGGAGGATTGCTGCCCTTAGTAGTGATGCTATTGTGGGGTGTATGGTGGGGCGATCGCAGTGTGTTGACTGTGCTTGGTTGGTATTTTATTATCTTAGGGTTGCAAATTATCTCTGAGATAGTAACACTCAGGCAGTTGCAAAATGTAGTGTGGGTAATGGTTCCTTATATATACTTGCCTTACCGCTTCTGGCAGCTATATGAAGGTTTAACACTTTTGGATTCTAAAAGTCAGTTGGTATGGGTACGATATTTATTGATTTTTGAATTGGTGTTGTGGATTGTTAACTACGTTATAGATGTGTCTCAATTGCCACGGCTGTTTCGCTGGGAAGTAGAATCAAACTCTGATCTTAGTTAGGGATTAATCGCAGAATTAGCCATTTTTATCAAAGAAGTGCGATCGCCTGCTTTCAACCCAACAACATATTGCACACCCTGTTGTCTCCAAGTCAAGGTAGCATCTGAACAATTAGCACCACAAGTAAAATCCACAAAATAGCCAGTAATACCCTTAGCTAAAGATACAGCTTTACCATTCAGGCGGGGGGTTTTGCGGGTTACTGCTTCAGCAGAAATCACACCCAGACGACAAGCAGTTCCACCACTACAATCAGGACTGAAACCGAGCAAAATCTCGTAGTTTTTTTGTGTAGCAGCTTCTATAATTGCGTAAATTCGATTTTCCCCATCTGATTCAGGAATAAACTTCGGTAACAGAACCCGAATCTGAGTCTTTTGCTTTAATTTAGGCAAAATAGGTTTAAAAACTGGGTGTACCTGGGTTTTACCCTGGCTTTGTGCTATTAGCTGGGACTGGTTATTTATAGTAGCGATCGCTGACTTGTGAAAGCTGCTAACGCTGACTAATACAAATACGCCACATACAGCACTGATATAACTGATGCTTGAAATCATCTTTGAAAACCTATTTCGTCTAAAAAAGGAGTTAGGGATAATTGAAGAAGAATTCAGAATTCAGAATTCAGAATTCAGGAATCAGAATCAAGACACTCTCTATGAGACGCTGCGCGAACGATGACGCGCTTGCGTTACGTAGTGAAGACCATCAAATTTTCAATTTAGTGGCGGTGCAAAAACGCTGATTATTCATCGCGCCAGTCATACAGAATTCATGCTGAACGCGAAGAGTGTGCCGGAGGTATTATTCTGAATTCTGACTCCTGAATTCTGTTCGATAATTCCTAACTCCTCAGTTATAACTCTTAACTCCTAAGCCGTAACTTTTTACACCGCACAACTCAACTCGCCGGCTTTTTGGCTAAAGCGGTGATTCTCCCTGTAATCTACGGGACAATCTATCACGGCGGGTACATCTTGAGCGAGGGCTTCTTTCAAAGTGGGAATCAAATCTAAAGCCGATTCAACTCGGTAGCCTTTTAAACCCATACTTTCAGCATATTTCACAAAATCAGGATTGCTAAAATGCACAAAAGATGAGTTTCCTTTGCCAAATTGATTTTCTTGCTTCCACTCAATTAATCCATAGCCACCATCATTGAAAATTATGGTGACAAAAGGTGTTCCGACACGTAAGGCTGTTTCTAATTCTTGAGAATTCATCATAAAGCCGCCATCGCCTGTTACAGCAACAACTTTGCGTTTAGGATGAACGAGTTTTGCTGCTAAAGCGCCAGGAATGGCAATACCCATAGCCGCGAAACCATTGGAAATTATGCAAGTATTGGGGCTATGGCAATGATAATGACGGGCCATCCACATCTTATGTGCGCCAACATCAGAGATAACGATATCATCTGGGCCCATCACTTGCCGTAAGTCATAAATTAACTTTTGTGGCTTAATCGGAAATCCGTCATCATGGGCATACTGTTCATAATCAGCCCGAATATCTGACCTTAAGCTGATAGCAAAAGGATCGGGTTTACCTTGTCTATCTGCTAATTTTAAAATTTCATAGAGGGAATCTGAAATATCTCCCACGACTTCGGCGTTAGGAATATAACTACTATCAATTTCCGCCGGACTTACCCCAATATGCACAATCGGAATTTCACCATTACGATTCCATTTTTTCGGGGAAAACTCAATCAAATCATAGCCGATCGCAATTACTAAATCTGTGTTATCAAAACCGCAGGTAATGAAGTCTCTTTGCTGTAATCCGACTGACCACAAAGCCAATTGATGTGTGTAGGGAATCACACCTTTACCCATGAAGGTATTAGCAACAGGTATATTCAGCAAAGTTGCAAATTGCGTTACGGCATCACTGGCATGAGCGCGAATTGCCCCATTTCCGACTAAGATTAATGGGTTAACTGCTTGGCAAATTGCGGCTGCTGCTGCCCGAATGCTAGCAAAAGATGCATAAGTTTTTTCGCTATTATCCTTACGCAAAGGTTTGCCTTCGACGGGCATAGCAGCAATATTTTCTGGTAAATCGATGTGAACTGCACCGGGTTTTTCAGATTGCGATCGCTTAAATGCTTTCCGCACTACTTCTGGTGTAATACTCGGTCGCACAATCTGCTTATTCCACTTGGTAACAGGTGCAAACATTGCCACCAAATCTAAATATTGATGGGATTCGATGTGCATTCTATCTGTTCCCACTTGACCGGTAATCGCCACTAAAGGCGCACCATCGAGGTTAGCATCTGCTACCCCAGTCATCAAGTTGGTTGCCCCAGGGCCAAGAGTAGAAAGACACACCCCTGCTTTTCCTGTTAAACGTCCGTAGACATCGGCCATGAATGCTGCACCCTGTTCATGACGAGTTGTAATAAATTTAATCGAAGAATGTTTTAACGCTTCCAAAACATGCAGGTTTTCTTCGCCAGGGAGTCCAAAAATATATTGCACTCCTTCATTTTCTAGGCACTGCACCAATAATTCTGCTGTATTCATTTTATTTCCCGACAACTCTATTAACGAATAAGACTTTTGTTCTTTGTCATTAGTCATTTGTCCTTTGTCCTTTGACCAATGACCAATGACTAATCATTTAACCCACACGGTTTTCACATTGACAAACTCATGTATACCTTGGATGCTCAATTCTCTGCCATATCCAGAACGCTTAGTACCACCAAAGGGCAACCGAGGATCGGATTTGACCATACTGTTGATAAATACGGCACCTGCTTCGATTTCCTCAACCAAGCGATCGCATTCTTGGTCATTCGTTGTCCAAGCGCTTGCACCTAATCCAAAGGGACTGTCATTAGCGAGTTTAATGGCAGCATCGATATCAGGAACCCTGAATAACAAGGCTACTGGGCCAAAGAATTCTTCTTTTGCAATTGGTGTGTCAGGCGGGATATCTATGATAATCGTTGGCGGATAAAAGTTCCCTGGACGATCTGATAAAGGATGTCCGCCGGTGAGGACTTTACCACCACTTTTGGTAGCAGCTTGCACTTGTTGATCTAAATCCTGGAGAATACCAGGTGTTGCCAGTGGGCCTAAATCGGTATCCGGTTGCATAGGATCGCCTACTTTTAGCGCCTCGAATTTTTCTAAAAGCAATTTTTCAAATTGATCTGCGATCGCTTCTGCGACAATAAAACGTTTCGCTGCAATACATGATTGCCCGTTATTCAACATCCGTGCTGTAGTAGCTGTGACAACTGCTGTCTCTAAGTCAGCACTTTCTAACACAATAAATGGATCGCTTCCTCCCAATTCCAAAACGGTTTTTTTAATTTGTTTGCCGGCGGCGACAGCGAGGGATATGCCTGCTGGTTCGCTTCCTGTCAAGGTGGCAGCTTTTACGCGGTCATCAGCCATTAAATCGGCAACTTTGGCAGCGCCTATTAATAAAGTTTGAAACGCACCTTCAGGAAAACCCGCGCGTCGGATAATATCTTCAATTGCCAAGGCGCACTGCGGCACGTTGGAAGCGTGTTTGAGTAAGCCGACATTTCCCGCCATTAATGCTGGTGCAGCAAAGCGGAACACTTGCCAAAAGGGGAAATTCCACGGCATCACCGCGAGAATTGCACCCATTGGTTGATAACGTACAAAACTCTGGCTGGCATCAGTTTTTACACTGACATCAGCCAAAAAAGCCGGGGCGTGTTCAGCATAGTAGCGACAGACGGCGGCGCATTTTTCGACTTCTGCGATCGCAGCTCTAAATGGCTTACCCATTTCTAGAGTCATTAACTTAGCAAATTCTGCTTTGTCTTGCTCTAAAATATCAGCAGCCTTTTGTAGCCATTGCGATCGTTCAGAAAAATCAGTCTGACGATACTTTTCAAAAGTCTGATTTGCCAAATCGAGTTTAGCAACAATTTCTGTATCATTGAGCGCCTCAAAGGTCTTGAGCGTCTCCCCAGTGGCGGGATTGATGGTAGCGATCGCCATTACCTGACCTCCCGTTAAAAAATAGCTTCAGGTAGGCTTCCTAGTGTTACACAGATCAATTCTGGAAGCTACACCCAAATTTTAGTCTTTTAAACAAAAATTAGTCGCTTAATATTACAATTTTGCAATTACTTTTGAAATAAAAGATACAACTTAACTACGTATTTATCTTGATAAATTAGTCATTAGTAATTTGTTAATTCGTTTTCCAATACCCATACCCAATACTTCTCTACGAGAGGCTGCGCCATCGACAATGACAAATGACTAATAGCCAATAATTGTTGGCACTTGCTGCAAATTTGTCTGATAAACCTTAACTAATCGATCAATACCTTTGAAACGATAGTCTCCCATTTCTTGAAAGTCTTCAGGCAGTGAAAGCATTTTATGAGTGGCTTGACTAATCACACATTCACTAGGGGGACAAACTGCTTCCATCCGAGCAGCAAGATTAATCGTCGCGCCTAATGCCGTATAATCTACCCTTTGGGAACTACCGACATCTCCCACAACAGCCTTACCGCTATTGATAGCAATCCGTAATTGCAGGGGTTCGTGCCAAAAACCATTGGCATTTAAATGTTCGAGACGAGTGAGCATTCCTTTGGCAGCAGTAACAGCGCGATCGGCGTGATCTGCTTGCGGTTCTGGAGCGCCAAAAAATGCCATAATACAATCGCCAATATATTTATCTAAAGTGCCGCCGCAAGTAAACACTTCTTTTAGCATTTCTTCAAATAAATTATTTAATAGTTGAGCGATCGCAGTTGGTGTTAACCGTTCAGAAATTGCTGTAAAACCTACTAAATCTGCAAATAAGATACTGATTTCGCTCTCGGCTGGTGCTAAACGACCACCCGGTAATCCGCCTACAGATATCAACTGCTGCACAACTGCTGGAGAATGATAGCGTTCTAATCGGTGACGAATCATCTCTTCAGTTTTGAGTTTCTCTACCAATAGCCAACGCTGCACACTCGAAGCTACAAGGTTTGCTAAAGCCGAAAAAAAGCTGAGTTCTTCTTCGCCTTCATTTGCCCAATGGTAAGAAGAAAGATTGGCATCGGCATAGAGTACGCCTACAACTTTATTTTCATCCCATAAAGGCACTGCCATCGCGCTACGAATGCCTTTGACTAAAATACTCTGTTCACTAGCAAACCGTTCATCCTGATGGGTATCGGCGGTTTGAATCACAACTTTTTCGTCAAATACCTTTTGACAGATACTCCGACTGATCCAACTTCCATCTGAGGGTAGATGTTTTTGTTGGGAAATATTTCTCGTAGCTGCGTTCACTAACTCTAATTGACCGCAACCATTAACATCAATTAATAGTCCCAAGCGATCAATACTATCAAGGTAACGAAAAACTACTTGCTGCACTTGAGAAAAAATTTCTTCTATAGATGCCGCTGCACAGAGATTTTTCGCTATGTCCACTAAGTCTTTGAGACGGGCAATGGTTTTGTCCTTATTGCTGATATTCCCATCCTTGCTATCAGCTGCAATCCATTGCTGTTGTAATTGTTCGACATTGTGCAGAATTGTTCTCTGCTCATTATTTTCCGAACTTGCGTGATACTCAGATATCGATTGAGCGACAGCGCTTGTGAGCATTACTACCAGGCTAACATTGCCCAACCAAACGATATCACCATGATGCAACTCTTGGGGACAGTTAATCAGATATTTATTGACTTGCGTCCCGTTTTTGCTGCCCAGATCCTCAATAGTCCACACACCGTCTGCTGTTTTCATCAGGCGAGCATGGTTGCGGGAGACTCCAGCAAAAGGTAAGTACAAGTTACATTCCGGCAAACGACCAATTGTGAATATACCTTGATCGACTGCGATCGTTGTCTCCGTATCTCCCTCTTTTAGGCGTAGCGTGAGTTCAGTCATGAATGTGATCCATCAAAGCTAGAGGTGCAAGCAACTCTCAGGTAAGTTCTACCCTATAGGTTAACCTTCGCCTTTTCTTTATGACACTGTTAACTGCATTCCGACAACTGTATGTGACAGATATTACATTGAATCAGGCTATTTTGCTGGAGGTTTGTAGGATTTCCGCAAAATATCTGTCAAACTTTCGTTTCTCCGTGTCGTGCTAGTCGCTACAACGCAGAGGCTAGCGTCAAAAGGATTTCCCCTATGAGCTACTGATTTAATTGGGCGGTAATTCTAAACTAATGTGCTTCTCCCCTGGCTGGACAGTACTTTCAGGCTTGGGTTTCAATCATACTACTCAATCGCTACTCAAAAGCACTATCTTTAACCACATTTTTTGCGATCGCAAGCAACCATCGCCCTAATCAAATGCTACTCATTCATTAGTGCCCATGTGGACTAAATATAATGTGACGAAAAGGAAATTTTGACTTATGGTGCGAAACACATATCTGCAATTGTACTTAAGTAAGTCGGCGGGAAAATTTATAACTATGTAACAAAATCTTAACCAGAGTCATGGGAGTTAAATTTAACACGATGTGTACTGTAGTTTCCTTTTTCTCCTCTAGCTTTAACACCATCAATTACGGCATAGGCAAGTTCTAACTCGTCGTCAAACATTTTTCCCGCTAGTTCATGTTTTTTCAGGTGTTGCCATTCCAATTCAATCGGATTCATTTCAGAGCAATATTTCGGCAAAAAGAAGAGGTACAAACCCATTTGTTCCCACTTTGCCCATAACTGCTGTACCTGAAGACATCGATGTATCGGACCATTGTCTTGCACTATTACCCTGATGCGCCCTATCTTTTGGGCATCTGCCGCTTCTTGCTCCATCATCTCGATATAAGCTTTTCTGTTAACACCTCCGATAACCAGACCGTAAATAAAGCTTATTATTGGTTGAAAAAATCCGATAATACTTAATCTGCGACCACGACGCTGGGTTTGTTCCAGACGTTTTTGCTCACCTCGCGGGTAATAAGTGTAACCCGGTTCGCTCCATGCACAAAACCCTGATTCATCTAAATACTTCAGGTCTATTTCTCCAGCAGCAGCAGATAATTCCAGCATATCTAGGTCTGCCTGCTTTTTTTCCCGTATTACAGGGTCTTGTTTTCCTTTATGACTCTTTCTGGCTCGTTTCCAAATGATCCCCTTTTTTTGAGTACCCGTCTTAATTTATCGGGACTCAGTTTAATTTGGCGCTCGCTTTCTAATTTTTGGGCTAGTTGAAGACTGTTGTATGTGCGTGGTTCCTTTTTCAGGCATTCTTCCAAAAAAACTATGTCTGATTCCTTGCACTTTGGTTTTCCGCCACGAAGAAAGTTTTTCCCAAAGCCCTTGTATACCAAGCTTTTCCCATTTATGTAAAACTTCTCTCACTGTTTGTGGAGTCCAGTTAAAATGGGCGGCTATTTTTTCCACGTACCAGCCATGTGCATTTAACCTGATTATCTCTGCTCGGTCTTTGACTTTCTGTGGTGCATCCGCAGTTCTTAGGTTTAATAGAGTTTTATCTTGATCGCGAGTCAAAAACACCCTTAAACGAGCGCCCATATCTTTGTCACCTCGGTAGATGCATTCTCCGTATTTACTTATCTTTACATAGTTTGGTTTTTTCGCGCCGACTTACTTATCTCAATTTTAAGTTTGGGGTTTGTATGGTTCTTGGCAACTTTTGGTGATGATGAAAGGTTACGCGCTTTAAGGCAGAAGGGTTTTAAAGATTTTGTCTGTCGTCGTGGAACTGGTGACAAATGTCAATACTTATAACCGAGGAGTGACACTTTACTAGAAGGTTGATTCAGTATTAGGGCTTACACCAAATTACACGCTGTAAGGACAATTCATGAATTGCCCATACCTGAAAATCAGAGTTTTGGCTATTGTTTGCGTAAGCCCTCATCAAGTAGTCGATGAAATTTTATAAAGTATTGATCCAATGAATTCACCTTCCGCGCATCCGCTAATTGATGAGGTGACATTAACGACCGTTGTCCGTCGTACACTCGACAGTAAAACTGCCACTTTGGGCGAATGGCACTCCGAAGCGATCGCTCACCATATTATTAATAACGTTACAGCCGGTTTGCAGCGCATTACTGGTATTGCTAACAATGGCAGCGAACAATTATCTTGGTCGGTAATTCTGAAGATTTTGCACCTACAACCAGAAAATGCTGGCTCTATTTTCAATTCCTCTCAAGACCCCACACACTGGAATTACTGGCAGCGTGAGGCGTTGATATATACATCGGAAATTCTCGATAATTGGACTGGTGACTTAGTAGCCCCCCGTTGTTTCGCTATTACAGAGCCATCTGTTAATGTCGTCTGGCTGTGGCTGGAGGATATTCAGGGCAGTCCCGGCACTATTTGGCCCCTGGAGCGCTTTGGTGTGGCAGCCCGTCACCTTGGCTATTTACAAGGCAGCTATGTAATGGCGCAATCATTGCCTTCTGAGCCTTGGCTGAGTCGTGACTGGCATCGAGCATGGGTATCTAATATTGATAGTACAGCTTTAGAAGCGTTGCGAGAACCTGCTGTATGGCAGCACCCGCTACTAAAACAGATATTTTCCCCAGATATCGGCGATCGCGTCATGGACTTGTGGAGCGATCGCCATATCCTTCTCGACACTGTGGACAAAGCACCCCATACACTCTGCCACTTTGATATTACGCCTAACAACTTGTTTTCTCGACGTAACGCAGATGGCAATGACCAGACTGTTCTCATCGATTGGTCTTTTGTTGGCTATGGTGTCTTGGGAGAAGACATCATAAATTTGGTGCTGGACAGCGTTTTCTTGTTGTTCGTCGATAGTTCATCACTGATACCCTTGGAAAAACTTGTGCTTGAGGGTTACTTAACGGGGTTGCGTTCTGCTGGGTGGAATGGGGATGAAGGTGTGGTGCGCTTTACTTATGCTGCTTTAGCGGCACTTCATTTTGGTCTAATCGCAGGGAGGCTGTTAAAGCTAGTGCAAAACGAATCTCGTCATAGCTGGCTAGAGCAACGCTTTGGGCGAACTTTTGATGAGATTATCACATCAAGAGCGATCGCTATTACTCATGGATTAAAACTGGCAGACGAAGCCAGATTATTGCTTCCTTAGCTTTTTGTAATTAAGTAAGTTAGTGTTAAAAAAACTAAGTATGTTACGAAACGTAAATATGCTTAAAACCCTTACCAATGACAAAGGACAAATGACAGCCTTAGCCAGTTAGCTTTAATTTCGCCGACCTAACTTAATTAATTTCCTTTCTCAATAATTCTGGAATCTGAGAAGGGCGTTCAGCTACTGGAACTTCTGCTTCTTTTAAAGCAGCTAATTTACTTTGGGCTGTCCCAAAGTTAGGATCGCGTCCGATAACCGTTGCTAAAGTCCCAGTTTGCCGCCAACTTTTTCCTGGTGGCGCTTGTCTACCTGCAATGTAGGCAATTACTGGTTTATCAATTGCTTCAGCAATATACCGGGCTGCTGCTTCTTCACTACCACCACCTGGTTGACCGACTAAAACGATCGCCTCTGTAGTTTCATCCTCATCCAGAATTTGCAACCATTGGAGAAACGAGGAACCAACGATCGCATCACTACCAATACTGACACTAATCGACTGCCCCAAACCTGCTTTTGTTAATTCGTAAGCAACTTCGTAGGTGAGAGTGCTGCTACGACTAACGATTCCCACTGCCCCAGGAGTATAAAACTCACTAGGTTGAGTGCCTAAAAGAATTTTTCCCGGCACAATGATCCCCGGACTGTTAGGCCCGATTACCAAAGTTTCACAGGCTTCGGCTTTGCGGAGTAATTGCACCATATCCAAAGGTGGCACGCCAGCAGTGATAATAATGATCTGGCTAATATGAGATGCGATCGCTTCTAATGCAGCATCTAGAACGTCGTAAGGATCTACACAGATAATTGTTGTGTCAATTACCCCAAATTGTTTTATTACCTCCTCTACTAAGTCAAATACTGGCAGTCCATGCAGTTCCTGTCCGCCACATCCCGGATTGACACCTGCTACCAAATTCGTACCATAAGCTTGCATTTGAGCAACATGAGTGCCTGATATAAATTCACAAAAGCCTTGAATTATTACTTTACTTTCTGGCGTTAGGTTCATAAAAAATTACCGTAAGTTTGACAACCCAGTGAGTTAAGCCACAGGAGGCAGGGGGAGGGGGCAGAGGAGTGTGGGGAGTGTGGGGAGTGTGGGGAGTGTGGGGGGTAAGACTTCTTCCCCATCCTCCCACACCTCCCACACCTCCCACACCTCCCATACTTCCCATACTTCCCACACCCCTTGGATTTCTCACTTGTGAGAAATCCAGGCTAATGCCCAATTCCCAACAATATATTTACGTGGTAAAAATTAATAATTTTTGATTTGGAACAAAATCACAGTCACTACTTTTTATTAGCAGTTGGTTTAGCAAGACGAACTGCTGCCGCTACTGCCTCATCTAAATTTTCTACCACGAGTAGCGCATTGCTGTGGGTTTTTAGTGTTGCTAAATATTTTCTAGCAGCATCAAATTCAGAACCAGCAAGACGGATAACTAAGGGTGTAAAATGCTGTACTTGACGACTTTTACTACCATTAGAACGTACAACTTGTGATTCAAGTTCGCTGTTGTCTTGCTCTACAACTCTGGCTATAACTTCAACCACTTCCTCAGTTTGAGGAATGCTACCCAGAAAGTTTATTAGTATTACTTGAATGCTTTTGTCAGCTTCCAGGATTTTCAGACCTGTCTCTAGGCGATCGCGGAAGGTAGTTGGTGTTGTATCTGTGAGGAAAGCATGACGTAAATTTAAACAAACACCTGGATTGCCACCAGCATTGGCGACTAAATCTAAAGTTGCCATCACTGAACCAGTACCATTACCTAAAATACCGATTTTACCGTGCATTTTTACGCCATCCCAGTCACCTAAAATACCATTAATTTCAGTACTGGTATGACGGCTGATAATTTTTGCAGCCATCTCAGCCAGGTCTGGATGACGCTTGATTGCCCGTTCGTTAATCCTGACTTTACCATTGAGAGCCATAACTTGACCATTAGCACTGACTGCCAAGGGATTTATTTCGACTAAATCCAGGTCTTTTTGCACAAATAAGTGGTACATCTTCTCCAAAACGCTGCTTACCGACTGCATCAGCGTCCCTTGTAGACCCATTTTCAAAGCTAGTCTTCGGGCATAAAATGGCGAAAATTCCTGTTCCACGACAACATGGTGCATTTTTTCTCCAGCAGATTCCCAATCGATGTCTGCTTCTTTACAACCTAAAAGTACTGGTCGGCAGACAGCAGTATCTAAAACTACCGCTAGATAAAATTCTTGATTCGCGTCGTATTGGGATTCTGCCAGCACCACTTCTGGCAATTCGCCCCATATTGGTAGACTAAAAATATTTTGAGCAGCTGCGATCGCATCAATTGTCGTTTCGGCAAACCTGACTCCACCCGCTTTTGCCCGCTCTGCTCCATGTACTTGAGATTTCAGCACAATCGGAAAGCGAATTTTTAAACGTTTCAAATCTGTAGGATGGTCAATCCGTTGGGAGGGCAAGACCGGAATGCCTATCTTCCCAAACCATTCTTTAACTTGATACTCTAATAAATCCATTGATACACCTTGTATTGACACTTTCCAAGCTTTTAGTGAATGCTGTTTTAATATTTTGCAGCACTTTTATTTAAAAATTAAGCTTTTGGCAGCTATAAAAATTTCTTTTTCTACGTATCAATTTTATCGAACCCAGCAAATGAGGCATATTAATTTTGATAGCTAACCTGTTTGTGCCAGAGCCACAACAGGTAATTAATCTCCTCAGTAAGTTTCCCAGCATAGAAGATAACTACCATTTCTGTCAAAACCCTCTGACCTAGCACTGTTTCCTTAACCTTTGGATAAAATTTTCACAACTGCTCTGCAACCAAAATTTTACAGAATAGTAGCTACTCTAAATTTAACTGTCGCAAAATAATGCAGTGAAAATACTCAAAATTCCTATTATTCCCATTTTTTATTTGTAATTTATATCTGAAGACAGATTATTTAATTTTGCATCTAGTAGCGTGAAAATGTAGCGCCGCGAACAATAATTGCTTTTTTAATTTTTGGTGAAAAGTCAGAATTTGTGTTAGAAAGTTGGTCGTTCAGATTTTCAGGCTGTGGTTGGTTAAATTGTGCATTTGCATTCAACAAAACTAAAAAGTTCATTTCATCCTCTTAAAAATAATCAAAACAATATAGAAGTTAAGCGGGAAAGCTCTATGAAAGTAGCAGTCCAGCACGAAGATTTACAGCTTTTAGCCAAGACTTTGCAGGAACAATTGCTTGTAGAAGTCTCATCGGCTGAAGTCTTCGAGGTTAAGTGTGCCGTCAATAAAGACGGGTTAATGATTTTAACGCAACATGAATCAGATGTAATAGCTGACGCTCAGACAATCTTTGCAGTCATTGAGGAAGTACTTCAGTCTTTAGCACCCCACAGAGAACAGCGAGTGCAATGTTTCCTCAGAGTTTCTGGTGAACAACTCCCTTATGCCAAATGTTTTCTACCCCTGAAGCAGACGAGAGGATGGGGAGATGAGGAAGTAGTGGGAGCAGGGGAGGCAGGGGGAGCAGAGGGGCAATACTTTTATCCTATTTCTTCATCTGCTTTGACTTATTCTCCATCACTTGATGAGACAGAAGAAGAGGAACTGTTTGATCCGTTTGCAGATGCGCCGAATTTGCCGACTTCAAAAGCATTCGTAATCAAACCCATGCTGCTGGGTGTAGCCTTAGCGGGAATTGTCGTCTTAGGCAGTGGTGCTTACTTCTTGACTCGCCCTTGTGTAATGTCGGAGTGTAAAGAAATACAAAATGCCGAGCGATTAAAAACAAAATATCCACAATTGATACGCCGTGCTAAGTCTGAACAAGAATTAGTAGCCGTACAACAGCAACTTGCGGCAGCTAGTACAGCCTTGAATGTAATTCCTAGTTGGTCGCCTCGTTCCCAGGTATCAGAAGAACTAAAAGCAAGTTTGTCTGGACGATCAGAAAAAATCAACCAGGTAGTCAAGGCTTTGCAGATAGGATCTTTGGCGACACAAAAAGTTCAAACTCCTGCATCTAGCCTAGAGGAATTACAAGCTAGACAACATTTATGGCGACAGGCTATAGCACCACTAGAAACTATAAGTCCCGACAGTGAACTCTATGGGCTAGTGCAAGGGAAATTGATTAATTATCGAGTTCGTTTGCACGCTGTAAATCAGCAGATATTTACTGAGGAAAAATGGCTAAAAAAACTAACAGCAGCAAAAGCTGTAGCTAGTGCTGCCGAAAAGCAAGAAGGTACTGCTAAATCTTTGAATGATTGGCAAAAGGTGCGGTCTACTTGGCTGGTGGCGATTAATGCTTTGAATAGTATTCCCTTAACTAGCCCTAGATACCAAGAAGCTGAAAAGCTGTTGGCAGATTATAAACCTAAACTGATGGCGGCACGCGATCGCGCGACTAAGGAACAATTAGCTGTTAAAACCTACCAACAAGTTCTTAGCACCGCCAAGCAAGCCAAGCTTTATGAGCAACAAAACCAATGGCAAGCAGCCGCTACATACTGGGAGCAGGCTTTACAAACTGTTAAAAAAATTTCCCAAGATAGCTTGTACTACACTCAAGCTCAGTCACTCATCGAACCCTATTCAATAGCCCTTAAACAAGCACAAGAAAAAATACAAGTTGTTAGTAGTTTGCAACAAACCCGCACTGATTTGGATAAAACCTGTATTAATGAAATTCAGATTTGTACCTTTACCATAGACAATGCAGGAATCATTGTCCGTTTAACTTCTGAGTATGACCAAGTAAGACAAAATAACTTGGCTAATCCTTATTCTGAGAATTCTAGTACTGCTGTTGATATTACCAATCACTTGCAAATCTTACGAGAAGCTCTAGCTGTAATTAGTGACAATGCCAACCTGTCCCTTATCCTTTATGATTCTCAAGGTCAGGTAATTTATACTCGGACTTTGGGTCAGTAAGGTAAAAAAGTTAGGAGTTAGGAATATATCGGAACTGGATAGAATGCAGAAGTGTAAAATCTGCCAATTATCAGGTAAAAATGTATTGTCAGGATTAAGCTTTGCCGCTACCTAACAAATATAGTAGCGCCATGCGAACGGCGATACCGCTAGTAACTTGCGATTGAATAAGACTAAATTCTGGATCATCCATCAATTCAGAACTAATTTCAACACCACGGTTAACGGGGCCGGGATGCAAAACTTTAACATTAGGTTTACAAAGTTGCAATTTTGTACGTGTAATACCAAATAGCTGATGATATTCTCGCAAACTTGGCAATAAATGAGCCGTCATACGCTCTTTTTGTAGGCGCAGAGTCATCACAAAGTCGGCATCTTGTAAAGCTGGTTCTAGCTGCCAATGTAGAAAAAGTGGCGGAGTGGGAAAGTGGGGGGATAACTCCTGACTTCTGACTCCTAATTCTTCAGAAATGTACTCGGCAAATAATTTGGGTAAGAGAGTTGGTGGTGCTGCCAGATGGACTTCGGCCCCACTGGCAATTAAACTCCAAATATTCGATCGCGCCACGCGAGAATGAAGAATATCTCCAACAATGGCAATCTTTTTCCCCTTTAAAAGTTCCAGTCGGGGACTAGCTGGGTCAATTAGAGTAGTTATGGTAAATAAATCTAGCAGTGCTTGGGAAGGATGCTCATGTTGACCATCACCAGCATTAAGGACACTAACTCGTACACCTAGACGATCCATTTCAGCCGCGATCGCATTTGGTACTCCTGCCTCTCGATGGCGGACTACCATAATATCAGTTCCCATTGCCAAATAGGTCTTCGCCGTATCGAGAATTGTTTCTCCCTTAGTCATTGAAGATGTGGCTGCGGCGAAGTTGAGTGTATCCGCACTTAAGCGTTTCGCCGCGAGTTCAAAACTACTGCGAGTCCGGGTAGAAGATTCAAAAAATAAATTCGCCACCACCTGTCCCTGCAAAGTTGGCACTTTCTTCGTCCGCCGCGATAGCACTTCTTGAAAAGAAGCCGCAGTTTGCAAAACTGTATCGTATTCAGTGGTAGTGAAGTCGGCTAGGGAGAGAATGTGATGACGATTCCAGGTGGTAGTAGGCATATTTGGGGACTGGGGACTGGGGACTGGTGATTGGGAACTGGAGGACTGGGGAAGATAAGGGAGAAATAATCAATGCCCTATATACCCCATGCCCTATGCCCAACACCTTCACGTTGGTAAATGGAAAACGTTTAAAGCTAGAGAAATTAGGCTAAGGAACGTTAGAAACCCAATTGTATCTAGCATTGTAGTCACTAACGGGCCACTAACTAAAGCAGGGTCAAGTTTTAAGCGTGTCAAACCCATTGGCAATAAAGTGCCGAGTGTAACAGCCACAATTGTATTAGTTGCCATTACCATTCCAGCAATTAAAGCTACCCATCGTTCTTGGGGTCGCGCCCAAATTAGGGAAAGCAGGAACATCGTTGTGGCTAAAGCTACGGCTGTACCTAAACCAGCTAGAAGTTCCTTGCGGAGAATTTTTAAGGTATCTTTGGATGTTACTTCTCCCACTCCCAAGCCGCGAATTGTCACCGTTAATGATTGAATACCGACAGTACCACCAGTGTTAGAAAAAATTGGCATGATGACTGCTAGCACTGGCACTGCGGCAATTACAGATTGAAAAGGCGCGATCGCACTGGCTGCACCAATATACATAGCCATGATGCCCAACAGCCAAGGTAAGCGGTTGCGGATGGTGAGTAGGGGAGAGGATAAAGCCGCTTCATCACCACTCACACCCGCCAGTTTTTGAATATCTTCTGTGGCTTCTTCTTCTAAAATATCCATGACATCATCAATGGTGACGATGCCAACCAATCGGTCTTCCCGATCAACTACGGGGATAGCGATTAAGTCGTAGCGCTGCATGATTCGCGCCACTTCTTCTTGAGGAGTTTCAGTTCTAACTTTGATGACGCGATCGCTAGAAATATCCTTGATGAAAACGTCGGGAAAGGTAAATAGCAACTGGCGCAGTGAAACTACTCTCACCAGCGTCCGGTTATCATCAGTGACGTAGGCGTAATAAATAGACTCCTTATCTTCATCCTGACGGCGGATTTTACTTAGGGCTTCACCTACAGTCAATCCTTGCCGCAACCGGACATATTCGGTTGTCATCACCCGGCCAGCAGTACCTTCTGGATAGCCGAGAATCGTTGCTGTTGCTTGCCTTTGTTCTGGACTCAGTTCTTGCAATAGCCGTTTGATTACCCCAGCAGGTAATTCATCAAACAATTCTGCCCGTTCGTCGGGACTCATGGCTTCTACAAGTTGCACTACTTGAACATCATGCAGAGAATTAATTAGTTCTTCCTGCACCTCTGTAGGCAGATATTCAAATACATCGATTGCCTGACCTTTGTTGAGTAAACGGAATGCGATCGCGCGTTGTTTTTCAGGCAATTGTGTAATGTAATCTCCCACATCCACAGGTTGCAAGCGATTTAAATCCCACTTCAACTGGTTTAAATCGGTAGTATCAGTAAGCAAATCACGAATATCTTGTGTGAGCATGAGATATATCTCCTAAGTCTCCCCCGCGCTGGGAGACTTCCTCGCCAGCTCAGAGGAGGTTGATACTGCCATCTGGTGGACTATTGCCCATAAAATTTCAACAATTCAATATCGATATCTAAATTAAGGCATTGCTAGTCATCATCCTAACCCGGAATCGCACTCTCAGGTAGACACTGAATATTAGCATTCAGTATCTATAATATTTATGACTAATTTAATTGCCCTAAAATTTAGGTAATTTCTGTGTACTTAAAGTAGATTTTACTACTGCTAGAAGCTATGTCAAGCCAATCAAGGAATTTACTCGCAAAATTCACAGAGTTAAAATATTTACAAACTTAATAAGTAGTCTTTTGTATCAAGCAACTTCATGCATAGTTACCTGGACAAAATTGAAGAATTCTGTTTGGATAAAGGCTGATATACAAGAAATATAATCCACGGCAATCAAAAAAAAGATTCTATTATTCTATTAAATGCTGGTGAATATACAAAAAAATCTATTTAGGAACTTCAATAATGGGCTGCGTCAGGCAGATGCACGCAGCCCGGTTTAGTATTTTGTGGTTTACGAAAGTACTGGTTGTGCTTCCAGATTTTGGGCTTTTTGCTTGAAGACGGTTGGTACTTCTGCGCTGAACGCTTCACCTTGAACCACTTCTGAGCGGAAACCATCAACCCCAACTGGAACATCGCCAGTAATAGTGGTGCGATAGAGGAGACGCTCGACATCCAAATGATCTAAATCTTGAGGAGCCAAATGCACTGTGGCGCGGTTGTCCCAGAAGGCGATATCACCATTGTTCCAACGGAAACGGGTGGTGTAAGCAGGCTTGGTGATTTGGTTGAAGAACAATTCCAGCAGCAGGTTGCTCTCTTGTGGTGACACGTCAACAATGTGCGAGGTAAAGCCAGGGTTAACGAACAACGCACGCTCACCAGTCTCAGGATGAACCCTAACAACTGGGTGGATTGAGACTAGTGGATTGACAGCAATACGCTCGGTGAACTTGCTGTTGCGGGGCTGATGCTTACCTCCATTGAAGCGATGTTCAGCTTTCAATGTGTCTGCTAGCGCCCGTAAAGGTGCTGACAAACCCTCATAAGCTGCAACTAGATTACTCCACTGGGTGTCACCACCGAAGCTAGGAACATTAACTGCACGCAAAATTGACGCTGCTGGTGGGTTAATTGCCGCAGTCACGTCTGTGTGCCAGGGGCCTCCACTGCGGAAACCATATTGCTTTTCATAGAGCCTACGGTCTACGGGTTTGATCTGCGGAAATCCCGCAACTGGTTCAGGCTCTCCAAGTGGATGCGCGAAAGTCACTTCGCCAAAACGAGATGTGAACTCAACCTGGGCAGCATGATCGATGTTCTGACCACGGAAGAACACAACTTTCCACTTTAATAGTGCTTTGCGAATTTCTTTGACTTCATCATCATTCAGAGGACGCGAAAGATTCACGCCGCTGATTTCAGCACCAATAAAACCAGCTACTTGTTTGACTTCAATATGCTTGTAGCCCATGTAGACTCTCCAAAGTTTGATTTATAAGGTGGTGTCCGCACTCGTCCTTTTCTTTTGGAATATTGCTATCCACTACAAGCAATATTCCAAAGGAAGCGGTCGTAGTTTTTAGAATCATACACTAAATCGATCGAATTGCCGTAGTATAATGCAAATATATTTTTAGACTGCTGAAATAACAGGAAGTTCATAGCGTCTCATTTGTTAAAGATGCGTGCGTGCTGCCAGCTTATCTACATAGCACTCTACTAAGTCTGGTCATGGTGATATTGGTGTGAGCCGATATGTCATTACCCCTCACGAGAATGGAAACTTTTACCACAGTTCTAACCGGATAAGACATTAATTCGTAACACTTAATGTTTGTAAAACTAATAATTAGTGTATCATGTGAACTGTAATTTGCCTTACACATTCTTTGTATAGATTATGCAAACTCTATCTACTGCATAAGTATTTATCACGAACTGCGTACACCAGGACGGATGAAAAAGGGACTGGTACAGCAAAGCGGAATTCAAAATTAAAGAACTCTTAGGGACTGAGTTAAGAAATCAACACGCTACTCAAATTCCCTCTAACAGAACTTTTCCAAGTCAAAGTATGAAGTTGACTGCCAAAAAGGAGGACAAAGAATTGCTAACAGCCTATAGCGAAAATGAACTGCAATTAACTGCCGACGTGCTGGTAATTGGTGGCGGCCCTGCCGCAGCATGGGCAGCATGGGCAGCCGCATCAGAAGGTGTCAAAGTAATCATTGTTGATAAAGGTTTTCTAGGTACGAGCGGTGCAGCTGCTGCCAGTGGTAATGGCATCATGGCTCCTTCTCCAGAAAATTGGGACAAAGTTTTATGGGAGCGTTATCGCGTAGGAAAAAACCTAGCTAACTTACGTTGGATCGAGCGTGTAATCGAAAAAACTTGGCTCAGTTTGCCTTTAGTTGAAAAGTGGGGCTATCGTTTTCCCAAAGAAAATGGGGAATCCGTGCGCCAGAGTTATTATGGCCCCGAATATATGCGGGTACTTCGCAAAAACCTATTGCGTGTTGGGGTGCAGATTCTTGACCAAAGTCCTGCTCTAGAGCTTTTATTGGCTGATGACGGCTCGGTGGCTGGAGCAAGAGGTGTGCAGAGACAAAATCATCGTACCTATACTGTTCGCGCTGGTGCAGTAGTCCTGGCCAATGGTGGTTGTGCATTCTTGAGTAAAGCATTAGGGTGCAATACCAATACAGGTGATGGAATGCTGATGGCAGTAGAAGCTGGCGGTGAACTCTCCAGTATGGAAGCTTCTAATCACTATGCCATTTCGACTGCTTTTAATGCCACTGTAACAAGGGGTGTTCCCTTTGGTTGGGCTAGTTACAGCGATGAAGCAGGCAACGATCTTGGTGGCTATGTCAATGGTCGTCGCGATCCATCGTTTCTTCCCAATGCCCTCCTGAAAGGCTCCGTTTATGCTCGTTTGGATCGAGCTACACCTGAAGTCAAGGCGGTGATTGAAAAGTCTCATTTCATATCTTTTTTACCCTATAAAAAAGCTGGCATTGACCCCTATACAGAACGAGTGCCTGTAACACTGATTTTAGAAGGTACAGTCCGTGGTACGGGTGGAATTCGGATTGTGAATGATAGTTGCGGTACAAAGGTTCCTGGCCTCTACGCCGCCGGTGATGCTGCATCGCGGGAGTTTTTAGCAGGTTTAGCTTCTGGGGGTGGTGGCCCCAATGCGGCCTGGGCAATCTCCACAGGACAATGGGCTGGAGTTGGCGCGGCTGAATTTGCGAAGAGTCTTGGCGCTTATGCTCATGAACGGGTGGTGCATCCTGCTGGTCAAGCCGGATTGCGTAGTCCATCGCAGTCTCCCACATCTGAAACATTCGATAGCGAGGCGATCGTGCGCGGCGTACAAGCGCAGATGTTCCCCTTAGAGAAGAATTACTTGCGCTGTGAGCAGGGACTTTTGGATTCCCTGGCCAAATTAGAAACGTTGTGGCAGCAGGTAAAGACGAACCCGAAACAAGATACAGTGCGCGATGTGGAATTTTCTCGGCGAGCGGCTGCTCTCACGGCTGTAGCGCGATGGGCATATTTTAGTGCTTTACATCGCACGGAAACCCGCAGCGAACATATTCGCATGGACTATCCTGAAACCGATCCAAATCAGCGTTATTATCAGGCAACCGGCGGCTTAGATCGTCTATGGGTGAGGCGTGATTGGCTAACGGATGCCATCGCCTACGACGAGCAGAACGCGATCGCTACAGCACCAGTACCAAACACTCAAACCACACCCTCTGTATCAAAGTCGTAGCAGGAGCAGTATCATGATCGAGCTTGTCAGTCATAAACTCTGTATCAATTGCAATCTGTGCGTCCAAGTATGTCCTACCAATGTTTTTGAGTCCGTATCTAACCAACCACCTGCGATCGCTCGACAAGAAGACTGTCAAACTTGTTTCATGTGTGAGGCTTATTGTCCTGCGGATGCACTCTATGTTGCGCCCCAATCTCATACCAATGTTGCAGTCAATGAGGATGATTTAATTGAAAGTGGCATCATGGGTGAATATCGTCGCATCTTGGGTTGGGGGTATGGCAGAAAAAACAATAGTGAATTGGATACTGCTCATCAACTGCGCCAACTGCCGCGCCCCTATCAAAGTTAATTTGAGTGTGGTAGCGACCTCAATTAATTGAAAACCTGCAAGTCACACCAATAACTGCTTCTTTTAGATGCTCTATCTTACTAGCACCAATTACCGTTGTTGGTGCTAGTAAGATAGGGCAATTTGTCTTAGTTTAACGCCGCGTTTTTGAGCTGATTCTACGACGCAATCAACGATCGCATCGCCCCAAAAAGGACTCCCAATAATAATTTTCGCTATCCTAAGTATAAAACAACCTAAGTAAATAGTGTTTTAGTTTGCGATCGCTAAAATTAAGTACCCAGAGGCGTATTAACAAGAGATAATAATAAACTCACACCACCCTTAGCTGTTGTCCCATCAACCATTACAGAAATTATTCTGGCTTGGTTTAGGTAATTCACTTGACAGTCACAGGGTCGAATTTTGCAAGTTGTTCTGAACCAAACCATGAAAACATCTACCAAATTGCTAACTCGCCTGGACTATTACTACCAGCAAATCAAAACGATTATCCTGACTCGGCAGAATCCGATTACTGGTTTACTACCTGCGAGTACAGCGATTACAGCCCACGGCGATTATACAGATGCCTGGGTGCGAGACAATGTTTACAGCATTTTGGCAGTTTGGGGTTTAGGGCTTGCATACCGCAAGATTGACGACGACAAAGGACGCACCTATGAACTAGAACACAGTGTCATCAAACTGATGCGCGGGTTGCTATTTGCAATGATGCGACAGGCTCATAAAGTAGAGACATTTAAACATACTCAGTCGCTACTAGATGGACTGCACGCTAAATATAATACTGCGACTGGTGATATTGTTGTTGGTGATGACGAATGGGGACATTTGCAACTTGATGCCACATCTATATTTTTGCTGATGTTGGCGCAAATGACGGCTGCGGGATTGCCAATAATTTATACAATTGATGAAGTAAATTTTGTCCAAAATTTGGTTTACTACATTGGACGAGCTTACCGCACTCCAGATTACGGCATTTGGGAACGTGGTAATAAAATTAATCGTGGTAATGCTGAGTTAAATGCCAGTTCCGTAGGTATGGCAAAAGCTGCTTTAGAAGCTATCAATGGGCTGGATTTGTTTGGTGTGCGTGGTAGTCAAGCATCGGTGATTCATGTGCTACCAGATGAAATTGCCCGCGCCCGAATTACTCTAGAATCGTTATTACCGAGAGAATCTGGTTCCAAAGAAATTGATGCGGCGCTGTTAAGTATTATTAGTTATCCTGCCTTTGCAGTGGAAGATTTGGAATTACGCGATCGCACTCTAAACGATATTATCAATAAACTCGCAGGTAAATACGGCTGCAAACGCTTTTTGCGTGATGGACACCAGACGGTTTTAGAAGATAATCAGCGCTTGCACTACGAACCGTGGGAACTCAAGCAATTTGAGCATATTGAATGCGAATGGCCCTTATTTTTCACTTATTTAGTTTTAGATGGATTATTTTGCGGTGAGCAAGAACAAGTTAAAAAATACCAAGAACTTTTAGAATCATTACTTATAGAACAAGATGGTTTGCGTTTATTGCCAGAACTATATTATGTCCCAGCCGAAAACATAGAAGCAGAAAAGTTAGCACCCCAAACGCAACCACGTTTACCCAATGAAAATATTCCTTTGGTGTGGGCGCAGAGTTTATATTTTCTTAGTCAAATGTTGAGTGAAGGGTTGCTAGCAGTTGGTGATATCGACCCTTTGGGAAGACATTTGTGCGTGGGAAAACAGCGCGAATCATTGGTACAAATTGCGTTGTTAGCAGAAGATGAAGATTTACAAAAAAAACTAGAAGTTCATGGGATTGAAACACAAACGCCTACCCAAGTTGAACCGATTCAAGTGAGAAAAGCTGGAGAATTTTCAGCTATTTATACGCAAATTGGCCGTAATGAAAAACTTGGTTTAACTGGGCGACCAGTTCGACGGCTGCGGAGTTTGACAACATCTAGAATCTTTCGGATTCGTGGTGAAACAATTGTATTTTTGCCTTCATTTTCAGACTCTCAACAATTTTACTTAACCCTTGATTACCATTTTCTGTTAGATCAAATTAGAAGCGAACTAGCTTATATTCAAAAATACTGGAGCGATTTAGGTCGTCCTACTCTGACTTTAATGTTGACGCACACCATGTTAGAAATCGGTTCTGAAGCATTACTAGAACTGATGCAAGAACTAAAAGATGGTGTTTGTAACGGTGTGCAAGTGAAATTAGGGCGGCTAAATCAGCTAATGTTAACAGCCGGAATCCAAAGAATTGATTTTCTTCCCAATGCAGAATTCTCGCGATCGCCAGTGAGAAATGCTGGCCCACGTTGCTATTATTTGGCTTATCATCCTGAGAAAAACTGGCGCTTAGGGCATACTCAAGAATTTCAGATGGAGTATGAAACTAACTTTGCATTATTACTTTCTTATTTACGTTCATCAGAGAATATTTACGAGCAAATTGAGTTATTGCAAACCTTAACTCGCTTGCAGGGAATGGAATTTGATACGGGATATGGTGGCCCAGGATATCGCGTCACCGTTGCTGATTTACTCGATGAAGTTTATACCAAAGCTGGAGATTTAGGTATTTGGGCAGTGGTACGTCGGGCTGCGGGATTACGGCAAATGGTTGATATCAGCCTCTCAGATGCAGTCACAAGTATTTTGGTAAGGGGTAAGCAAATTGCTGTGGGTAAAGCTTACAGCGAAGCGTCCTTGATTAGCGTACCCATGTCCCATGATGAAATTGCCGATAAAATTAATCATTTTTGTCGTGAAGATATCCGCGATCGCGTCCTAACCCAAGAAATTTTAATCTATCTTGGTATCTTAATTCGCTCAGAATCCCAATTATTTCAGGGACTACTAACGCTGAGAGTCGGCTATCTCATCTTATTGATCACCAGCGAACTAGCACAGGAATTGCATGTCACTCAAGATGAAGCTTACGATCGCTTAATGCAACTTTCACCCTTTGAAGTGAAAATGCGCTTGCGTCAGGTATTAACTGGATATACTGGCATGAGTAACCTGTTACGCCAACAAGAATCACTGCACGTCAAGCAAAAAGAAAGTGATATTGCTTGGGTGGTGTTACCAGGAATCGCTGAAGAAATAGAAGTTCCACCAGGTGGTTGGCGGCGGTTTCGTCAAGCCGAAGGTGCGACGGGGCGCGTACCAAAAGACTTTTTCAAGCAGGTTTGGCTATTAATGCAACATTGCAAGGGTCTAGTAATTGGGGATAAACTAGAGCGCCGCAATCGTTTAGATAGTGAGATAATGTTGTCCGAGATGACAGCAGGGGAAAGAAATTTTGCTCTCTTGGTTGAGCATTTGCTGAATAAAATCGAAGCTCCAGAATATCGCCAAGTTAATATTGAAGCATTAATCGAATTAGGAGCGATCGCAGCTAATAATCCCAAGCTGCAAATCGAAGAATATATTGTGTTAGATGTGTTGATTGGACACGCGGTGCGATTAGCGTGGTTAGAGAATCATAGTCAACGCAGCGATCGCTATGATGAGGATAAGGCGAGTGCGTGGCGATCGTTTTACAATACCTCTCCTAGAGATTGTGCTAGTTATATTTTGAAGGCTTTCCGTTTCTTAACAGAGTTTGTGAAAGATTTTTAAACGCAAAGGGAAGCGCAGAGGTTCGCAGAGGATGAGAGAGAATGAGTTGAGTGGGGTGATTATTGGGTGTGCGATGAGGGTGCATACTGCTTTGGGACCTGGTTTGTTGGAGTCGGCTTATGAGGAGTGTTTGAATTATGAGTTGAACAAAGCCGGGTTGAATGTTGGTAAGCAAATTCCATTGCCTTTGGTTTACCAAGATGTGCAATTAGAATGCGTTTATCGATTAGATTTGATAGTCGAAAACAAAGTAATTGTAGAGATTAAATCTGTAGAATCTTTCCACCCGATTCACTCAGTTTAACTTCTAACCTATCTCAAACTAGCAAACTGCAAACTAGGTCTTCTCCTCAACTTTAACGTCCTCCACCTTAAAGAAGGCATTAAACGCGTAGCCGACAACCTCTAACTCCCCCTCTCACTCCCTCTCACTGCCTCTCATCCTCCGCGAACCTCCGCGCTTCCCTCCGCGCCCCTACCCTGCGGGAAGGCGAAGCGCCTATGCGTTAAAAAAAATATCCCCCACCTCAAATTCCAAAAGCAGGGGTTTTATTAAAACTACTTAACAGAAACAGCATCAACATCAATAGTGCTTGCACTTGAGGTAGAACCCTCAGTAGTATTAGGCACTTCATTATCCACATCACCCTTACGAGCCTTCCAGCCCTCAATTACTAGCCCAGACACCTCAGAAACTAGCAGAGTCAAAAGGAAAACATCATCAATCTGTCCCACAACGGGTATAAAATCTGGGAGAACATCAAATGGGCTGACCAAATAGACCAACGTTCCTAAAATAACCCACCAACGGTACTTGGGGTTACGGAGTACATCGCGATACCAGGTGTAAAGTGATTGGATTGAAAATTTCATATTTTGAACCTCCAGTTATCTTTAATTTTGACAAATAATCCTAAAAATTCCCGGTGGGAATAACCGTCCTAGTTAGTCGAGAAGACGCTACTCCTAATCTGTCATCAAAAACCTATTTTGTAATTATCCATAAGAGTTTAATACCGCAAGGGTTTGACAAATTAGACAGTGATTGTATTAATTCGGGATTATGCAACCCAGCAGCAAGTTTGTCCACCAGTCGAAGTCCAATACCCCATGCTTACACTATCTTTTTAGCTTTTCGAGAAATTTATATTTTGGAAGTCCCTCATTTTGCATTAATCTCTAGAATTAAAATGCCTTAGCACATTTGCTCTAGTCATGGAGGGAGGAAACTTAAACAGTGGATATTTTAGATTTATTTTATAAGGGCGGGCCAGCGATGTGGCCTTTACTTGTCCTGTCGATTCTATCTTTGAGTGTGATTTTTGAGCGTCTGTGGTTCTGGTTGCGAATTTTGACTCAGGAAAAGCAAATAGTTGATCGCATTCTGGATGCAGCCCAGGATAATTGGCAAGAAGCTGCTGACATTGCCAAACAAGCAAGCCATCAACCTGTCGGGCGTTTTCTTTATGCCCCCTTACGTTTTCCAAAAACTGATGTGGAAACCTTTCGACTAGCACTTGAGGCTACAGCAGAAGATGAATTGGCTGGAATGCGGCGGGGCGAAAAGCTTTTAGAAGCTGTGATTGCCCTCGCGCCCCTGCTGGGATTATTGGGTACTGTTTTAGGTTTAATTCATTCTCTGCGCTCAATTCGGATTGGCGATTTGGGAACTGAATCTACCGCCGGGGTGACTACTGGTATTGGTGAATCCTTAATTAGTACGGCAACTGGGTTAATAGTTGCCATTATTAGCTTGGTATTTTATCGCCTATTTCAAAGTTTTGTAGTCAACCAAGTCAAAGTTTTTCGGAAAGCAGGGAATGAGATGGAATTACTCTACCGCCAATCTCCCCCTGATTTTAGTAATATTACATCACCAATTGTCCGGGAAAATTTCACTCCACCCCGCAAGCCAGGAAAGACTAGGTTGCCTGAACCTCCTGAACCCCCGAATTTACCTAATTAGTCAAGAATTAAACCCCAAGCAGGCGATTAAATTGAGAAAATGAAAGTTAATCTACATACCCCAATTGAAGAAGTCCAAATTCAAATCATCCCTTTAATTGATGTCGTTTTTTGTATACTGACGTTTTTTTTGTTGGCGGCTTTACAATTTACACGGCAACAGGCAATAAATGTTGATTTGCCCAAAGCCAGCCCTAGTACAGTATCTGCAATAACATCACAGAGCGGAAGTCTGATTGTAACTATCGATGCCGTTGGCAATACTTACATAGAAAAACAGCCTGTAAAACGCGATGATTTGGGAGCGAGACTAAAACAGTATCTCCAAGCAAACCCCAGTGCTATTGTGGTGCTAAATGCTTCGCGGACAGCAACTTACAATGATGTAATTGAGACATTGGATTTGCTACGGCAAGTAGGAGGCGATCGCGTTTCTTTAGGAATTATTCCTGGCCCATCTCAACCACTCACAAACTCACTCAATCAGCCGAATATCCCCTCTTTCCCAGTCAATCCTGGTATAGCGCCAGTTCCAGGCATCAATCCCGAAGGGAATATTACCCCTAAATTTCCCTTAGCACCTAATTCCGTACCCTTACCTGGTGTAAGTCAGCCTCCAACCGAGCAAGGCATCAGTCCTATCAATCCTGGTATTTCCAACCCACCAGCATCCCAAGCCCCTGTAGCACCCAAACAAACGCAACCACCTCTTAAAAGATGAAATAGGGAGCAGAGGGGCAGGGAGCAGAGGGGCAGGGAGCAGAGGGGCAGGGGGCAAGGGAGCAGAGGGGCAGGGGGCAAGGGAGCAGGGGGACAAGGGGACAAGTCTCTCTCCTGCTCCCCCTCTTCCTTGTATCTTCTTTATACCCCTGCTCCCCTGCTTCCTGCCCGTCTGCCCCCTTTTCCCCTGGAGCTTTTTCTCAATCCTAAAGATATCTAAAACAAAATTCGGTTAGCAATGAAATTTCTGCTAACTTACAAATAATTGGTTGAGCTTTAAAGATTTTTCCACCGATAAACTGAAGGAATTTATCACCAATTGCCATTCACGTTTCAGGGGTTGTGGCATGAATATCGTTACGCTTTTAATTGTTTGGGTAGTAACAGCTATCAGCCTGTTGATAATTAGTAAATTACCTTTAGGAGTTGAAATTGATACTCCTGGTAAAGCCTTTCTTTCTGCCGCAGTGCTTGGTATCGTGACGGCAATAGTCAGACCGATTTTAAGCCTCGTTTTTGCAGTCCCCAATTTACTTACACTGGACTTACTATCCGGCATTTTCACATTTATGATTGCCGTAGTTTGCTTTAGTATTGCTGCTTGGTTAGTAGAGGGCTTTCGCTTACGTTACGGTATTTGGAGTGCTGTTATTGGAGCATTTACGCTGACTATAATTAACAGCTTAATCTACAAATTATTGGGTGTTTAAAATCAATAGTGATGAGCTAGAAGTTAGGATTTAGTTGTTAATAACTCCTAACTCCTAACTCCTAACTATTCGTTGGAACTTGGGGGAGCAACGGGAGTCGTTGATTGCTGTTTACGTTGTTCGCGTTTTTTGCGATCGGCTGAGAGCATATCTGCCATTACTACCAGCGCTTGCGCCATCTTATCTAGGTTAGAACGGTATAATTCCAAATCCTTGTTGAGTTTGTCATCAGATACGTGCAAGCCAGCTGCGATCGCTTTTAGCGCCTCAGTTAGTTGCTTTTCATCTTTGACTAATTCCGGATCTGACTGTTCTAATAACGAAAATAAACCAATTGCGAACAAACGGTTGTATTTAAAGTTAGGATTGTTGGCGATCGCTTGCAGTTGTGTTTGCAAGTCAGCATCTCTATCTAAGTAAGTAGTTTGGGCTAGCCACCCAATTAAATCTTTAACAGGCAAACCTTTAGCTACAGCTTGCAATCTTTGGGCATCGTGTCGATAGCGTTGTGGATCTGTTTCTATAGCCTGACATAAGGCGTTAAAAATTGATTCTTGATCCCGTTCTGGTTGATAGCCTTCCATGAAGCGGTCAAAAGTTGTGACGACACCCAAGGCATAAATTGGATTGTAGCTAAAATCGATATTTACTGACAGCAGATGCATTTCTACCATCAATTCTTCTACTACCCGACGATAAATAGTGTTAATCGGACGGGTGTGAAGATTGTAAAAAGTTCGTTTTGTATCAGAGACAGTACGGACGTTATTCACAAAGAAAATGTTAAGGGCGACGTATCTTTATTTTCTCGCTTAAAGGCGACTTTGCCAAGTTGAGCTTTTGACTTGTGACGGTTTCATCTACAATATAAACAAATCAAAAGTATTTTATAAGCTAGTAACCACAGGGAATTAAGACCTTTTCCTCTAAAAAACTAGCCAGAAATATTTCTCCTTAATGATTTTTTTATTGAATTTATGAACTTCTCGCCACAGTTAATTGCTTTAGGTGAGTACCTAGCTGGTGAATTTGATAATCGGGAACAAGCTATAGAAGAACCAGTTTGGTATGTGCATCTCCGAATGTGGCAAAGACCAGTGAATTTGTTCACAGAAGATAGCATCACCTTGTTTGCCGAACAAGCTAGCGTGATTAACCTAGATAAACCTTACCGTCAGCGAATTATGCGGTTGCGTCATGGTAGCAACTCTGACACATCTCTGGAAGTACAATACTATATACCTCAAAATCCAGATGCATTAAGAGGCGCAGGCAATAACCCTGCTCTACTGAACACACTTACACCCGAACAATTAGATTTACTACCAGGTTGTATCCTAACAGTGACTCACGAAGCATTAGCTGGCGATCGCTATAAGTTTACCGCCACACCACAACCAGAGACTCGTTGCAGCTTTACTTATCTTGGTAATAGCATCTATGTTTCCTTGGGGTTTGAAACCACTGTGGCAGAATTTCACAGCTACGACAAAGGAATTGATCCAGCAACTGGAAAAGCAACTTGGGGAGCGATTATGGGCCCTTATCGCTACACCAAGCGGAATCAGTATTCAATAAGATAAACCTATCATTCATAAGTTACGAGTTATGAAGTTTCTATTAACTCCTAACTCTTTTTTAGCTAGCTATACTACGAGGTACACCTTCTAAAGCTTCATCTTCTGTTTCAAAGATTTCAAAGACAGTATCCATCATCGTCACTTCAAACACGAGTTTGGCTTCTGGATGTACATTGCAGATGCGGAAACTGCCCTTGACTTTATCAGCATCACGCATTCCAGCTACCAAAGACGTGAGACCAGAACTATCAATAAAATTCACCTGAGCCAGATTTACAACTACATGGCGGCTGAGTTTGGAAATACACTCTTGTAATTTCAGGCGAAATTGCCAAGCAGTGGTAATGTCTAGGCGACCTGCTGGTGTTAGGACAATAACGGTGTTTCCGTCTTGGGTTGTATAAGTTTTTTGGTCTATATGAATCACTAAAGCCCTCCCCGTGGCATTCCTCTTAAGATTAGGTAGTTACAGAATTGTCTAACGCTGTCACTTGAGATTAACAAGCTATAGCTAAAATTGTCACCTTTTTCTGCTAAGTGCTTAACTTTAGTAGTTTAACTCACTAAATCAGTACTGAGTAGCAATTTTAAACGAGGAGTGGCAGAGACTAGGAAAATGAGGGAGATAGGGAAAAACTCCTAACTCCTAACTCAGCACAGGCTAAATGCTCCGCTATCCATGTACAGCACTATTGAGGCGGTGTCCAGTTGATCCAATCTTGAGGCTTAAGGAAGGTTTCATACAACTCGGCTTCGGGTGTATTGGGTTCCGGTTGATAGCCGTATTCCCAGCGCACTAAAGGCGGTAAAGACATGAGAATTGATTCGGTGCGTCCGTTTGTTTGCAGACCAAAAATAGTACCTCGGTCATAAACCAAGTTAAATTCTACATACCGTCCCCGGCGATAGAGTTGAAAATTCCGTTGGCGATCGCCATATTCCATCCCATGCCGCCGTTCTACAATAGGTACGTAGGCTGGTAAAAATGCTCTACCACAGTCTTGCACAAAAGCAAACAAATCTTCCCAATTGCGGGTTGCTGGTGTTCCCACCTGGTTGCTATGAATAGCCGCTTTCCCATCGGGGTTTGGTCCGCGATATAAAGCACCTTGACCATCTTGGTAATCAAAAAACAAACCGCCTACGCCTCGTGTCTCATCACGATGCTTGAGGTAAAAATATTCATCACACCACTTCTTAAATACTGGGTAATAATCTGGGTGGTGTTTGTCACAAGCTTGTTTTAATGTTTTGTGTAAATGTGCCGCATCTTCGGCAAACGGGTAATAAGGTGTCAAGTCAAGACCACCACCAAACCACCACACTGGCCCCGCTTCAAAGTAGCGATAATTTAGATGAACTGTTGGCACGTAAGGATTGTGAGGATGTAATACCATTGAAGTACCCGTGGCATAAAAGCCATGTCCTGCGGCTTCAGGGCGTTGGGTTAAAATTGAGGCTGGCAAATGGGAACCCCAAACTTCAGAAAAGTTTACACCTGCTTGTTCAAATATTGCACCTTCTCGCAGCACGCGCGATCGCCCTCCACCCCCTTCAGGGCGTTCCCAACTATCTTCATTAAACTTAGCCACACCATCTAGTTTTGACAATGATTCAGTAATTTCGTCTTGCAGTTGTTTCATAAACTGACTGACTCTCATCTGAGCGTCAGGTGCTGGCAAAGACTTGGATGATTCTGCTGCTACAGTTGGTGTTTGCGAGTTGGTCAACATAGATTCCCGAACCTAAATTACAATTTCCAGAAAGCCACAAATTTCTTAATTTGAAAAATTTGGGGGAAACACGCGCCAACAATCAAGCTCTATTTGCCCAACCCGCTTTTTTCTTACTGGTTAAGCATTTATACGATTGATGGCCATCACTAGAGTTATTTTCCCTCAAATGCGTATAGGCTTGTATATTGACTGAGTTTTATTTTGTTAATTTTAACTATTTCGCTCATTTGGTATTTCAGGAACTGAGCGTAGTTGCACACAATACCAGAGTTGCCAGAAAGTGTCTAGGGAGGAGGATTAGGAAAATGCAAGATTGGTTATCCAAATTCATCCACCGCAAACGTCGTCGGTTTTGCGCTTCTCTGGTGCGGACATATCGAGAGATTAGTTCTGCTTCTGTAGATGAACTGTGGCAAAAAGTTGCTGACTTAACAGATGTTTCCTGGCATCCACTACTTAAGAGTACTAATGTACCCTACGGATTAGTACCCAAACCAGGATTGATTTTTCATGCTGTAACACGCTTTTCGCCAATTCCCATCCGTATTTTTGTGGAGCGTGTCAATCACAAGGAGATGCTGAGTATCCGAGTGCTGGCAATTCCAGGAATAGAAGAACGGGTGACTTATCAAGTAGAGTCAACTGTTTGTGGCACTTGTTTATCTTATTCTGTAACGCTACGGGGGTGGTTATCGCCCCTGATTTGGTCTTTATCCCGTCCTTATGTAGACCGCGTAGCACGGTCTTTAGTAGAAGCAGCAGAAAAAACGGCATTGCCAACGGTATCTGGGAAGAAGAAATCTCTTGATGACAGTTGTTTTGATTTTTAGATAAAGGGGTGTAGGCAGAGGGAGAAGAGGAGTGTGGGGAGTGTGGGGAGTGTGGGGAGTGTGGGGGGTAAGACTTCTTCCCCATCCTCCCACACTTCCCACACCTCCCACACCTCCCACACCTCCCACACTTCCCACACTTCCCACACCCCTTGGATTTCTCACAAGTGAGAAATCCAGGCTAATGCCCAATGCCCAAAGAAAGTTAAGATTCTATTAGGTAATAATGCCATTTGCTAAGTTTTATTACGGCATTGACAGTGAAAACACTAAGCTGACCTTACTTCAGAAAACATCGAGTTAATAGCTAAGATGTTCGCCACAAGTGTATTTATTCATTTTGAATTTTGAATTTTTATGTACGATGTCCTCGATTCTCGCTCTGTCCTAGAAATTTTGCGTCCAGTGGAAGACCCAGAACTCCGCAAAAGTCTGGTGGAACTGAATATGATTCGCAACGTCAAAATTGACGGTGGTAAGGTTAGTTTCACTTTAGTGTTAACCACTCCTGCCTGTCCTTTACGTGAATTTATCGTCGAAGACTGTCAGAAAGCTGTTAAAAAACTCCCAGGCGTTACAGATGTCAGCATAGAAGTAACCGCAGAAACACCGCAACAAAAAAGTTTACCCGATCGCACTGGTATTTCTGGCGTAAAAAATATTATTGCTGTTTCCAGTGGCAAAGGTGGTGTTGGTAAAAGTACGGTGGCGGTGAATGTAGCAGTGGCTCTAGCTCAAACTGGGGCGAAAGTTGGGTTGTTAGACGCTGATATTTACGGCCCCAACGATCCCACTATGCTAGGTCTAGCTGATGCCCAAATTGTGGTACGTTCCACAGAAACAGGTGACATTCTGGAACCTGCTTTTAATCACGGTGTCAAATTAGTTTCAATGGGCTTTTTGATTGACCGAGATCAACCAGTCATTTGGCGGGGCCCTATGCTCAATGGCGTAATTCGCCAGTTTCTCTATCAAGTGCAATGGGGAGAACTGGATTATTTGATTGTAGATATGCCACCGGGAACCGGAGATGCTCAGTTAACTTTAACTCAAGCAGTGCCAATGGCCGGGGCGGTAATTGTCACCACACCGCAAAATGTAGCCCTATTAGATTCTCGCAAGGGATTGCGAATGTTTCAGCAAATGAATGTCCCGGTATTGGGGATCGTGGAAAATATGAGCTATTTTATCCCCCCCGATCAACCAGATAAGCACTATGACATCTTTGGTTCCGGTGGAGGCTCCAAAACCGCCGCAGAATTGGGAGTGCCACTGCTGGGGTGCGTACCACTAGAGATTTCCACACGAGTTGGTGGTGACAGTGGTGTGCCCATAGTTGTTGGTGATCCCGATTCAGCTTCGGCAAAAGCATTAACTGCGATCGCTCTTACCATTGCTGGTAAAGTATCAGTTGCTGCGTTGACATAATTAATTTTTAATTTCTATCTGCTTCCTGGGCTATGTCCTGGGAATACTAAAAATGGGAAATGGGGAATGGGGAATGGGGAATGGAGAAAAGGAAAACAAAAGACAAGTCAACAGATCACAACTTTAGAGAGACAACGAAAATAACCAATTCCCAATTCCCAATTCCCAACACTTCAAAAAGTCTAAATTGGCACAATGTTATTAAAACGATCGCTCCCCAAAATTCGCTGGAAGTCTTGGGTTAAGCCCTGGCAAAATGTAGATTGGCTACTATTTTGTTTGCCAGTTGCTGTCAGTATCTTTGGTGGCATCATGATCCTCAGTACGGAACTGAAGCAGCCAGTAACTGACTGGTGGTGGCACTGGATGGTAGCGGGTATCGGTGTGCTTATAGCCCTCTTTTTATCTCGCATCCGCTACGAACTCTTAATGCAGTGGCACTGGGTAACATACTCACTAACGAATTTCAGCTTAATCGCGGTGATGATTGCTGGTACTAGCGCTAAAGGGGCACAGAGGTGGATTAGTATCGCCGGCTTTAACGTGCAACCCTCAGAATTTGCCAAAGTCGGCATGATCGTTACCTTAGCAGCTTTGCTACACAGGCGTACTGCTTCTAGCCTTGAAGGTGTTTTCCGGGTTCTGGCAATTACCGCCATACCTTGGGGATTAGTATTTTTGCAGCCAGATTTAGCAACATCATTGGTATTTGGTGCGATCGTCTTAGGAATGCTTTATTGGGCAAATGCTAACCCAGGCTGGTTAATTCTGCTGATTTCTCCTGTGGTTGCGGCCATTTTGTTTAGTATATCTTGGCCTTTATCAGAGCCAATAATTTTATTCAAAGAACTATCTTTTGGCCCATTGGGAATAGTTTGGTCATTTGCGATGGCCATTTTGGGCTGGCAAACTCTCCCTTGGCGTAGATTTGGTTGCAGTGCGATCGGTGCGTGGACTCTCAATATAATGGGTGGCGAATTAGGAGTCTTCGCTTGGAACCATATTCTAAAACCATATCAAAAAGCTCGGCTAACTGTATTCATGGACCCCGATCACGATCCACTCGGTGCTGGGTATCACTTAATCCAATCTCGTATTGCCATTGGTGCTGGTGAGATTTGGGGATGGGGTCTGTTCAAGGGGCCAATGACGCAACTGAATTTTGTACCCGAACAGCATACAGACTTTATTTTCTCCGCAGTCGGAGAAGAATTCGGTTTTGTTGGTTGTTTGTTAGTGCTGTTTGTCTTCTGCTTAATTTGCCTCCGTCTGCTGCATGTTGCCCAAACCGCCAAAGATAACTTTGGTTCCTTGTTGGCTATTGGCGTTTTGTCTATGATCGTGTTTCAGTTGATTGTGAACGTTGGCATGACTGTAGGTTTAGCACCTGTGGCAGGAATACCTTTACCTTGGATGAGTTATGGACGTTCTGCTATGCTGACCAACTTCATTTCCTTGGGAATAGTAGAATCGGTAGCAAATTTTCGCCAAAGGCAGAAGTATTATTGATTCGTCATTAGTCATTTGTCAGAACCAACGACAAATGACTAATAACAAGTATTAAGCTATTAAAAGGAAACAAGCGAGGCTAAAAACATGATTCTGCCTGGAGCAACTGTTCGCGTCAAAAATCCCGCAGATACCTATTATCGCTACGAAGGACTCGTGCAACGACTGACCGATGGCAAAGTAGCCGTATTATTTGAAGGTGGTAACTGGGATAAATTAGTTACCTTTCGCCTAAGCGAATTGGAACTCGTAGAAACCATAGCCGGACGGAAAAAAGCCAAATAAGATTAGTCATTAGTCATTTGTCCTTTGGCAAAAACTAATGACTAATGACCAATGACTAATGACTAAATTACTATGCGCCTCCCACTACCACAGTTTGCTACTGGCGATCGCCATCCCAACCACATTGCGGAGGTGATTGAAACTACTAGTACTGAATTTCTAGCTCAGTGTTTGGAACCAGAAGATTTGAGCTTTCCCTCCATGCCACCCTTTGGTAGTTGGGTTTGCTCTGTGGATGAAGAATCTGGGAATCAAGTTTATGGGGTAGTATATTATGCCACGACCATGCCTATAGATTCTGTACACAGGGCTAGGGCTTTGGGGTTGTCATTGCAAGACTTACGCGAGGAACAACCCCAGATATTTGCCATGTTGAGAACAGAATTTAGAGCTGCGATCGTGGGATTTGAACAATCTTCCCAGAATCGAGGTTATAACCAAAGAATATATCAGTATCTACCACCCCGTCCCCCGCAAATTCATCAAGCTGTTTATCGGTGTGAACCAGAAGCGATCGTTAAATTTACTGAAGAACTAGATTTTTTGCGGACATTACTTTGTATTAACGGTGCGCCAGTCGAGTCCTTGACCGCAGCTGCCATTCGAGATGTATACCAATTACGCAAAGCTGACCGAGAATGGTTAATTAAAGCTGGACGTAACCTAAGCGTGCTACTTAAAGACGACTACGATCGCTTGCGGTTTATTTTAAGTCAAATCCATCCGTAGGTAGTTAGTTCTTAGACCATTGCCTAGTTAGTGTAAGTTAATATTTTTAATTTTTCGTCAGGTGGCTTACCCATTTTATATCCATCAGGCGATCGCCCCAAGGTAATCGCAGTTTTACCATAGCCCCTTCAATTCCTACATGATGGAACTCATATCACAAGTTCTTGTTCTGGAACCAACTTCCCAAGTTCTTGGCAAGGAACCAATTGTTCCCTTTGCTATTTTGCTGGTGGTTATCTTAGTTATCCCCATCATGTTTGAGCGGCTAAGATTACCAGGATTAGTGGGTTTGGTTTTTTCCGGGCTAGTACTTGGGCCTTCAGGCTGGAATTTATTTCAGTCTGACTCACCGATGATTAACCTGCTATCAGAGATTGGGTTAATTTATTTACTGTTTGTCGCCGGGCTAGAAATTGATCTCGAAAAGTTCCGTCGGCAAAAAAGTCGTGCCTTTGGCTTTGCCAGCTTGACTTTCCTTGTCCCCCTAATAATGGGAACCTTAGTAGGGCTGATTTTAGGCTATGGCTGGAATACTTCAATTTTAATTGGCTCTTTATTCACTTCCTATACTCTTTTGGCATATCCCATAATCAGCCGTTTGGGAGTAGTAAACAATAAAGCTGTTACTGTCACCATTGGAGCTAAGATTTTTACAGATATTGGGGCAGTGCTGATCTTAGGCGTTTGTGTAGGCATCACTCATGCTGGAGCATTCAGCTTTGCTAAACTACTCACCTTGTCGGGTTGGTTAATTATTTACTCTGTTGCCGTTGTTACAGGCTTTGATTGGGCAGGTAAAGAATTTTTCAAGCGGTCTGGAGATGATGAAGGAAACAAGTTTTTGTTTGTATTACTTTCCGTATTTCTGGCGGCTGTAGGCGCTCAATTGATTGGGGTAGAAAAAATAGTTGGTGCTTTTTTGGCGGGTTTGGCGGTGAATGAAGCTGTGGGTGAAGGCCCTGTCAAAGAAAAGGTAGTATTTATTGGCAGTGTGTTGTTTATTCCCATTTTCTTTGTTGACCTTGGCTTACTGATCAATCTATCCACCTTTGTGAACAACCTGGATACGCTCAAGTTAACGCTGTTGATGATAGTCGGTTTGATTGCCAGTAAATTGATTGCAGCTTTGTTGACAAAACTGCTTTACCGCTACAAGTGGCAAGAAACGTTAACCATCTGGTCGCTATCACTTCCCCAGGTTGGTACAACCTTAGCAGCTACGTTAGTGGGATATCGGGCTGGGTTGCTGCCACTAGAAGTATTACACAGTGTCATTGTCTTAATGGTTGTCACATCAACTTTGGGGCCGTTGATAACCAGTCGAATAGCTGTTGGTTTGAATTCCTTAGCAGAGGAAGATCCGGCACTACCTCTACCTGACCAGAATGCACCAGAGACAGACAGCGCTTTTACGATAGTTGTACCTGTCTATAATCCTCATACCGAACAGCATTTAATTGAAATGGCAGCGTTATTAGCGCGTCAGTCTCAGGGGAAAATTATACCACTGGCGATCGCAACTGCTGCGGCTCAGATGGATGCACCACAGTTAGAAGCTTCTCTACAACGAAGTGAGCAGTTATTGACCAAAGCCACGACACACAGCCGATTATTGGGCGTAGTCGCAGAACCAATGCTGCGAATTGATGATGCCTTTGCTCAAGGAATTAGCCGAGCCGCCCGCGAACAAAAGGCTAATTTAATTGTGATGGGTTGGGGTAAACGGACTGGGTTACGAGCGCGTTTATTTGGGAATGTAATTGATGGTGTGCTTTGGGCATCCCATTGTCCAGTAGCAGTAACACGTCTAGTAGAATCACCGAAAAAAATTCAGCGCATCTTAGTGCCAGTAGAAAACTTAACAGCACCCATATTACAGCCTGTACAATTTGCCCAAATGCTGGCAGAGGCAAATCAGAGCCACATTACTGTGCTAAATGTGTGCGATCGCCGCACGAGTTCCAGTAAAATTGCTTGGAGGCGATCGCATCTCTCCCTAATGGTATCTAATTTAGCTTTGGCTAATGCTCCAGAAATTCAAATTATCGCTCATGAAAATGTTGCCCAAGCAATTTTGCAGGCAGCACGATTATATGATTTAGTAGTTTTACCTTTTATACGCAATCGTACCAGTCCTGGAGGGTTAGCCATTAGCGATGTTACAACCCAGTTAGCCAGACAACTAACCTGCTCCATTGTCATGCTTGGAGAACCGCAGCGCACTCAAACCACAAATATAGTTATATCTAACACGGTTACTAGTATTACATCTGCTGTATAATATCAGGCAGATTTTAGTCTATCTGAGTGAACTAGGGCTGCGATCTGTATTGAAAAAAAGCTTTGCAACAAAAGAATTAACTGTAAGAATATATAGATATTCCTACAGTCAATTCTTTGCTGCTTTGCATCCAACTGAGAACAGCAATAACCGTAAAAACAATTTATATTATTGAAGATTTGATGAACTTTAAGTAGAAGACTAACAATATTGAGACTAAGTTTGTTATTTTTCTAGTTAAATTGTTAAAAAAGCAGGTAAAAACATCACAAGACTATAACCATAGCAAAATAAGTAAGTTCAATAACACTTTTTGATTAAGCCTTGTTCTTTTTTGAGTTCTGTATTTTTGTCCCCAAGCTGGGTAATCTAAAAGTAAGTGCAATAGGTACTGAAAATATTTGTAAGTAACTGGGAAACTATGAGAATTTTGGTGACGGGCGGTGCTGGGTTCATTGGTTCCCATCTCATCGACCGATTAATGACCGATGGGCATGAATTAATATGCTTGGATAACTTTTACACTGGCCATAAACGTAACATTCTTAAATGGTTAGGTCATCCGTATTTTGAAATGATCCGCCACGATATTACCGAACCAATTCGGTTAGAAGTGGATCAAATTTACCATTTAGCTTGCCCTGCTTCACCAGTACATTACCAGTACAACCCAGTTAAAACCGTTAAGACTAACGTCATGGGAACCCTGAATATGTTGGGGCTGGCTAAACGTGTGAAAGCTAGATTTTTCTTGGCTTCAACTAGTGAAGTATACGGAGATCCAGAAGTTCATCCCCAAACTGAAGAGTATAGGGGTAGCGTCAATCCCATTGGGATACGTTCATGCTACGACGAAGGTAAAAGAATTGCTGAAACTTTAGCATTTGATTACTACAGACAAAATAAAGTTGATATTCGAGTTGTGCGAATATTTAACACCTACGGCCCGAGAATGTTAGAAAACGATGGTCGGGTAGTAAGCAATTTTATAGTTCAAGCCTTGCGAGGCAATCCTTTAACTGTTTATGGCGATGGTTCGCAAACTCGGAGTTTTTGCTACGTTTCTGATTTGGTAGAAGGATTCATCCGTCTGATGAATAGCGACTATGTTGGCCCAGTAAATTTGGGTAATCCTGGTGAATACACAATTTTACAATTGGCGCAAGCTGTGCAGAACATGATCAACCCAGACGCACAGATTAAGTTTGAGCCACTACCTTCGGACGATCCCCGTCGTCGCCAGCCTGATATTACTAAGGCAAAAACTTTGTTAAATTGGGAACCTACCATTCCTCTGCAAGAGGGGTTAAAACTGACAATAGAAGATTTCCGTAATCGCATTCAAGGCGATGTCAATAATTCAACCAACTAAGTAGCGTAGCGCCTAGCGTTGCTCTGAATTTTCATGCAGGCTTACCCAAAGGGTAGCTGGTATGCTTAGTTACTGAGTTTTCTAACTGTGTGTTAAGTGTCATATTGATAACTTCTTTTTGAAGACTACACCAAAAAAAATTAGGGAGTTAAAGAATGCGTGTTTGCGTGATTGGTACTGGCTACGTTGGTTTAGTTACAGGTGCTTGCTTGGCTCATATTGGGCATGATGTAATTTGCGTAGACAACAACGAAGAAAAAGTTAAGTTAATGAAGTCTGGACAGTCCCCAATTTTTGAGCCGGGACTCTCAGAAATTATGCAGTCTGCCATTCAAACACAGAAGATTCATTTTACAAGCGATCTTGCTGCTGGAGTTTCCCACGGTGAAATTCTGTTTATTGCTGTGGGAACACCACCTTTGCCTACTGGTGAAAGTGATACTCGTTACGTTGAAGCTGTAGCCCGTGGGATTGGTGAAAATCTCAACGGTGGTTATAAGGTGATAGTGAATAAGTCTACAGTCCCCATTGGCTCAGGTGACTGGGTGCGGATGCTTGTTCTAGATGGTGTTGCAGAGCGGCAAAAAACATTGATACCCGCAGGTGGAGTACCGAGTGATGATAAATTACCTGAATTTGTAGCCGAGTTTGATGTAGTCAGCAATCCAGAGTTTTTGCGCGAAGGTTCGGCAGTTCACGACACCTTTAACCCCGATCGCATTGTACTAGGAGGCAATAGCCAAAGAGCAGTAGCCTTAATGCAACAACTGTATGCCCCGATTGTGGAACGCAAGTACGCTGAGGATCAATCTTTACCCCCAGTGCCAATTCTGGCAACAGACCTGAGTTCGGCGGAGATGATTAAATACGCCGCCAATGCCTTTTTAGCCACTAAGATTAGTTTTATTAACGAAGTTGCTAATATTTGCGATCGCGTCGGTGCTGATGTCACCCAAGTAGCCAAAGGTATCGGTCTAGACTCCCGCATTGGTAACAAGTTTTTACAAGCTGGTATCGGTTGGGGTGGTTCCTGCTTTCCCAAAGATGTCTCGGCTCTAATTCATACTGCTGATGACTATGGTTATGAAGCCCAGTTACTAAAATCTGCCGTTAGTGTTAACGAACGCCAACGCTTGATTGCTCTGGAGAAACTCCAACAAGTTCTGAAAATTCTCAAAGGCAAAACAGTCGGACTACTCGGACTGACCTTCAAACCAGATACCGACGACTTGCGCGATGCTCCAGCCCTTATTTTAATCGAGCAGCTAAACAGATTAGGAGCCAAAGTTAAAGCTTACGATCCAATTATTTCCCAAACAGGTATGCGTCATGGCCTTTCTGGGGTGCTAGTAGAAACCGATGCCGAAAGATTAGCTGACGGCTGCGATGCCTTAGTACTCGTCACCGAATGGCAGCAGTTCAGCACTCTCGACTATGTGAAGATGGCAAAATTGATGGCCCACCCCGTTATCATCGATGGTCGTAACTTCCTCGACCCTGAAACACTTATACGCGCTGGATTCCAATATGTAGGCGTGGGAAGGTAGAGAGTTAGGAAGTTATGGCAATACGGTTCGGTTAAAGTTTTAATCTTTTGAAGATCCCCCCAAGCACCCTTTTTAAGGGGAGCTTTTAACCCTCTTTATACCCCCTTAAAAAGGGGATCGCCGCAGGCGGGGGGATCTTAAGCAAACCGTATTGGGAGTTAGGGGTGATAAGTAAAAATGAATTACAACCTGTAATCAATTACTCCGAAATCCCTTAAAAACCTAAATATTTAAATTACCGCCTAGAATAATCTAGGCGGTATTTAATTTGTTTAAAGTTTTACACAAAGCTGCTCAGAAAGACTTTACTTTGATATTTTACGTGTTCATTTCATATTAGCTGCTACTTGGAATACGTTCAATTTCAGCATATCCACTGAAAATAAGTTTTTGACCTTCAGTTTCTAATCGGTTGAGCCGCATTTTCACTCCATCGAGGTCAAAACGATCCAAATCAACCATATTATCTAAAATTTCTACCAGCGCTACGCTCAAGGTTTGCGAAATTTCTCGTTGTGCTTCTGGCACTTGATCAAGTTGAATTTTTGGATCTTTGAAAGAAACTCGCCGCCGCCTTTCAATACCTACAGTTAAAATCATGCTCAGGGGCACAAGTTCGCCATTGTTTAAATCTGCTTTTGCTACAACCTGCAACCGATTTTCTGGCAATAGCTGTACCTGAACATCTGTAAAGGAGACTGGTTCTCCGTCAGATAATTCTGTCAGTGATGGCACGGTGAGGTTAAGCAAGCGCTTTTTCACCAGTTCCGCATTAAAGGCTTGGTTTATCCCTGCTTCTGATAAAATTACTTGAGCGATCGCTTGAGTGGGTTGCTTAAGACTAAGTTTACCCTTTAAAACCGAGCCGAAGTCAATAGCCACCGCATCAGTTTCAAAAGACATCTCTTCTACTGCGAAATCTCTCCGAATCACCAAGCCACGACCGCTCATTTTGAAGCTATCAATGCTGCCTTGCAAGAGCTTGCTGGAGGGGTAGCAGCGCACAAAGACTTCTACTGACTCGCTTTGGGTAAACAGGTGGCGAATCGTTTGGCTGGCGACCGTGTTGAGCATCCGCTCTCCCCAATCTGTGCCTTTAGGATCTTGTAAACCAGTAAGTCCGCCGAACATGTGGTTTTGGGTCTCTAGAAGTTCTTTGTACTTTTGTAACAAATCATGAAGAATACAGCAAGCGATCCCGTGATTAATTGTGCTGATGGGTAGGAGTTGAATAACTGATGATTAGAATTTAAATGTGTCAAATGTTACTTTGTATCTCATGAGTGGGAATAATCAAACTAAGTTATTGCTAAGATTCTCACCAATACTATATATGATACAGCTAAATATTCTAGAACTTGCCAAGCAGGGTGATACAAATGCGATTAACACTCTGGTAAGTCAGTGGTTAAATTTACCCAGAATTACGCCAAAAACTAGTTTAAAACAAAATTGTCTCCAGATAATCCTGGAATCAATTGAAGTTCCAGTACAACAGTTAGTAGTCCCAGTTATTTGTGATGGATTAATTAATTTGGTTCTTCAGTACTTGTTATGCTAAACTATCAATTAAAATGCCAGCTTAATAAGCATCTTACTCGGAAGTTTTCAAAATTTCTAAACCCATAAGCCGAGCGCTTAATTAGTTTGAGTTTGTTATTGATACCTTCAACGACACCACTAGTCGTTCTATTATCAAAATAAGCGATTATCTCATCAAACCAACGGATAATAGTATTGTTGCTATTGGGAAAATATTGTTTAGCTTTTGAGAGCCAAATACCCAGTTTAAAGACTGCTGTATACCAATTATTAGTCTTATTAAAAATAGTTCTAATTTTCTCTTTGAATTCATGCATTACTTTGAGAATAGAAGATGCCTCTTTTACTTGAATCAGCTTAGTTTTTTGCTCCTCATTCAAATCTGACTCGTTTTTCAGTAGAACGTATTTACTTTTATTAATTCCTGCTAATGTTTTTTCATATTCTGCCTTTTTTGATGATGTTTTTGCTTTCTTTCTTAACTGTTCGACATTCCGCTTTTCTTGTTTCCTCTGGGTATCTAATTCCTTGTTTATCTGAACCATAACGTGAAATCTATCTGCAACGACTTGAGCTTTAGGCATTAATTCTGTAACTAAGTTTTTATATCCTTTCCATAAATCTATGCTGACTTCCTCTATTTGTTCTAAAACTTCAGTTCCCCATTCTATAAGGGTTTTCTTGATTACCTCTTGAGTGCGATCGCTTAAAATTGCCAGCAGCTTAGACGTATCTAAATCTACTAATACAGCACAGTAATTTCCCTTTCCTTTCACTAGAGCTATTTCATCAATTCCAAGTCTTTTTAAGTCTTCAGGTTTTAAATCACCGTTATCTTCAGATGCGTCTTTTAACATTCTTTCTATTTCATCTGTTGTCACTATACCAATAGAAGCCACACTACGTATGTCCGATTCTAATACTTCTTGTATTGTTTTATGTGCAAGTCGTTTTGTATAAGTTCTTTTCTTTCTAACAAAATCTAGGTCTTCACTGAAGGGTTTTCTGCATTTTTCACATTTAAATTGTCGCCTATTAATTTCTAAAAAAACAGATTTATCCCCGAATGGTAAATCTTTAACAATGTGTCGATGATTTTGATGCAATTTCTGACTTTTTATGCCACAGTCAGGACAAATACTATATGATTTAATTGATTCAGTTTGTAAAACAATTCCAATCCCCGCATGAAGACGCTGTGATATAACTTTTACATCTTTCAAATCCAGAAGCTCTGTTAGAATTTTAATTCCTCTTTTATTGAGCATATCTGTAAATACACTTAAAAATATTATTGTTATATTTACAGCTAACAATATATATGGTTTCAATGTCAACCATATCAACGACTTTACTCATAACTTTATATACTAATTGACGATTTTTAACTCTGGATCACTAATTATTTAGCATAATAAGTCCTGAAGAACCATTAATTTAGGCATCCAATCTTTTAAAAATGTCAAAATATACGGTAGAGTAACAGGTGAAGATTTACCAGATTGGCAACAAAAAATTGAGTTAGAAGCGCTAGTAAATTTAGCTGTACTAACACCTCAAACAAATATTGAAGTGGAATCTTCAATTGTCATTACTAAACCAACAGATAATAAATTAACTGTACAAAAATCATCTTTTTTGGGTTCATTGTTGGGAGCAGTAACAGGAACAGCCGGAGCCGTTGGCGGTGCTGCTGTTCAAGCTGGACAAGCTGCTACAGGAGCAGCTATAGGCATCAGTGGGACTATTGGAGGTGCTGCTGTTCAAGCAGGGCAAGCTGTTGCAGGGGCGGCTGTAGGTATTGGTGGTGCAATTGGTGGTGCAGCTTTTCAGGCAACACAAATTGTAGGGCAGGCATTAGCAATTGTTGGCAACAATCCTCAATTGCAAGCAGCAATAAAATCTCTAAATCAAGATTGGTTAAATCCCTTAATTGAACAGGTTGATTTAGTTAAAGCTGAGGCTGCTGTCAGAAAGTTACAGCAAGAACATCCAAATCAACAACCAGTACAAATTGCCCATCATCTTATGCTGGAAAAAGCTGTTTTAGTAGGAGGAACAGGGCTTGCTAGTAGTTTTGTGCCCGGACAAGCAGCTGCAATGTTTGTAGTAGATTGGGCTGCTACATCTGCATTATCAGTGGAGTTAGTCTATCAAATTGCTGCTGCCTATGGAATGGATTTAAAAGATTGTGATCGCAGAGCAGAGGCAGTAGCAATTTTTGGTTTAGGGGTAGGTGGAAAAACAGCAATCAAAGCTGGTTTGGGCTTACTAAGAAATTTGCCAGTAGCGGGAGCCGTCATTGGTGCTAGTTCAAATGCAGTAATGATATACGCATTAGGCTATGCGGCTTGTCAGTTTTATGAAGCAAAGCAGAATCCATTAACTTTAGAAGCGACTTTAGTCGATGCTCAACTAGAGAGTGAACAATATCTTGAAGCTGCTATCTCCCAAGAAAAGATTATGGATCAAATTTTGGTTCATATTGTCTTAGCGGGAAATCCAGATAAATCTTGGAAAGATATTTTGCTAGAATTACAAGCTGCGAATCTTAGTCCTGCCTCAATCGATGCGATTACAGCTAATATAAAATCGCTACCATCTTTAGAAACTTTACTTGAGCAACTTAATAGTGATTTTGCCGTACCTCTACTGGCGCAATGTCAAAAAATTGCTCATCTAGATGGGGTAATTACACCAGCAGAAGCTAAGGTTATAGGTTCTATTAACAAAAAGTTTAACTATGATATAGCTGCAATTAAATAACCTGAATACTGGTATTAAGATTTTTTAGCAAAGGCGATCGCAATCTCTACACAAAAGTGCGTAGACGCGGAGCGGCTTGTCATCAGACATCGCATCTCTACTAATCATGAGGCTATCTGGTAAATTGCAGGACGATATCTCGGTTCAGGAATTAGTTTTTCCTCCTTTTTCGCAGCATCTAACCATGCTTCTTTTGCTTTCAAAACTTCATGAAGTGCTTCTTCTTCAGTTGAGCCAAATGCTGAACAGTATTTCAAATCAGGAATATCAGCAATATAGCCCTCATCTTCTTGACTGTAGAAGATATTAATATGATAGTTTTTCATTCTTCATCCTCCAAAATAAGTGTATATTTTTCAATCAAAATCAAAAATTGACGGACTTGATATGGAACAGCTTCGCCCTTTCGATTTTGCAGGTTAACAAGCTCAGGAATATCTGGATTAGTAAATATGTGGTGACTGCCATTAACCCGTGATAGATAAAATCCAAACGCCTCAACCAAAGTCACCAGTTCATTAAATTGAATATTCTTAGAGCTAGAAAGAACTTTCTCTAGCAATTTACGCTTTTTCGACATTTCTACACTTTGGACTTTTGTAGATTCAGAGAGGAACGTTTTAAAGAATAGCCAAATTCGGACAGTGTATCTTCTGGCTCGAATAACATCTCAAAATAGTTTCTGGAAGTGTATGAGTGATTTGGTTGAAGAATGGGAATTTTGTTCATAGCTGCGTAATTCATAATTGAGTTTTTTAACATCCCATCAGATTTTCAAACGGATACTGATTTTTCCAACAGTAAGCATTAAAATCTCTGAAATCTATAGACAAAATTCTTCCATGCCCCAGATTTTCTGCCAAAACTACTAACGAAGCATCGGCCAGATCCATTGGTAAGTTCGCATATTTTTCTATCAGTTCACAAATGCGTTTAGCATGATGGGGTTGCAAATCAAAAACCGTAAAGGCCCCTAAAAATAAGTTATTAATGAAACTTACTTGCGCGTGGTTCCCCATCTTTGTTAGCAGTAGATAGCAAGTCTTTGTAACGACAGCCCAAGTCGTAATCAGAGGTTCGTTGACATTGGCAAGTACTGTTATTGCTTGAGTGTGGTACGAGTCATTGCGATTTGCCAATGCTAACCAAAAGCCAGTATCAACGATAATCATACTTAGCTTTTAAACCATCTCTCAAAATTGATTTGTAATTTACAGATAGATCCGGATGTGACTCACCGCAACCAATAAAGGCTGTTTGGGTGAGCATTGAGAAAGGATTCTTTTGCTCCTGCTGAAGCTGCTGGTAATACAATTCAATAGCAGACTTAATCACATCTGTTACTGCCTGATTAGTCTGCTGTTGAATAAAGGCTAATTTGTCAGCATACTCGTCATCTAATCGCGCATTAATTCGCATGGTTAAGTTCGTTTGTCATACGAATGTATGACAAAGATAACATGCCTTCTACCTCGTCAACAACTTCCGCCGCAGATTATCTAACGCTGCATTCGCGCTGACATGACGAATTAAAGCTCGACCTCTCACTGTACCAAATTGATACTCAAAACTTGTCACTTCATCCTTTGGCCCAGCTAAACCAACGTAAACTAAACCCACAGGCTTTGTATCTGTCCCTCCAGTTGGGCCAGCAATACCAGTAATACTCAATCCCCAAGTTGTTGCAAGGCGGGTTTTGACTCCAATTGCCATTTGCTCTGCAACAGTTGCACTTACCGCCCCAAATTTATCTAAATCTTCCTGGTTAACCCCCAGCAGCTTAACCTTCACCGAATTGTCATAAGAAATTACGCCACCCCAAAAGTAATCAGAACTTCCAGAAATCTCAGTCAACATTTGCCCTAAACCGCCACCAGTACAAGATTCTGCCACCGAAAGCGTTTCTTTTGATGCCCGCAATAACTCACCGACAACGGAAGCAAGAGTATCATTATTAACGCCGTAAAAATCTAGTCCGGCAATTTCTTTAAGTTGTTTCTCAATGGGCGCAATTAAGGCTTCTGCGGCTGCTTCAGAAGTGGCTTTAGCAGAAACTCGCAATCTTACTTCTCCCTTACCTGCATAAGGGGCGACTGTGGGATTTGGCAACTTCAAATAAGAAGCAACTTTTTCCGCCAAAGCGGATTCACCAATACCCCAAAACTTTAAACTTCGGCTGTAAATAATTTCTTTACCCCAACCTTGACTTTTGAGAAATGGGACGGCTGTTTCTTCCCACATTGGATACATTTCACTGGGAACACCGGGAAAGGTAAAAATCGTGATTTCAGGACGGGGTTGCCAAATGATACCGGGTGCTGTTCCTGTGGGGTTGGGGAGAATTTCTGCACCTTGGGGAATCAAAGCCTGCTTGCGGTTACTTGGTGACATAACCCGACCGCGTTGGGCGAATTTCTGGGTTATGTCTTCGATAATTTCTGGGTTTTCTACCAAAGGAGTTTTAAAAAAATCAGCGATGGTTTCGCATGTGAGATCATCTGGTGTGGGGCCGAGTCCACCAGTGAAAATGAGAATTTGCGCTCTGGAAATAGCAATTTCTATAACTTGCTTCAACCGTTCTGGATTATCCCCAACTACTGTTTGATAGTAGTGGGGAATTCCTAGCTGCGCTAATTGTTGCGCCAAATATTGAGCATTGCCGTTGAGGATATCTCCTAGCAGCAATTCAGTACCAACACAAATAATTTCTGCACTCATTGGAATGGGGAATGGGGAATGGGGAATTGGGAATTGGGGGGAGCAGGGATTAAGAATTTTAGATTTTAGATTTTGGATTTTGGATTAAATTTCAATCTAAAATCGTCAATCTAAAATCTAAAATTGAATTGCCCCATGCCCAATTATGCTAGTGCTGGTACAGGAATTTCCAGGTGAGGATATAAGGGGAAGCGATCGCACAATGCCGCTACCCGTTGCCGACAATCTTGCGTTACTACGTCGGAATCTGGAGAAAGCAGGCGATCGCTAATAATATTTGCAATCTCGGTAAATTCTGCTGCTCCTAAGCCCCGCGTGGTCATTGCGGGCGAACCTAACCTTAGACCACTGGTAACAAATGGTGATTGTGGATCGAAGGGAATGGTATTTTTGTTAGCAGTAATATTTACAGTACTGACTAGCTTATCGGCTTGCTTACCAGTTAGATTTACAGAACGTAAATCCACGAGGAGTAAATGGTTGTCAGTGCCATCTGACACTAACTTTAAGCCTCTATTTTGTAGTTGTTCTGCTAAAGCACGAGCATTTTCAATTACTTGAGCAGAATAGGTTTTAAACTCAGGCTTTAGAGCTTCTCCAAAAGCCACTGCCTTACCAGCAATGACGTGTTCCAATGGCCCGCCCTGAGTACCAGGAAAAACAGATTTATCTAGCTTTTTACCTAGTTCTGCATCACTGGTCAAAATTAAACCACCTCTAGGGCCACGGAGAGTTTTATGTGTGGTTGTTGTTACTACATGACAATGAGGAATGGGATCGGGATGAAGACCACTAGCAACTAAACCAGCGATATGAGCAATATCGGCAAGTAAATAAGCACCTACTTCATCAGCAATACTACGGAATTTTTCAAAATCAATTATCCGGGGATAAGCCGAATAACCACAAATCAAGAGCTTAGGACGCTCCCTCAGCGCCAGCTCCCGAATTTGATCGTAGTCAAGTTGTTCTGTTTGTTGACTGACACCGTAGTGGCTAACTTGGAACCACTTACCTGAAACGTTTACAGGTGAACCGTGGGTGAGATGTCCCCCATGAGACAAATCCATCCCCATAATTTTGTCCCCTGGTTCCAGAAGCGACAAAAATACTGCAAAATTGGCTTGTGCGCCAGAATGGGGTTGGACATTGGCATGAGCAGCACCAAATATCTGTTTCGCGCGGTTGATAGCTAGTTGCTCGATTTTGTCAACATACTCACAACCGCCATAGTAGCGTTTACCAGGCAATCCCTCGGCATATTTATTTGTCAGTACTGAACCTTGAGCCGCCAGCACAGCAGCAGAGGTAAAGTTTTCGCTAGCAATCAACTCCAAGTGATCTCGCTGGCGTTGTAGTTCGTCGTTGATTAACTCCGCGATCGCTGGATCGGTGGAGGAAAGAAAGTCTGAATTAGTCCTAGTCACTTCAATTATCCTTATGGAAATTTGTACAACGGCTGATTTTGGTTTGGCACAGCACCTAACAGCTTTTATAGAGGCGATTAATCGTCTCCGTATTCTAGAGGTTTGTTTGTGCCAACTTATTTATTATTAGGCGTAAGCTTGATTAATGCATTAATTATCATAACGTTGCTTTTTGGAGCTGCACCAAATAACACTTCTGACGTAGGCGTAGCCCGTCGGAGACATCGCTCCTCGGTTGGACAAAAAACTGAACGTTTGGGCAATTAACTGTCGGTAATACAACCCTTGCGGAACATGGCTATGAAATTCTACCCTGGGAAACTTAAGCAGTCAAAATTGTGGAAAAATGAAAAATCCTTTGAAACTTACCTTTAACAGTGGACAAACAGCATTAGCTATTCGAGTTGATCGACAAGCTGAATTACCAGATGCTCTTGAGCGAATAGGGCTTGGCGGTTCGCATTCTATTTTAGTAGTGGTAGGGGGTGCAAGTAAAATCAGTGAAGCCGACTTTCTTCGGATTAAACGGTTGTTTACGGAAGTTTTAGCCCCCATAGCCGAAAGTTTGGGTGCTTATGTTGTCGATGGAGGTACGGATGCGGGAGTTATGCAATTGATGGGTGAGGCTCGTAGCCAGATAGGTGCTAAGTTTGCTTTGATTGGTGTAACACCTGAAAACAAAGTGGCTTTACCTAATCAACAAGAACCTGATGCTGATTTGACACCGTTAGAGCCAAACCATACTCATTTTGTACTGGTTCCTGGCGATAATTGGGGCGACGAATCACCTTGGATATCTGACGTTGCAACTGTGCTGGCCAATAATGCACCTTCAGTAACTGTACTTTTAAACGGTGGTGAGATCACCTTTGATGATGCGTTTTCTAGCGTTAATACTGGAAGGTTAGTTGTTGTGATTGCTGGTAGTGGTAGAACCGCAGATATCCTTGCCGATGCCTTGCGTGGAGAGGGTACTGATGAGCGAGCTAAAAAGTTAGCAAAATCTGGTATATTACAATACGTCAACTTGATTGACATAGAGAATGGGGTTAAAAATTTAGGTCAAATAATTAAAGATTTGCTTTCTAATTAGGAGTGAATAATGGCAAAAAAAGATAGTTATCAGGAATTTTTAAAGGAAGATTTTAACAAGTTATTTGAAGGTATGAATTTAGGCGATGGGCAGAAGCATTTTTTGCGATCGCGCTGGTTAGACCAAGTACTTTGGATGGAAGGTAAGGCTAATTTATCACGCGATCGCCATTATTTGTTGCGGATAACAACTATTATTGGCGGTGTAATTCTCCCAGCACTGGTAAGTTTAAACATTAACACTACTTCTACTTTACAAGTTAACGAGAGAGCCAGAAATCTCATTATCTGGTCAACTTTTGGTTTGAGTCAAATCGTCGCTATTAGTGCTGCCATTGAAGAGTTTTTTCATTACGGTGAACGTTGGCGACACTATCGTCGTACAGTCGAATCTTTGAAAACCCAAGGGTGGCAATTCTCCCAGTTGACAGGCCCTTATCGTGATTATACAAACCACCAACAGGCGTTTAATCTTTTTGCAGGTAATGTAGAAAATATTATTCAACGAGATGTTGAAATATATTCAACTCAAGTTATACAAGAAAAGAAAGAAGAAAAACAGAGCCAGGAAAACTATATCCTCATGCCAAATGCGAAGATAACCAATTTGGAAGAAAAGAAAGAAGAAAAATAAAATCGGAAAAACAAGATAAGTAGGTCGACATAATTAAATATAAAATAAACTCTTAGTTTGTAGTGAGCGATTTATCGCTCAGAGCAAGGAATATCAGGACTAAAGTCCTTACTACAAACTTTAAATTTATTGATGCCTAGATAGTTATAAGTTAAAATTACTATAATTACATACTTTTTTACGAATTGCATTAGTAATATGAAAGCGTCATTAAAAATTATTTTCCCGAGGATTAGGGATAATCAAGGATTAAACTAAGCTGATTGATTTGAAAGAACTCTCATCTGCCTTGGTGCAGCCATCGATTTTTTAAATAAACTCTCCCCCGTTAGGTAAAAACATGGGGAGAGCTAGAACAAAGTTCGGTAGGGTAATCGGGCTACTTAAGTTTTTATTATTTTTAGACTTGATCTTATTCCTCCTAAAGACAGATAAATATTTCATTGGAATTCCATGTTGGTAGCTTTTGAAAAAATTCCCCATTTCTATCTAGAAATGGGGAAATAGGAGTTAAAGTTCGTCAGGTGATCGGAATATCTGTTTATTTTGTCCTGATACTATCTTTCTCAATTCCTCCGTTAGATAGAGAAATACTCTCTCAAAATGTTCAGGTATGTGTCTCTTAGCACTGTCAGGTTAAATTTGGAATTTTGAATCTTTCAATTCCATTATCCAAAATTTAAAATTCAGTGAGTTAATTAACCGCCTTTAGGTACAGTCTCTCCAGGTCCGGCGGTGACAATTACCAGATTTTCTGGCTTAATTAAATCCTGAATTGCCTGTTGCATTTGAGCCATAGTAACTGCTTGAATCCGTTGAGGAAAGTCTCGGATTTCTGATCGTGAAAGTCCCAAGACAGCATTATCCAAAATGATGCTTGATACATTACTGGGATTAGCTAAATCCACGGGGTAGCTATTAGTAAGTGAGCGTTTTGCCGTGTTGAATTCAGCCTCAGTTACTCCTTGCTCGCGCAACTGTTTAAGTAAAGCGAGAGTACTGGCGATCGCTTTTTGGGTATCTCCAGGAGCAGTCTGCATCTGAATCAAGAATGGGCCGGGATTGATGCCGGCGGCAAAACCACTATAGATACCGTAGGTTAGACCGAGGCGATCGCGCACTTCCGTACCCAAGCGGCTCGATAAGGTATCACCACCCAATATTTGATTCAGTATCAGTGCCGCATAATAACGCGGGTCTTTGCGAGAGATGCCGTTGTAGCCGATGTAGGTAACAGCCTCAGCTTTACCAGGAATTATTTTGTTTAAACGTGTCGAAGTTTGCGGTAATGGCACGGATGATATTTTCAGCACAGGTGGCTTACCTGTGGCTTGCCATTTGCCAAACGCCTGATTCAGCAAAGCTTTTACCTTAACTGGATCGAAGTCTCCAACTATTGCGATCGTTGTGCTATCTGGTCGGTAGTATTTCTGATAGAAGCCAAGCAAATCATCACGACTAATGCTTTTTAAGCTCTCGAATGTAGGAAAGCTATGGAATGGATGATTTTCAGGATAAATTGCCTGCTGGAATACTTGTCTTCCTAGTCCTCTAGGATCATCTAGCTGGACTTTAAGACTTGTCAACGCTCGTTGACGGCTCAATTCTAGCTGGTCGGCGGGGAAAGTGGCGTTTTCTAACACATCTGCCAGAGTTTGAATCAATATCGGCAGGTTCTTTGAAAGTCCTTCACCGCTAATATTCACTCCCTCACGGCTAGCACTGAAGCTCAAATCGGCTCCCAGGTCTTCTAAGGTTTTTGCTAGGGTAAGAGCATTTTTAGTCTGCGTCCCATTCATTAAGTTGGCCGCAGTCAGATTCGCTAATCCAGCTTTTTGATTACCGTCAAATTCAGTACCAGCGTCAATTTGTCCACTCAGGTTAATAGTGGGGAGACTGCGATCGCGTAACAACAAAACCCGCAAACCATTATTTAAGGTAAACTCTTCTGGTAGCGATTGTTTGGCCGAATCTGTAGCTGATGTGGCAGGTGGGAGATATTTAGCTAGTTCTGCCGGATCTACAGGTTTACCGGGGCTGAAATTTTCGACTGTGCGCCCAGAACCAGCGCTAGAAGTCCCTGGTTTTCCATCTGGTTGAGTCGGCTCAAAGAAACCGATGGTTTGTTTAGCCGGATTTAGGTAAGTTTTCGCTACTTTTTGGACTTGGGCTGGGGTGACTTTAGCGATCGCAGCGAGATACTGTTCAATAAAATGATAATCGCCCGCGATCGTTTGGTTATATCCGAGTTGGCTAGCCTGACTAGTAATATCTTGATTACCCAAGATATATGAGGCTTGCAGTTGCGTTTTCGCCCGGTTCAATTCTTCTGTGGTGACAGGCTGCTGTTGCAACTTTCCTAAAGATTCCTGAAGCACCTGGGCAATTTTACTTAACTCTTGACCTGGAGCCGCCGTAGCATTAATTTCATACCAACCTGGTTCAATGAGTTCGGCAGCACCGCCACTTACTGAACTGGAAAGTCCAGATTCTACCAAAGCCTGGTAAAGTCTAGAGCTACGTCCACCTGTGAGAATGGCATCCATCACATCAATTGCCGGCACATCAGGATGCTTGATATCTGGTAAAGGATACACTGCTTGTAGTAGTGCCGCGCTTCCCGGTTGCTTCAAAACAATCGGTGCTTTTTTAGTAGTAGGGGCAAGTGGAGAAGATGGAGCGACATTTTCCCGTGTTCTCTTTTCCTCGTTTCCTCGTTTTGTCAACTTCCCATAAGTTTCTTTAACAACTTTGAGTACAGGTTCTGTGGCAAAATCTCCCGTAATTACCAACGTAGCATTATCTGGGCTGTAATAGGTTTGGTAATAATTCCGCACCTGTTCCACCGTGAATTTTTCTACATCAGCTTTTGTGCCTCCCACAGATAAGCCATAAGCTCTGTTAGGGAAAGCATCTCGCATCACTGCCCGACTCAGACGATAGCCTGGTGAATTTTCGTACCCTTGTAACTCGGAGATCACCACTCGCTTTTCACTTGTGAGTTGTTCAGGCCCAACTAAGGAATTTTCCATGCGATCGGCTTCCAGTGTCAACAATGCTTCGAGTCTGTCTCGTTGTACTGTGCCAAAATAAGCTGTTTCGTCATAACTAGTAAAGGCATTGAACTGGCTACCCAAGGCACTAAACAATCTTCCAAACTGCACTGGGCGGGCAGTTGTACCCTTGAACATCAAATGTTCTAGCTGGTGAGAAATGCCATTTTCTCCCTTAACTTCGTTACGGGAACCAACTTTATACCAAACTTGCACACTCACCACTGGAGCAGTATGAACTTCCTTGGTTAGCACTGTTAAACCATTTTCCAACACCGTTTTTTTAACCCCTTGGGTGAATGAGGCCGCAGATACAGGTGCGGCTGCTGTCGGTGTTGCAGCATTTATGAAATTGCTCGAAAAAGGCAAAAGACTTAAGAGCAGACTGAGAAAAAAACCTAAAAACATATATGAACGTAACTTCATAAGCAATGCCAAATGCAAAATTTCTAATTTTGAAGAAGAATTCAGAAGCAAAGCCGGGGACTCCGCAACTCCGGTCATAATCAATTAGTAAGGGACTGGCTACCTCTGTGCTATCCACCAGTTGTACAGCATTCATTCTGTAGCTTGCTTCCCTGAAAGGGTATTCTGACTCCTGAATTCTGTTTTGATAAAACAAAACATTAGTACCACTTCGTGGAAGTGAGAAGACTTAACATTCTCAGATTTTTTAACATTTTTAATGGTAGCTTTATTTTTCCTATGCCGTAATAGTCGGTTTTCACGTTGACTTATTTGCAATACACTTACAAGCAATAGTCCACAACAATAGTATAAAAAGTTTTGTTGCTATCCCATAACACTTATTTTATCTTTTCAAGCTAGATATAAATTTACGTACTGTTACTAATTATTTTAATTATATTAACAACTATTGCAATGTGTTCCATTTGACAAGTGTTTTGGTATGGCTACTTCTACGATTGGTTTGATTCCTAATTGTCATCCCATCAGGGTAGGTATCTCCGTCAAACTAGCAAGAACTTTTTGAGATATGCAAACAAGAAACTTAATTGCATCATTCGCATTAGGTATAGCTTTAACAGCAATACCTGTATTACAGTCTCATGCCTTAGAAGAAAAAACACCGAACTTATATAATTTCACAGGATATAATTTCAAAGGCGAGAAAGTCAGTATTAATTACTCAGCATCAAGCATTACTGGCAAGCCCCTTTTCAACTATCAAGATCAGAAACACACATTAAACTTTCAGGGAGATGAGATCCGTACTGTCGAAACGGAAATTGGTACACTAGTGACTGTGACTATTAAAAAGACAGTAGATACTGGTTCCACCACATTTAGCTTGCTCATCCCCCATGTAAACCTGGGATATAGCAACGAAGTCAAAATTGTAACTAACGGAATCACAACATTAAATCGGTTTTCTACGATTCCTCAATTCAACCAAGGGCAGAAACAAACTTATACAATAATCCATCTCAAGGGTACAGCCCAAGTTGTCGCTTTTTAAGCACAAGAGGGATAAAAAACATCTAAATTGCATAAACCTAATTAAACGTAGCTCTTGTGGGGCGGTCATCTTGCCCGCCCAGCTTATGCAATTTAAATGTGGGATTATTAGTAGTGTTTACTGTCAAGCCCGCGACAGTTGTTTCAATCCCTAATAGGGATTTTATTTGATTGCAATTTGATAATGAAGTCCTCAAGCGTCAAATGCCGTGGTTTCAATCCCTAATAGGGATTTTATTTGATTGCAATGCAACTGGAAGGCTAAGTTAGAAGGCAATGGTAGTTTCAATCCCTAATAGGGATTTTATTTGATTGCAATAGCCGTGTTAAGCTCTGCTTTTTCGTCATCATAGGTTTCAATCCCTAATAGGGATTTTATTTGATTGCAATTGGCGATTGCAATGTGATTGCGGAAATGTGATTGCGTCATCATAGGTTTCAATCCCTAATAGGGATTTTATTTGATTGCAATACGTACACGGTAGAATTCTACAACGACGTTATCAGTTTCAATCCCTAATAGGGATTTTATTTGATTGCAATATATCTCGTTCCAATGCCATTTGCTTTAGTTGTGGATGTTTCAATCCCTAATAGGGATTTTATTTGATTGCAATCGGTAATTCTGAAATACTCTGTACCTAATTCTGAGTTTCAATCCCTAATAGGGATTTTATTTGATTGCAATGCTGGCATTTGAAAGCTTTGTGTTATTTGGTTTTCAAGGTTCAAGAGCGCGAATAGAAAAATCATAACATGAAGAGTGGCAATGTGTCATACGAAAATCGCTGAAAGTCATTCCACATAAGGTGCGCGGATGTCTTCAAGATTTTACAGTCGTCAAGTCTTTGCATACAAGGCAATTCAGCCATGTTTGTAGTCACCTCTTCACCAACACCTACCCATTCGCACACTTGGCAAAAAAACTAGTCTGATTGCAAAGCGGTTCACGACCCATGAGCTTACTACAGACTTTCTTTGATTTCTAGCAAAAACAATTGCCACCTCTCAAACCTCTGCATTTTACTTTTAACGCTCAATTTCGTTATAAAACTTAAAATTTTTCCTTAGCAGCTAACATCTGTAAAATCTTTTCTACATGATCCAACTCTCCAACGATTCGCCGAATTGGGTGCGGCCAAACTTTGACAAGGGTAGGAGTTGCAGAAACTTGATTGAGTTCTGCTTGTTCTGGATGACTTAAAACATCAATTACTTTCAGAGTATAAGGATGTCCGAGCGATCGCTCCAACAATTCATGTAAATTTTGCAGAATGCGTTCGGTTGTACTGCTATGTCCTGCAACAAACAAGCGGAGAACATAGCCTTGTGTGATAACTTCCTTTTTTTGTACTATTACTGGCTGGTGGTATTTTGGCACAGGTTCAGAAAGGTCTAGACGAACAATTAAATCGTGATCTTCCCAAAGCTGCCCAAATGAGGAACGATAAGATGTTAACACCATGCGATCGCACAACCCCTCTTGCCAAGGAGCAGCTTGCCATACTAAATCCCCTGTACCAAAAATGGCATTAAGCAAAGCTTGATGTCTAATTACAGCCGGATAAGCTTCAGCAAAAGTTCGCACTTGTTGAGTACGCGGATCTAACCAGTGGTCAATAGTTGCAGTATAACAAGGCACTAAAAAGTGCGGTGGCTCTGGCAAATCTAGAATTTCTTGCAAAGCCGAACACAAATGCAAATGCCATCGACCTTGTTTGCTAGGGTCGATGCAGTAAATTAAATCTCCTCCAGGTGTAAATAGGGCAATGCCTTTAAACAACTGGGGTGTAGATAGTTTGTTTGTTGTCAAGTTATTCACAAAGGCTAGGAAGCTAAAAGTAAAAATTCTCTCTTTTACCTTTTACCTTAGCTATAACCGCAACCAGGATCAGAAAAATATTTAGGATTGAGGGATGAGGGAGCAGGGGAGGCAGGGGGCAGGGGAAGCAGGGGACAAGGGGATAAGGGGACAAGAGGTGAGAACTTGAAACAAGTCTTTCCCCTTGTCCCCAAATCCTCTTCCCAATTCCCAATTCCCCATACCCAATTCCCAAATCTTAAACTCTACCTCGGAGAAACTGTGCCATTTCATTAGGAGTTGGCGACATTTCCAAAGCAGTTTCTTCAGTGATGCGACCGTCTTGATAGAGATTGAGTAACGACTGATTCATCGTAATCATGCCGTCAAAGCTAGCTTGTTTCATCAACTCGCCAATTTCATCATACTTACCGTCTTTGATCCATTCTTTAATAGCCTCAGTATTGATCAGCACATCGTGGAAAGCAGCTCGCTTCCCGTCAGTTGTGCGGCACAAACCTTGAGCAATTACCGCTACTAAAGACTCAGAAATTGCTACTCGCATTGCATCCTGTTCGTCACCAGAGTAGAGGTTGAGAATCCGTTCAATGGTTTTAACCGCGCTATTGGTATGTAGGGTTCCCATGACCAAGTGACCAGTCTGAGCAGCTTTTAGGGCGGTGTTGACTGTTTCCTTATCCCGCATTTCCCCCACCAGAATCAAATCTGGATCTTCCCGCAAAGCTGCTTTCAAAGCGTTGTCAAATTTCCGGGTATGCATTCCCACTTCCCGTTGTTTGACTAAAGATTTGCGGCTTTGATGGATAAATTCGATTGGGTCTTCAATGGTAATGATATGCTTGGCCATCTCCTTATTGATGTAGTCAACCATCGCTGCCATTGTGGTGGACTTACCAGAACCAGTGGGCCCAGTTACCAAAATTAAACCTTTGTGGTGATGACAAATATCCCGAAAAACTGGGGGTAATCTCAACTGTTCCATAGTTAAGATTTTCAGAGGAATCAACCGCAACACCATCGCAGGCCCTCTAAGAGTGCCAAAAACATTAATCCGCACGCGAGCAAAGTCATATTGAGTTGCTCCGTCAAATTCTAAGTGTTCTTCAAAGCGCTGAATTTCCGCCTCACTCATTACCTCCCGCAACCAATTCATAAAAGCTTCTTTATCTACTTCTGGATAATCCCATGATTGAATTTCTCCTCGGGTGCGGAAACGCGGTACTTCACCGACACCTAGGTGCAAGTCAGAATATCCCTGATCGTAAGCTTCCCTAATTAACTTCTCTAAAGTGGGCCCCGCACTGTTGGCTTTAGGGAGAACTGAAGTAGGTATTGGCGGTGGACTAACCGGACGATGACCTGCAACAGGTGTGTTGGAACCCCTATCCATTGACATATCCAATGTCTGTGTCATCTGCCTCTGCGTACTGAAGGTTGGCGGAGGTGGTGGCATTGGGGGCATTGGGGGCAAGTTACGTTCGGTAACAGGGCTAGAATTTGATGGAGACTGTGATTCTGTCATATATCTTCACATTTGGCAGGTAAAAATTTGAATTAGTGAGAAGTAAAGTCACTTACTTCGATGACTTTTGGAAAATGCTTGCGTGCAAGCCCTAGTCGTGATGGGAGGCGATTGAAAATCTAGAACCACGGTCAATCCATTTCATCCACCTAAACTGGTATCTTTTTTTCTAAGATTCCGCTACTCAGAAAATTTAGAAAAATTATTTAACCTATATATCATGGTTAACACACCTAATAGCTTAGAACGCCTCAGCAAAAATCCATAGATTATATTGTGATTTATAATACTTCCGACAAAATATGAATATTCTCAGCCATTAGATGAGAAATTTATCTTGGGCATGAATACAAATTGCCAGCAATTAACAGCATAAATACTAACTATTCATTTATTCAGCCAATCTATCAATTATGAGAAGCGCTATCAATTTTTATAAGAAATGTTAAGCTTAGTAGGAGCAATATCTGGGGATCAACGTTAAAAGCCCATACGTTTTAGGTTATATACCTGAAGACAGATGCAGAAAGCAAGTTATTCTAATAGATATAAACTTGATTTTATATCCACAATTACAAAAAACTAACTGTAAACTTTAGTAAACAAATGCTCATTTTCCCGATTAGTTTTTATATACTGAATTTCACTGAGAAACAAATCAGTTAACTCGCCAAAAGCGAGATATGACTGAAATTAAAATTTGCTGTGTATTTTTGGGAGGAAAAGTCATGGTTTCTGCTGAAAGCTCTAATCTAGGAAAGACCTACTCCTTGTTGATGATTAAAAGCTTTTTAATATGGACTTTTACATTAGCAGTATGCTTGTTGGTTGTCGGTTTTCCATTAGTGGTCTTGATGGCTACGGTTGGATGTCTGTTATCGATCATCTTGCAATCTGTGATGCCTGTTAGTGCTGTTTTGCTTGTAGCAGGTGCTTTAATCATGTTTAATGTCATGGCAGTTGTATTTGCTGCGGGTGTGCTAACTATTAAAGGAGTTCATCCAAGTGAAGTTAAATGGTTAAGCTGGTTGCATGGAGAGGCAGACCAAATGCAGACTACTGTTTATGCTGCTTGCCCTTTAACTTGTGAGATTAAAATGTAGTCATCACAGGTGAATACGACAAACAGTGCGTCTGCCCGGTTAAGCCGGGTTTTTTCATGCTCTCTAATGATGTGATTACAATTGAATTCGATATACAGTTCATCTACCCGATTAAGCCGGGTTTTTTCATGCTTTTTATATAATTTTTCCTTTTATATTTATGATTTGTGTAATGATTGACCGTCAACTATTGACTATTGGTCATAGACCATTGACTATAACCATTGGCAAATGACAGATGACTAATGACTAATGACTAATCAAAAACGGGTTTGCATTATCTTGGGTACTCGTCCCGAAGCGATTAAACTTGCTCCAGTTATTCAGGTTTTCCAGAAGTCTTTAGCTTTTGAGTCGCAAGTAATTCTAACTGGACAACATCGGGAGATGGTTGAGCAAGTTATGCAGCTGTTCAACATCAAGGCAGATTATGACCTGGAAATTATGCAGGTTCAGCAATCTCTAAATGATATTACCTGCCGCAGTTTGCAAGGGTTAGAAGCGTTATTTAAAGAGAAAAAGCCAGATTTAGTGGTGGTGCAAGGAGATACGACAACGGCTTTTGCCGCAGCTTTGGCAGCTTTTTATCAAAAAATCCCTATTGCTCATGTAGAAGCAGGTTTAAGAACTGATGATATTTTCAACCCTTACCCAGAAGAAGCTAATCGGCGGTTGATTTCTCAAATTACTCAGTTGCACTTTGCGCCGACTCCTTGGGCTGTGGAAAATTTGCACCGTTCTGGTGTTTTGGGTGAAATTCACATGACGGGTAATACGGTAATTGATGCGCTGTTGAATGTAGCTGCAACCCAAGCTGTTTGTAATGTACCAGGCTTAGACTGGGATTCATACCGCGTTATGTTAGCAACAGTTCATCGGCGGGAGAATTGGGGAGAACCCCTGCAAGCGATCGCAGAGGGGTTTTTACAAATCTTAGACAAGTTCCCTGATACAGCTTTGTTACTACCATTACACCGCAATCCCACAGTGCGAGTCCCATTGCAAGAGCTTTTAGGGAATCATCCCCGAATTTTCTTGACAGATCCTCTAGATTATGGAGAACTGGTGGGAGCAATTGGGCGATCGCATCTTTTGCTCACTGACTCTGGTGGTTTGCAAGAAGAAGCCCCCAGTTTGGGAAAACCAGTACTGGTTTTGAGAGATACTACCGAAAGACCAGAGGCTGTTGTAGCTGGTACAGCCAAACTTGTAGGCACTACGAGTGAGAATATTTTTGCATCTGCTACTGAGTTACTGAGCGATCCAGATGCCTATGCAGCAATGGCAAATGCAATTAATCCCTTTGGGGATGGTCATGCAGCAGAGCGCATTTTGCAGATTGTGCAAAATTACTTGGGTGTTTCATCCGAAATATCAACTTAGATTAAACAAAATACAAAATTTCTGTTTTTCAGGGTGTATAAAATCGACTTTTCTTATTTCAATTCAACACAGTTTCAATATTGTGAAGTGAGCATCTTGCCCGCTTTAAGACGGGCGAGATGTTCCGTTCGTGCAGCGTCTCCGATAAGAGAAGTTTTAATCTAAAACTTCCTTAGTTTAGATTTCTAAGAAAATAGGTATAACCTAGAAACGAGATTTTTCAAAAGTGGCTGATTGATGAAATTGTCTCTAACTTTTAAATACCCAAAGCTGCTCTAGTTTCGGGCCCTACCGTACCATCTACAAGTAGACCTTTACTTGCCTGAAAGCTTCGGACTTGGTTAACGGTTTCTTGACCGTAAATTCCATCAACTCTGAGATTACCTAAAGCTGTCTGAACGTCTCTTACAAGCTGACCTTTAGAACCACGGGAAAGAATGACTGAACCGCCAACGCCACCAGGTCTACTAGTCACAGGAGGATTGTTAGGTTTATCACCAACCCATCGAGCAAAAACATATCTACCCGTAGAAAGCCGAGCAAAACCGTTTTCATACTTTTCAATCGCTGGAAGTGTTGCACCATTTGATACACAATCAACATAAGAGTAATTTGTGCTTGGGCCTGTACGGATACGCAAACAACTGCCGTTAGTCTTTACATAAGCAGCCGAACTCATTTGAATTTGGGTAGCAGCAATAAGCAATACACCAACACCAGCTAAAGCTAACCAAGCTGAAGATTTAAGTAGTTTTTTCCAATTAAACTTAGATTTGCTGTTTGCAGATGCCTGTTTTTCAGCAATAACTATGTTGGAAGATTTAAGAGGTTCTTTCCCATTTAATTGAGATTTAGGGAGATTATATTTGGTGTTTCCAGATGCCTCTTCTTGAGCAATAAACATGTGAGAATAAGCAAGATATTCCATAATGCAGCCCTTTATATGAAAAAATGAGTACTCACAGAGAATTACTTGAGTCTCCTCTGTATTTATTCTTAGTATATTTTATATCCCTGCTCTTTCAAAGGTTTTTGCTGGTAGCGGAATTAAGAAAGAATAAAATTAGTCAAAAAATTCCTAAAAAAATGCGATGTCTACGAAGGGCTACGCCAACACGCTGATTTAGTATAAAAATCATCAGGCGTTGGTATAATCCTCGGTAGACATCGCATTTTCAAAATAAATTTAATTTATTTAAAGCTTTATTGCTTAATGCCTCATACCTAAAACATGCAAATGTGTCAAGCGTATTCTTCGAGCGTAACTAGACTAGCAACTGTAGAAGATAAATCATCTAAGTCTATCGGCTTGCATCGGTATATATCATAACCTGCTAATAATGCCCGATTCTGGTCTTCGTCGAAAGCAGATGCTGTCAGAGCAATAGCTGGAATCTTTCTCCCTCGATTTGCTTCCAGATTTCTGACTTTCATGAGCAGTGAGCAGCCGTTTTCATCTGGTAAGTAAATATCACTAATAAAGATGTCTGGTTTAAAAAATGACATTATTTCTATAGCAGCACCTGCCGAAGCAGCTGTGATAATTTCTGCTCCCTCTAATTCAAACAAGAAGGTAAGTAAAGTTCTCGTATCAGGGTCATCATCTACGACGAGCAATCGTAGACCTTTAAAAGACATTGATTGATTAGACATTATTGTCACCGCCGTCTAGCTCAAACATTTAGAGTAGCAATTGCATCAAATGGCACGCGTTTGTAAATACCATTTGATGCATTCTTTACTAAATCTTAATGGAACTAATTGCTAAGTGTCTGTCCGGTTTCGGACATAATAACTTAGAAAATTGATTCATCGGCGATGTCTACGACGGGCTACGCCTACGCGCCTTGGCTCATTCCCCAGCAACCGAGCAAATTCGTTTTGGATGACTTGATAACACTCGCAGGAAGTTGCTTCCAAATCCTCTCGGTTGAGAATACTAATTTGACCACGCTGATAGCGAATCATTCCGGCTCGGCTGAGGGTGCTAGCCGCTACTGTTACACCAGAACGACGTACACCTAGCATCTGGGCGATAAATTCTTGCGTGAGTGGAAAATCATCTGATTCAAAACGGTCAGAAACTGTTAGAAGCCAACGAGCTAGCCGTTCTTCTAGTGTATGAAGACGGTTGCAAGCACATCCTTGCGTAAGTTCTGTATATATAGCTCGTACATAGCGCAGCAGCAGCTTTTTAATAGCTCCGCCCCGATTGAACTCGGTTCTCAGAACATCTGCATCCATCTGCATTCCAGCGCCCGCAACTTGGACAAACGCTTTTGTGGTTGTTGTATTACCTCCTAAAATTACTGGGATACCCACCATACCTTCATTGCTCACTATCCCAACTTCTACCGTCGAACCATCTTCCATAATAGTGACTATAGAAACCACTGCGTTTTGGGGAAAATAGACCTCTGTGATGGGTTCTCCAGGTTCGTAAATGACTTGGCGAGTGGGAAGCGAAACTAACTTCAGGTGCGGAACAAGACGCTCATAATCACTAGTTGGCAAAGCCGCTAGTAGTCTATTTACTTGCGGCTTAAGAGTATTTTCACTCACTGAATATTAAAAGAGAAATTTCCTCAAAATACTTTAAATCAAGTTACTTTTGCCAGTCTGTTCGGTTTCGTACACATAACTCAAAAAAATTTTCTGGCTCGGTTACTGGGCAAAAAGCCCAGTAACCGAGCCAGAAAATTTTTTTGTATGACTTGATGACACTCGCAGGAAGTTGCTTCCAAATCCTCTCGGTTCAGAATGCTAATATGACCACGTTGGTAGCTGATCATTCCGGCTCGGCTGAGGGTGCTAGCCGCTACTGTCACGCCAGAACTTCGCACGAGGTTTTTTCTAAAGCTTCTCGATTCAGGATGTTAATCTGACCACGGTGATAGGTGATGATTCCGGCTTGGCTCAAGATGTTTGCTGCTTCGGTGACACCAGCACGACGTACACCCAGCATCTGCGAGATAAATTCTTGCGTGAGTGGAAATTCTTCTGATTGCAGACGGTCAGAAACCGTTAGCAACCACCGAGCCAGCCGCACCTCTAGCTTATGAAGACGGTTACACGCAGATCCTTGTGCAATTTGAGTGTACATACTTTGCACGTAGCGCAGGAGAAAGCTTTGAAGGGCTGTACCCCGATTGAACTCGCTTTTGAGTATATCGGCATCCATCTGCATAGCACTGTCTGGTATCTGCACAGATGCTGTTGTGGTTGTGGTGTTGTCTCCTAAAATTACTGGGATACCTACCATACCTTCATTGCTCACTAAACCAGCTTCTACAGTCGAGCCATCTTGCATAGTGGTGATTATAGAAACCACTGCCTTATTGGGAAAATAGACCTCTGTGATGGGTTCTCCAGGTTCGTAAAGTACTTGCCGACTTGAGAGCGAAACCAGCTTTAGATGGGGAACAAGACGCTCATAATCATTGCTCGGCAGAATTGCCAGCAGATTATTTGCTGGTTGCTCAAGGGTATTTTTGTCTAATGACATTGGGGTTCTCCTGAATCTAGCAGTCTCTAGAAAAGGCAACTTGCGGCATAAGGAGAAAATCAAGAGTCTAACCCTAATGTCAAAAGATGTATTTCCTAAAAAAGTTATAATAAAATATTGAGATTTTTATGCTCATATTTATAATATAACAGAACTAAATTTAGTTATTCATAGTAAGAAAAAATCTAGATTATAGAGCAAGGAACTTGGTATAGGTGTCTGAGACATCTATCTAAAGACTGAACAATAATACAAATTAATAGCAAATTATTAAGTACATACTACTGCAAAAAACTATATTTATCTTGTTAAATACTGGCTTGAGCAAAGTTAATAGAAAGTATAAAAAAAATCAGTAGGTGGGTTTAAAGCTAAGGAATCCCAACAATTGGAATTGCGAAATTTCACAGGAATTGCACTTGCGATCGCAGAATTAAGTCAAATTACGTTTACTCATCATATAGACACGAGCATCTTTGCCAGCGATCGCAGCAAAAAATCCTTGGTTACACAAGTCCTTGCAACCCTAAGTCTTTGTCGTTGCGATCGGATATTGTGACCTTTCCCGATAAACTCGGTATATTTTGATTGTTCACGAAAATAATATACTTTTTCAGAAGCATATTAATATGAACATTTATTAAGACTTAATTCCAGAATAATCTTAAGTTTTTTGGTATACTACGGTAAATGAACTGATTTATCGTAGTATATGCTTAGACTAAAACAGTCCATTCCACAAAAACCCAATAAAAGCAAGTACTTTGTACTACAATTTTAGATTTTTATGACTCCACAAACTAGCTTACTTATCGGATTGCTTTATGCAACAATAAGCAACTTCATTCATTAAATACGATTTAACTATCTATTTTTAGTATTTTCAGCAAAATATTATTTTGCTGAAAAATTTATATTGGCTTAGTGCCAAACTAAGTTTTGTTTGAAGCTAAGTTAATTAAAAATCATAACGTACTTGACAAAATATAAAATTTCCAACAAAAATATCACTGTTAAATCAAACAGAATAACAACACGAAAACATGAAGTATAACCAACTTGGCAAGAGTGACTTAAAAGTTTCTGAGATTTGTTTGGGCACTATGACTTATGGACAGCAAAATACTATTGAAGAAGCCCATGCTCAGTTAGATTATTCTATTGCCCAAGGAGTCAACTTTATTGATGCTGCGGAGATGTACCCAGTTCCAACAAGTGCCGAAACTTATGGATTAACTGAAACTTACATTGGGGAATGGTTAAAGCGTCAACAAAGAGAACAACTGATTATAGCTACAAAAATTGCTGGCCCCGGTCGTGGCTTTAAATGGTTACGTGATGGAGCTAAAGCAATTGACCGTGATAATATCAAACAAGCTGTAGATGATAGTTTAAAAAGATTACAAACCGATTATATTGATCTCTACCAAATCCACTGGCCCGATCGCTATGTACCAAGGTTTGGGCAAACGGTATTCGATCCGACTCAGGTGGGAGAAACAGTTCCCATCGCGGAACAGCTAGCAGTTTTTGCCGATGTAATTAAGGCGGGGAAAATTCGTTATATCGGTTTGAGCAATGAGACACCTTGGGGAGTTGCCCAATTTAGTAACGCTGCTAAACAATTAGGATTGCCCAAAGTTGTCTCTATTCAAAATGCTTACAACTTACTAAATCGAGTATTTGATGGAGCTTTAGCAGAAGCAGTTTATCATGAAGAAATTGGGTTACTGGCTTATAGTCCTTTAGCATTTGGCTTTTTGACCGGCAAATACCTAAATGGCAAACCAGAGAAAGCAAGAGTCAGTTTGTTTGAAAATTTTGGTCAGCGCTACTTAAAACCAAAAGTCACCGAAGCAGTAGCAGCTTATGTAGAAATTGCAAAACGCTATCAACTAAGTCCAGCGCATTTGGCTTTGGCATTCGTGCGGAGTCGTTGGTTTGTCCCTAGCACAATTATTGGTGCTACGACATTGGAACAACTCAAAGAGAATTTGGAAAGTGTAGATGTAGTTCTCAGTAAAGACATTTTGGAAGAGTTGGATATAGTTCATGCTCAGTCTCCAAACCCAGCACCATGAACAATTAAAAATTAAAAATTAAAAATTAAAAATTAGAAATTCAAACATTTTAGGCAGTTCACCTCGTTACCAGGCTCTAGCCTGGTAATGCCTCCCTAGAGGCTCTGGCTCTCATTATTAGAGCCAAAACTAGATATTTAGTAGGTAGGATATGACTTTTACAGCAACATTAATTGACCAGAATACTATTCGTCGTCGGGGTACTGGTTTAAGAGCTTACAATCCCGAAAAAGTATTTAAAGGATACACACTTTTCACACCTTTAACAGGTCAAGGTGAAGTCTACCTTCTGAACTTAGAAGGAGAAGTAGTACACCAGTGGAATCTGCCATATCCACCAGGGTTATATGGTTATCTCTTGCCTAATGGCAACCTTTTTTATAACGGTAAGACTCCACCAGAAGAACCACTACGTTTTGCTTTGTGGGCTGCGTTTAAAAGTGGTGTTGTTTTAGAGGCAGATCCCAAAGGAAATATTATTTGGGAATATAAGCATCCAGATCATCATCACGATGGGCGCAGACTAGCCAATGGCAACACAATTTTACTAGCCATTGAAAAAATACCTCAGTCGTTAGTACCTCGTATCAAAGGCGGCGTAACAGGTACAGAACCAGATGGGAATATCTATGCGGATGTCCTTTATGAAGTGACTCCAGCAGGTGAAATTATTTGGACTTGGCACGCCCACGAACACCTCGATCCAGATATATTTACCATTACGCCCCAGGATCATAGACACGAATGGACTCATGGGAATACTGTCGGGGAACTCGCCGATGGCAATATCATAGTGAGCTTTCGTAATATATCCACAGTTGTCATTATCGATCGCAAAACCGGAGAAATTATTTGGACGTTGGGTGATGACGTGCTAGCACAGCAGCACTTCCCGAACGAGCTAGCTAACGGTAATATCCTGATTTTCGACAATGGCGCACATCGCCGTAACGTCGCTCTCAATTTCTCCCGTGTGATTGAGGTAAACCGTCAAACGAAAGAGATAGTTTGGGAATACACCGACAACCCGCCCCAAAATTTCTTCAGTGCATACATATCAGGAGCGCAACGTTTAGCGAATGGCAATACCCTGATTACAGAAGGTGCTTACGGCCGGATATTCGAGGTGACAGTTGCAGGAGAGATTGTTTGGGAATACATTAACCCCTACTTTGCAACTCGGAATATTCCAGGTGAGAAATCTCCGGTAACTCGTGGAGAGCAAAATACAGTCTTCCGCGCCTTTCGTTATGCACCTGAAGAAGTGCCTTGGCTTTAGTAGTTTGCCAAGCTAATAAAAGCCTGGTACGTAGTAAGCACTTCAGTGCTTAGAAAATTAAGGACTAAAGTCCTTACTACGAACTTCTCATATTAAAAGTTTGGTTAGTGTCGAGAATTATTTACGCTTCACGCGCTTCAAAGGGGCTTCAGGACACTAACAATTGAAGATTTGGGATTTTGATGAAAATTCAATTCCCAATGCCGATTAACAAGTCTTATTTACCAAGGTACTTAAACATGGCCCAAATCAAAGTATACAGTGCAGTTGTTTGTCCTTATGCTCACCGTACCCGTTTGGTACTCCAAGAGAAGGGCATTGACTTCGATTTGATTGAGATTGATTTGCAGAATAAGCCTGGAGATTTTACCGAAGTTTCTCCTTATGGTAAAGTACCTGCACTAACTCATGGCGATAACCGAGTTTGGGAATCAGCAGTAATTAACGAATATCTCGATGAGGTATTTCCCAATCCACCACTGTTACCCAGCAATCCTGCTGCTAGGGCGCAGGCTCGTATCTGGATCGATTTTGCTAACACCAGATTTGTCCCCGCTTTTTCTACCCTTCTGCGGAGTTCAGATCCCCAAAAACAAGAAGAAGCTAAACAAGAACTATCCAAACACCTGGAATTTATTGAAAACGAAGGTTTGGCAAAGCTTTCTGGGGAAGGCCCTTACTGGTTTGGTGAATCTATCAGTTTGGTCGATTTCACCTATTTCCCCTGGTTTGAGCGCTGGGCTGCACTAAAGCAGTATCGTGGTTTTGGGATACCAGAAGAGTTTACCCGTGTACGCCAGTGGAAACATGCTTTGAAAGAGCGTGAATCTGTGAAAGCGATCGCAAACTCTAAGGAATTCTACATAGAGCGATATGCTAAATTCGCTGCGCCTACTCTCGCTGCTGTTTAAACGTAATTAATAATTATGTTTCAAGTGGGGTTTAAATTCCCACTTGAAACATAGAATTAAACTCTTTACAATTACGAATTACGAATTACGACTTTCCCAAAGTGAGCGGCACTTTTGAGGTAATGATAAGCTTCTCGTGCCTGGGCAAAACCAAAAACTCGATCGATAATTGGTTTGATTTGATGCTGTTGCATCGCCTGATTCATCGCCTCAAACATTTCCCGACTGCCGACATAAATGCCCTGAACTGTTAAACTCTTAAAAAGTATTGGCATGGGGTCAATTTCACTTCCTCTTCCTGACAATACGCCAATCAAACTAATCCGTCCCCCAATACGGACTGCTTGTAATGATTTTGGCAGAGTCCCTGCACCACCTACTTCTATTACATGATCTACACCTGTGCGATTAGTTAATTGATAAACTTGCTTTTCCCAATCTGGTGTTGTTTTGTAGTTGATTGTATTGTCAGCACCAAGCTGTTTTGCTCGTGCTAATTTAGCATCACTGCTGGAAGTAATAATTACTCTAGCACCATGTATCTTGGCAAACTGGAGAGCAAAAATCGAAACTCCCCCAGTACCGAGTAATAAAACACTATCACCTGCGCCAATATTGCCTTTTGTCACTAGTCCATGCCAAGCTGTGACTGCTGCACAGGGTAAAGTTGCCCCTTCAATGTAGGATAGATAGTCTGGTAATATCACTAACCCATCTTGGTGTAATACGACATATTCAGCTAGCATTCCATCGATACCGCCTCCGAGATCCGATTTCATTTTCTCTTTGGTTAAAGAGCCATAAATCCAGTCTTGGAAGAAAATACCAGCGACGCGATCGCCTATTTTCACCCGTGTCACACCTTCCCCTACCGCCACGACTTCCCCCGCACCGTCAGATAGGGGAATTAACGGATATTTCTGTCCAGCGCCGTAAGCACCTTCAGCGACGAGTAAATCGCGGTAATTTAGGGATGTTGCTTTGACTTGGATGAGAACTTGTCCCGCAGTTGGTTTTGGTTCAGGGCGATCGACTAATGCGATCGCATCAATCCCGGCGTTGCTTTGAATTTCGTAAGCTTTCATACAAAAAGCAGTGGTTTAATGTCATATTAAACCACTGCTGTTTATTGTAATAAATTAGGACTTACGCACAATATTTCTCAAACTCTCATTTCTCTGTGTCCTCTGCGTCTCTGTGGTTCGTTATTCCGTAACTTGTGCGTAAGTCCTATAAATAAATAGTGCCTACCCTAAGTTGATGTTATTTCACCTTATGAGCTTGGTTGCTGATCGGGAAACATACATTTATCAGAATCACAACCACTAGGGCCAGCCTCTGACATTTCACCTAAATCGTAGCGGCTTAAGACTGCACAGAAATCATCTGTTTTCCGCCGTGCTTTCACCTCTTGATTCAAGCGCTCGTAGGTTGGTTTATCTATTGGTTCAAATGGCAAACGGGGGAATGATTGCAAGTCATCAAAACGAGCTAAAAGGGCTGCTGAAATATATCCCTGATCGCTCTGAATAGTTTCATAGATTTTCTGTCCCAAAGGTTCAATTTCATCAGAACGCAGTTCCAAAGTAGCTGATGTGTTATGAGTCACATACCAGCGTTGAACCTGGAGGACAAAATCAAATTGGGCTAAGACTGAAAACTTAGAAACATCAATTTCATCAGCCCCTGGTAAATCAGCCCAAGATACAGAAACAGGGATTTCTACTAACCATTCACTCACCCGTGAATCAAAGGGATCGTTGAGCAAATTGCCCTGTTCATCTTTGTCTGATTGTGAGGGAATGACATTATAACCGTAGTCAATACAGGCTAAGGCTACTGGGTCATTTTTGCCGAAGGTGATGCGGCGAATAAATCTTTGGGCTTTGGGGGGATGCCATCCTGAACTAGCATTAGTTAATAAAGCCTTAGTACCACTGGGTTGGACTGTGGTACAGCGATTTGGACGTTTGAGATTGTGGCGATCGCAATAATCCCAAACTACACGATGTACAATATCTTTCCAAGAACTTAGATATTTTTCTTCCTCACGCTTGAAAGCTAATCCTTGTGGAGTTGCAGGTCTTCCGGCTTCCCACCAGCGCAGCCAATCAACACCAAAAGCATGGACAAAGAAATCAAATAAGCCTGTAAAAGAAACTCCCACAATCGGGTCTAATTCACGGCTGTATTGATAGCGTGGTTCTAAGAACTTGTGATTTAAAAGTGCCGCAACAGATAACGCCCCAGCAGTGAAAGCCTCTTCTTGTTCTTTGTAGTTACGTGGGTCGATTTGATTAAGGTGAACCTCTGACAAATTGCAGTGGAAGTTACTACCGATGATTTCCAGATTTGTTATCCTAGAGGCTTTTTATCCCCTAGTTCTACTGCTTGATTATTTGCAGTAGCTCCGCGTACCTTTTGCAGATGTGACTTCAGATAATAAAAGTGTTTTTCACATCCACCCCCGCACTCTTGGAAAGATTATATTCTAGACACAAATTTCTGATGTTATCTAGTTTCACTCTCTACGCTGTACGGTGTCAAAGACTTTTTAATTCCTTTGATTACCACGGGATTAGCATCTCAGCTTTCCCCGTTTTTGCGAGGTTTTTAACGTGAGGCAAAATCACTTACCACACGGATTTAGCCCATAGCGAGCTAAACGATGTTCTAACTCATTAGCATCAAGATTTGAATAACGTTCTTCTAACCACTCTTTTGCTGTTCCTTGTTCATAAGCTTGTAAAAACTCAACTTTTAAAGCTTGTGTTGGCAGTAAATCAATGTTCGATCGCGCTACGGCTTCACCAGCCCATTGGATCGCTCCCTCGCCGCTATAATACTGTTTGCGAACAGCATCAAGACATTCTTCTAAGGTTGGTTTCCGGTGAAAAACTCTGGTATGGTTTGCCATCCTGAGTGCATCACGCTCTGGATCAATTCGCCAGTTGCCACTTTCATCTTGCTGCCATAAGTTATCTTTGGCATCAGCAAACAAACTATCTTCGCTAGAACCTTGCCTCATGCCAGCTGATCTTCTAATGTTACCGGCAACAATTGTTACAGCAGCTTGATCGATTAATAGACAACATTCAACTGAATTTAATTGTCGTCCTAAAGCTTTATTCAGGATGGAAGCACAACGCTGATAAAGTCCGGGCAATTTCACAGGATTAGCTACTCCTCCAAAGCCGTTAAGAGTTTCTCCCGCTTTTCGGACATCGCTGATATCAACTAATACTTCAACTGCTGCTGAAAATTGTTCATTAGTGGAGAGTTCTAATAGGGCTTGATATGATTCAACCCAACCTTCACGACTATCTCCCACGTGAATAGTGACGTTATTGCCTTCTATATGAGTTTCAGTATATTCACGTCGCTGTTGTACAGGAGTGCTGCCAATTTCACCTTTTACAGTGACATTCAGTTGATTACGGATAGGAGGTAACTGGTTAATAAATTGTGGTTCTAGGACGGCTCCAGTACCACAGCCCATCATTGCCAAATCCATCATTAACCCGAAGGCACTCCAGTCTTCGAGATTGGTAGAGGTGCAATTATAAGCGCCGGAAAAATTCTTTGGCTTGGTTATCCAGTCTGTACCACCAACCCATAGCCAGCGTCCACTGGGCATAGCTTTCAAGTTGCGCTGCATCTTATCCAGTATGGCAGCTTCTTCTTGAGTGAGCTTTCCCAACTCGACTAAGCCGAGGAGAGTGCGATCGCATACCTCATCCCATGTTTCCCTTAGTCCCGCCTTTGTGCGGCGGCTATAGGTTCTAAAAAATACGGGATTCGCAGCCGGTGCTGTTTCGGGAAACTTTGCACTCTGGCGTTTTCTTTCTAGCTCTCGAACCATATATTAAGTGTCTTGCGTTCTTGTTGCGTGCGGACAGATTATGACTATACGCCAAGTAGTTTGAGTATTAAAGATTGTCAAATTGTCCACTTTACGCTAGCTCTACTAGGCACTAATTACAACAGAAATTTATGATGTATAATGTCACTCGCCCTTGAGTAGGATCTCGATACGGGGTTTTAATTGGCACAGGTTAACTGACAAGTAAATTCTCTTTATACCGATTTTTGTGCAATTACTTAGTGGAGGTATAAACTTTGCTTAAAATTATACAAGTAGAGACTGACGAACATAAAACTCATACACAGAAACTGTTTTGGGAATATTTTAATGAGACTAAGTTGATATTCAGCCATCAGTTCGGTATCAATTTAGATGCTAATACATTCTTGGAGCAATATATGACTCAACTTCACGAATTTATGCCCCCTTCAGGATGCTTACTTTTGTCACAATACGAGATAAAAATAGCAGGCTGCGCTTGCTTGCGAAAAATTGGTGAAGATATTGGTGAAATTAAAAGGATGTATGTAAGTCCAGAATTTCGCAGAAAAGGAATCGGTAGAGCATTATTAGGAACTATCGTCAATGAAGCTTCTAGTATTGGTTACTCAAAGATTCGTTTAGACAGCGCCCCTTTTGCAAAGGAAGCACATACACTTTATCGTGTATATGGCTTTCAGGATATCGAGCCGTATTTAGAAAAAACAGAGATTCCTTTAGAATATCGAGCAAATTGGGTTTTTATGGAATTGGTTTTAAAATGATCAATATTCGTTGGGAAACTCTGGCAGATTGTACAGTAATAGCTGAGGTGAATACATTAGCCTTTGGACAGGAAAATGAGGCTAAACTTGTGGAGAAAATTCGCCGTTCTGACCGCTACATTCCAGAACTTTCTCTGGTTGCAGAGGTTGAAAATGTTGTAGTCGGTCATATTTTATTCAGCTACATTAACCTGGTGAGTGAAGAAACACTACAGGTAATCGGTCTAGCACCTTTAGCGGTTCATCCACAGTTTCAACAACAAGGTATTGGTAGCGCACTGGTACAAGCAGGATTAGAAAAAGCAGATGCAAAGAAAGAAGCTGTAGTTATTGTACTTGGTCATCCTCATTTCTATAATCGTTTTGGCTTTCAGCCTTCTGTTATTTATGAAATCGAGTCTCCCTTTCCAGTACCAGAGGATGTCTTCATGGTTAAAACACTGCAAAGCTATGAAAAAAAGTATAAAGGTAAGGTTGTTTATCCGGCTGCTTTTGAGGAAGTATAGTATTATTTATGCCTAACAATGAGGTGATTTTAGAATTGGAAAGATACAACAATATCGCATATATATATCCAACATTTATTATCTGCTATAATTACACTATAACTGCCGCAACTACGCCCTTTGTTTGTAAGGCAGCCGCAACCCGTAAAATTAAAGCTTCATTATATGGCGCTGCTATCAATTGCACACCCAAAGGTAAGGCATTTGGACGCTGAATTGGTACTGATAAAACGGGTAAGCCGATAAAAGATAATGGTTGAGTAAATAGCCCCAAATGAGGACGGACAAGAATTTCTTCCCCATCCAAAATCATAGTTTGTTGACCGATTAGCGGTGCAGAAATTGGTGTAGTTGGGGCAATAATTAGATCCACATTTTGAAATACTTCTCGAACGCGATCGCGATACCAGCTTCTAAACCGTTGTGCTTGCAGATACCAGCTACTGGGAATTAACGCCCCAGCCAAAAAGCGATCGCGTGTCGCTGGATCAAAATCTTGAGGACGATATCGCAATTTATCCAAATGCAGATTTGCACCTTCGCTAGCTGTAATCACAAAAGCTGCTGCACGGGCGCGGTGTGCTTCTGGTATGGTTACGTATTCAGTGACATTCAAAGCATCGGCTACCTTTTGCACTGCTGCTAAAGCTTCCGCTTCTGCGCCTTTGGTAAAATAATCAGCTGCAATGGCAATTCGGATATCAGAAATATCTTGTTTGAGTTGTGGTAAAACCAATTCAGGCGGACGCTTTGTGCAAATTGGATCGCGATCGTCTTCTCCTTGAAGCACATCAAACACCGTAGCAATATCTTGCACCGAACGCGCAAAAGGGCCAATGTGGTCAAAACTGCTAGAAAATAAAGCTACTCCAGCACGAGATAACCTTCCATAAGTCGGCTTAAAACCAAAAACGCCACACAACGCCGCCGGAACGCGAATAGAACCATTAGTATCAGAACCCAATGTCAACGGTACTAAACCAGCAGCAACAGCCGCCGCCGAACCACCCGATGAACCACCAGCAACTCGCTGTAAATCATGGGGGTTGTGAGTAGCACCGTAATGGGAGTTTTCCGTTACAAACCCGTATGCGTACTCATCCATATTCAAAGCGCCAACCAGCACAGCACCTGCTTGTTTCAGCTTCGCTATTGCGGTTGCATCAAGGCTTGCTGCTGGGTTCTCTGCATTGATTTTTGACCCCGCCAGAGTCGTTAAACCAGCAATATCGAAAAGATTTTTCACCGCAAAAGGCACACCAGCAAGCAAACCAGGATTATTACCTTGGGCAATTTCTTCGTCAATGCGAACTGCATCTGTTAAAGCCGTTTCAGCAGTCACAGCCGTAAAACAGTTGAGTTGATTATCCCGCGCTGCAATTCGTGCGATCGCAGCTTTGGTAACTTCCACCGCGCTGACTTTGGCTGCACGCACCGCATCTGATATTGTTATGGCATCGGCAGAATCAAAATTCATGCTGGAATATTAGGAGATAGCACTTTTAGCTTTTTGAGTAATAGCAGTCTGCATAGTTTTTGCTAGTTGTAGCAAAATAGCCGTAAGACCTAAATCTAAAATACAAGAGAATAAAAACCAAAAGGGCAGAAATTTATCTTCGGGATTTTTAACAGCTTCTGTAAAAGCGAGCCGATTCACAAGATTTGACCCAATCATACAACCATATAGCGGTCCGATTAACGATCGCACTTGTTCACTTAAACGTGTTAAATCCTCACCTTCACCTTTAAATCGATCAGCAAAAGTGGACAACGTGTTGGCTATTCCCCAAAGGCTATATATAGGAATTAAAAATCGCGCGATCGCACCTCCTGGCGTAATCGGATATTCCTTGAAAATATCCTTTAAATCGGCATGGAGACGATATAGCCAAATCATAAAAACAATGATTGAAATTAAACTAAAAAGTAATGTCACTATTGATAGCAGTGCATCTAGAGAAGCAAGTAGCTCATAAAGTGGCTTTGCTATTACTTGCAACAAAGACAATAGCGTAGAAGCAACACCAAATCCTAGCAGCACCCAAAGTAACCGCACCAACAATCTACCGACACCCGCAGACTTCAATGAAATAACAGTATTGAAATTATTCATCTGATTTTTCCAAGGTATAGTCGGCTATATCTTAGTATTGTTGGTTATATTGCAAACTCAGCAAAATTGCTTAAACATTAAAATAGCTTTTATGGTTCAAAAACTGGTGCAACTTCAATTTCTTCTGGTAAAGGGAAAGAATTTACAATATTTGCGATCGCACTAATTCTCTCAAAATTTGCCACTACACCATCACGATACTCATCTCTTATTTCTAGATCCAACAACAACGCCATAAGATCAACATACTCACCCACATCAAACCCTTCTCTTCTCATCTCTCCTCCTCTGCGTCCTCTGCGCCTCTGCGGTTCGTTATTCTAAACTTATAACTTCTTCCCACAACTTAAATGCAATTAATTTTATACAGTAAACCCGGCTGTCATTTATGCGAAGGATTGCAAGAAAAGCTAGAAAAAATCCAAAATCTCAGTTTCGAGTTGGAAATTAGGGATATTACGACTCGTGACGATTGGTTTGCTGCGTATGAGTATGAAGTGCCAGTACTTTATTTATCGAACCACAGAGGCGCAGAGGACGCAGAGGGGAGTGAGAAATTATTGCCGCGTCCTTCTCCTCGTGCTAGTGTGCAACAGTTGGAGCAAATGTTGCGTAAGTATTTAGCCAATTAGAAAAAAATAATGCAGAATAAGCGCAAGATTAAGAATGTGACGAGGTTCACAACATGAAATTGCGGGAATTACTAACGGCGGTAGACAGTGTTGAACAATTGCCTAGCCATCCGACTTTGGAGGATGTGGAAGTTAGGGGTTTGAAGACCAATTCCCATGCTTGTGGTGTGGGAGATTTGTTTATTGGGATGCCAGGAACACGGGTTGATGGTGGGGAATTTTGGCAAAGTGCGATCGCATCGGGGGCTGTGGCTGCGATCGTTTCTCCCGAAGCTGCACAAAAAAATCCTCCCACAAATGAGGCTGTGGTCATCAGTGCAAGTAACATAACTCAAGCTTGTGCCCAGATAGCTAGTGCTTTTTATGGTTATCCAGGGCAAAAACTCAAGCTGGTAGGCGTGACTGGTACCAATGGCAAAACTACAACTACTCATATTATTGAATTTCTCTTGATCAAAGCTAATCTCGCCACAGCTTTGATGGGAACTCTCTACACCCGTTGGGCAGGTTTTGAGCAAACTGCTGCACACACAACGCCCTTTGCAGTGGAACTGCAACAGCAGCTAGCAGAGGCTGTAAATGCTGGTAGTGAGTTCGGGGTGATGGAAGTAAGTTCTCACGCTTTGGCTCAAGGTAGAGTGCTGGGTTGTCAATTTGAGGTGGCGGTATTTAGTAATCTTACTCAAGACCATCTCGACTATCACCGCGATATGGAAGATTACTTTGCCGCTAAAGCGTTGTTGTTTAGCCCTGATTATCTCAAGGGACGGGCAATAATTAATGCTGATGACTCTTACGGAAAGCGGTTAATTGCCTCGTTAGATGCCGAACGGGTTTGGAGTTATAGCGTCAACGACAACAGTGCTGATTTATGGATGAGTGATTTAAGTTACGAGCCGAATGGTGTCAGTGGGACATTACATACACCAAAAGGTGACGTAGCTTTTCGATCGCCACTAGTCGGACAATATAATTTAGAAAATCTTCTCGCAGCCGTAGGAGCAGCTTTACACTTAGGGCTAGATTTGCAGTTAGTGGCATCTGTAATACCTGAGTTTCCCGGAGTTCCTGGACGAATGGAACGGGTACAGATTAATTCTGACCAAGATATTAGCGTGATTGTGGATTATGCCCACACACCCGATAGCTTAGAAAACTTGTTGAAAGCTGCACGTCCATTTATACCTGGGAAGGTAATTTGCGTGTTTGGTTGTGGCGGCGATCGCGATCGCACTAAGCGCCCAATTATGGGTAGAATTGCTGCTGAATTAGCTGATGTGGCAGTGGTGACATCAGATAATCCCCGCACAGAAAACCCAGAACGGATTTTAGAAGACGTTTTGGCGGGAATTGCCCAAACAGTAAAACCAATGGTAATTTGCGATCGGGCTACTGCAATTCGTACTGCTATTTTACAAGCACAACCAGGTGATGGAGTGTTGCTTGCTGGTAAAGGTCACGAAGACTACCAAATTCTCGGCACCGAAAAAATCCATTTTGACGACCGAGAACACGCACGCGACGCTTTACAGCAAAGACTTAATAACCAAGCTTAATTTATTTGGGAATTGGGCATGGGCAAGAGGACTTGGGGACAAGGAGAATTGGGGACAAGGGGAAAGACTTGTTTCAAGTTCTCACCTCTTGTCTCCTTGTCCCCTTGTCCCCTTGCCTCCCCTGCCTCCCCTGCCCTGCCCCTTATGGGTGTAGTTTTTGATATTTAATGTTTCTTTCCGTGGGGTTTTTGTAAAAGATGGACATATAAAGGTGAAAATCGAGACAGAATTATTTCTTGCTTCATCCTTTTTGTGCTTGACTCATGAATGTTTCTCTGACTAAGGATCTGTCTGTTTATCAACTGGTTATGGGAGTGCAAGTGCCTCCAAAACCATTGTCTCTCAGTCCTGCGACTCTGCTATCACTGGTGAGAGCGCAAATTGACTTACTAATTGAGCAGCAAATTGCAGCCACTTTATGGGTGAAGCTACCACCAGAAAAAATTTGGCAATCAGAATTAGCGCGTTACCAATCCTCAGTGGGTGCGTCTAGTATTATCTATACTTGCCAGATTGACGAGAATGAAAAACAGGGAGCGGAGGAAGATGATGAAGCAGGGGAAGAAAATACTTCCTCATCTTTCTCATCTACTCATCATGTCACCGTTCACCTGACACCAGATAGCCAACTGCGACGGGAAAACTTTTTGATGGTGTTATCGCCCCAGTTTTGTAGTTTAATTTTGGCTCATCGGCCACTTAAAAAACGCAAAAATCAGACATCGGGGAAGGTAAATACTAATAAAAATCAGCCATTGCTGATTATCACTACTGTTGAGGGGAGAGTAATTCAGCAAGTATTAAATGGTATCCAAAAAGCGATATTTAGCGACCATCTGCCAGGCAGTTCCGCGCCAGAATCATCGCCAATTGTACCTGCTGATTTTATTTGTCCAACGATGCCGGAAGCGGCAACGATGAGTCAACTGTTTGCAAAACAACTCCTGCGCCAGGATGAAATTAATCGCCAAATCATCACAGCCCGCACTACCAAGTTGCAGCAGATAAATCAAGAACTGCACAACAAAGAACAATTTCAAGATGAATATCTGAAAAATCTCTGTCAGGAATTGCGTATACCCCTGACGCATATCAAAACAGCACTTTCGTTATTGAATTCTCCTAATCTCAAACCTACGCAGCGACAACGTTATTTACAGATGTTAAATACCCAGTGCGATCAACAAAATTCTCTTATTACAGGTTTGTTGGAACTGGTGCAACTAGAACGAAATTTGGAGGGGATGGTTTTGGAGTCGGTGCGGCTCTCAGAGATTGTACCTGGAGTAGTGAGTACGTACCAACCTTTAGCCCAAGAAAAAGGGATTATGCTAGCCTATACCGTACCCACTGAACTCCCATCTATTTGGTGTGTGAGTGGTGGGCTGAGGCAGATTGTAATTAATCTGCTTCACAACAGCATTAAGTTTACTCCTAATGGGGGTGAAGTATGGGTGCGTGCCCGTCTTCAAGGCGATTATGTCCAATTAGAATTCCGTGATACAGGTATTGGTATTGCCGAAAACGAGATTTCGAAAATATTTGAGCGATTTTATCGTGTGCGTACAGGATCTACAGAAGATTATGCTGGTGCTGGGTTGGGGTTAACAATAGTACAACAATTGCTGCTGCGCTGTGGGGGATCTATTTCTGTAAAAAGTAAATTATATGAAGGTTCCACATTTACAGTGCAACTGGCAACTGTTGGCGATGCCCCAAGAGCGATCGCAATAGAACATGAGTGATCGGTTATGATTATCCCCTAAGTTAACTTTGTGGTGCTATGCAACTTTGCTTAAGAGGTTGTTTAAAAAGTATTTGGCTATGATTTTAGACACTTATTGATCCCCCCTAACCTCCCTTAAAAAGCTACGGTGTACATACAAATCGAATTACCCCCCTTAATCCCAGGGCTGTTTCATTCGATCTCTTAGGGATTTTGTCAAGAGTATGAGTCAGAAATTTGCTTGAGTGGGAAAAAGAAAAACTACCACTTCAACCAGCAAATTTAAGTGCGAATACCATTTTCTTGCCCAATCAGATTTTTTAGTCAATTGGTTTTTTTACTTGAAACGCTTGTAAATCAGCGCCTTTTAGGGAATGAAACAGCCCTGCTTTTTAAGGGGGATTTAGGGGGATCTAAAAGAATTTGATACATCACTAAGAACTTTTCAAACATCCTCTAAAACACAAAAAAAATAACCATACCCACTTACCTAGTCCGTAACAACTGCACAAAAGTATTACTCACCGTATTGTCTTTAGTATCCGCCGCGTATTGAATCAATTTTTCCCGCAGTTCTTTGGCTGCATCTAAAGGAAGCAAGGTTGCTAGCAAGAAATAAACACCACGAAAACGCGGATCGCCCATTCTATCAACTAATAGTCCTTCGGCGGCATCACTTTCACCGAGGAAGTTTTGCACCAAAAAGAAATCCATGATTTTATCGTGGCGGAAGTACCATTCTTTCTTCGCTTCACCTTTTTCATCTTGCCACTGACGGCTGACTACCATTTTGTATTTATCGTCTTCTAAAGACATGGCAACTTGGTGAAATTCATCGGCGGGTAAGGCTTGTTTGTCATCGAGTCGCATTTGGTAGACGGCGGCGGAAAATCTTTTGAGCGGAAATTCTTGTTTCCATTCTTGCTGGTATTCTGCCGCCATCAGGTTGTATTGCTGTTCTTGCAGGCGAAATAAGTTTGGCTGTTTACCTTGTGATAACATCAGCGCTACCACGGTTAGATCCATTGGATTGGAAAGAATTCGGCGGACAGCATCTAACTCTTCTTGGGCTTGCTGGTTATTGAGGACTTCTGTTAAATAATTGGTGCAAGCTTGGGCATAATCAGCACCTTGAATTTTGGCATCTTGGGGGAGTCGCGGCTGACGGGAGATCAAAAACTCTTGAATTTGTTGTTGTTCAAGGGGCTGCAAGTAGTAGGTTTTGGCTGTTGAGGGGGGTGTCCACTCTAGGGGCTGGGTTGTCATGATAATGTTGCCCCGGAAATAGCTTTCGACAAACTGGCAGATTTTGGCGCGGGTTTCGGCGGTGACTTCGTTGAGTCCGTCTATGCAGATATCTATTGCGCCACTGTAAATCAGGTTTTTTAAGAAGCCGGCATCTTGGGCTTGACCGTGTAGCTTGTCTTGGATGGCTTCAATTACGCCTTTATGACATTTCTGGGCGGGGAGGTAAACGACGATGCGCTGGGAGTTTTGCAACAGATGACGGAGAAACATCGACTTGCCTAAGCCGGAATCTCCTTCTAAGATAATTTGTCCTTGAATGCTGGGTAAGGCTGCGGTAATTGGGAGGATGTCTCCTGATGTGGGGACTTTGACTTTTGATTCTGGGAAGTATGATTGGTCATAAAAATTATCTAAGCCGGCATCGGCTAATAGGGAAGGTTTGAAGGGTTCAAATAATTTGCGGCGGAAGGGGGAAAACCAGGTGAGGAGAAAGCCGACATAGCCCACGCCGAGAATGCGGCGTACCCAAGGGTTCCAGAAGAAGATGGCTTGGATTTGGGGAAATTTGGGGTAGGCAAAGATCAGGGCTAGCCAGAAAGCGGCGTGAGAGATGATAGTTATTCTGGCGTTGAAAAACCACTGCCAACCCTTAAGGTTAACTATGACTGATTCCAGTGAGTCAGCTTCGTTGTATCCTGCTTTTTTGAGGTTGTGGTAGTGAGTTTCTAAAATTACAATATCTTGGGGTTGCCAAGAAACTTTTCTGGCGACTACTGCAATTTGCTTGGCTAAGTCTTCCCGTAATCGTGCTAAGTCTTCGCTGGGTTTCCAAGCGTTGCGGAATACTTCTAGTGTTTTGACACCTTCAGCGTGTGTGAGCTTATCAGGAATTGCTTTCGGTCTGCCTAGCCATTTGAGCAGTAACTTAACTTCCTCAGTCCCACCACCTAGAAAATAAGTTAAGAAACGCCACTGTTCTGCATCTGATTGTCCTACGTAATAAACGTTATCCAAAATAACAACAACATTACTTAAATTTAATTGTTCTATCTCTCCTGAAACACTTGCCAAGCTATAACGCAGTGAAGTGTCAAAAGATTTATCCTTAATGATGTTAATAATATCTTTGATATAAGGTTGAGCAACTTTTCCTAAATTACGTAAGGCATATATTGCGTTTGATTTATAAGTATTCTCAGGGTCAGTCTGATTGCCAACGTTTTTTTCTTGGATGAAGCCAAGTATTTCCTGAATATAGGGTTGAGCATGATAACCTAAATTCCCTAATGCCTCAGATGCGCTGGAACGCATTGAAATCTCAACGGTTTTATCCTTCAAGATGGCAGCAATATCTTTAATATAGGGTTCTGCTGCATCCCCTAATTTACCTAATATCTGAACTGCACTAGAACGAACTTCAGGCGTAGTCGTTTTATCCTTGAATATGTCAAAAATATCTTTAACGTACGGTTTCGCTGCATCTCCCAAATTAATCAAAATAGAAGCTGCGCTGGAACGAATTTCAGGCGTAGTTGTTTTATCCTTGAAGATTTCAAAAATATCTTGAGCGTAAGGTTTCGCTGCATCTCCTAATTGACCCAAGATAGAAGCTGCGCTGTAACGACTTTCAGGATTAACTGTTTTATCCTTGAATATGTCAAAAATATCTTTGACGTACGGTTTCGCTGCATCTCCTAAGTAATAAAAAATAGAAGCTATTCTGGAACGAATACTGGAGTCAACCGATTCATCTTTGAGAAGGTTGAGTATATCTCTAATGTATGGTTGAGTAGCTCGTCCAAAATATCCAAATGCTATGAATGCGCGATCGTGAACTTCAGCATCAGCTGTTTTATTGGTCAGGATATCAGCTAGGTCTTTGAGATAGGGTTGGGCTGCATCTCCTAGATTTTCTAGTGGGGAGAATCTACTACCGGAATAAGAAATATAAATGCTAGAAGAGTAGGTGTTTTTATTCTTAAGGAAGTCGATTATATCTTTAACATAGGGTTTGGCAGGTTCTCCCAGACTACCTAATGCCAAGATCACGTTGAAACCCGTATCATAATCAACGGCTTGATCCTTGAGAAGATGAACCATATCTTTAACATAGGGTTTGCCTGTATCTCCTAGGTTACCTAATGCTAAAGCTGCACCTGCACGAACCGTAACTTCTACAGTTTTATCTTGGAGGATAGCTGCAATATCTTTGACGTAGGGTTTGGTAGTCTCACCCAGATTTCCCAATGTAAAAGCTGCATTGGCACGAACGTTTGACTCAACAGATTTATCTTGGATGATAGCTATAATATCTTTGATGTAGGGTTTGGTAGCCTCCCCTAGATTTCCCAATGTAGAAGCTGCACTGGCACGAACATTTGACTCAACAGATTTATCTTTGAGGATTTGGACAGCTTTCTTAGCAATTTCATCTGGTTTCTGTTCTAGAGTTTTTAAATTTTGCAGGTCATATCCAAATAATAATTGGTTAAAAGCATATTCTTTAACTTGGTCGTGTCCATCATCAAGGGCTGCTAGTATACCGTTAATCTGCCAATCTTGGGGTTTGGGTTTGGGGGTTTCTTTGGCGTTTACCCAAGGTAGAGAGAGGAAGAGAGTTAGGAGTAGGGTGAAACAGAAAAGCAAAAAGAGGGAGAGCTTGTTAGTGCGGCGGGGAGTTATGAGCATAAATCAGGGCAAAGCGGCAGATTACACGCGGGTATGGGTATAATACCAAGCTTGTAATTCCTAATTCCTGATTTATAAAGTCAGATTTTATTTGGGTTTTTAGGTTTGTATTTGTGGGAGCTTCCCAAATTTGAAAATTTACTATGCTGCGTTCAGGCAGGAATAAGAGAATGAAGAAACGAACCGCCAAGAACGCAAAGAGCGCAAAGTAAGAGAATAGACTGGATGTTAATCTTTGCTCATGAGTATCAAAGACTCACCCGCGAGTATCAAAGACTCACTCACGAGTATAAAAGACTCATCCGCAAGTATCAAAGACTCGCCGACGAGTATTAAAGACTCTCCCACGAGTATCAAAGACTCGCCGACGAGTATTAAAGACTCTCCCGCGAGTATCAAAGACTCGCCGACGAGTATCAAAGACTCACCCGCGAGTATCAAAGACTCACCCGCGAGTATCAAAGACTCGCTCACGAGTATCAAAGACTCGCTCACGAGTATTAAAGAACTTTCAAATAAAAAAATACTCAAATAATTCTTGTGGGGTGGGTGTCTCACCCGCCCATAGCCAAAGGCGGGCAAGATGCCCGCCCCACAAGATTGAATAATTTATTTGTTGGAAATCCCTAAAGACTCTCCCGCAAAGTTTACAGCCTAGGAACCAGAAGCAGTTTTAGCAGGTTTACTTTTTATAGCTTTAAACCTTTCCCCTAACTGTTCGGCAATAGTTTTTAACCCTGGAGTTTTCTTAGCAGCAGTCTTGACGTAATCATAAACTGTCAAACTGCTGCTCATTGTCTCACTACCGACAGCCATTAAGGTATCATCTACTTGTTCTGTCAGTTGTCGCAGTCCAATCAAAAGTTCGCTGAGAGTGGCGGCTAGTTGATAATCCCGCACAAATTCATCTACATCAAAGCTGGCTGGTAAAATATCTCGGTTAGATTGGGCAGCAGTCAGGCTAGTGTTGACAAAAGCTAGGCTTTTATCACCCATCTTAAATAACTTGCGTCGTTCTTCTACACTCAGAGTCACCAAAAAAGGCAACTTTGCTTCGATAGTCGCAAAGGCTGTTTTAATTTCTTGGATATCTGCTGGGGTAAGGGAGCCTGTAATGTTTTGGTAAGCCATTGTTTATTTACTGTAGTGAATCTGTTTGTTATGATTCCCACTGGTAAATGCGATCGCACAATATTTAAGGAAGGGGAAGTAGGGAAATTAACCTCTCTGGTGTACACATAAGTCGAATTACCCCCCTTAATCCCCCCTTGGAAAGGGGGGAAATAAGAGAATCTAGTTCCCTCCCCTTTCCAAGGGGAGGGTTAGGGTGGGGTAAAACTTACGTTGTAAGCAAGCAATACGATTTGGTTAAGAAGACGCGATAAATCGCCGTCTCTACAATAATTATTAACGCGATGGTTTCTTACCAAAGCCATAGCGCAATCTATCCATAATCCAAGTTTGGAAGTTGTCTATGTAGCTAAATATCACTGGCACTACCACCAGTGTCAGCAGGGTGGAAGTTGTGAAACCGCCCATAATGGCAATTCCCATTGGTTGCCGAACTTCAGAACCTGCGCCAATTCCTAACGCTAGGGGCAGAATACCGGCGATGGTTGCCAGAGAAGTCATTAAAATCGGACGCAGACGTGACACGCCAGCCTCTACGAGTGCCTGACGCTGAGTTTTGCCTTCTTGTATGTTGATGATTGTATAATCCACCAACAGAATCGAGTTTTTGGTGACAATCCCCAACAGCAACACAATACCAATCAAGGCATATATCCCCAATGGTTTTTGAGCAACCATCAAGGCTACCAGTGCGCCGCCTAAACAAAAAGGCAACGCCGCCATAATCGATAATGGATGGAGAAAGTTGTTATACAGCAACACCAGAATTGCATAGATACACATTAATGCCAGCCCCAATGCGCCACCAAAGCGCCCAAAAATTTCTTGCATAATTTTGGCACTACCGGAGGGTTGCTGTACTACCCCTGGCGGTAAGTTTTGCATTACAGGTAGTTTGTTGATTGTTTCTACCGCCTCTCCCAAAGAAATCCCTTGCAAATTGGCTTCTACGGCAACTTGACGGGCGCGATCGTAACGGTTGATGGTTGCAGGGCCACTACCAAAACGGATATCTGCAACCGCCACTAGGGGAATCAATTTGCCATTTTGACTGAGAACTTGGAGATTGGTGATTGTGTTAATGTCAGCCCGGACTTTTGGATCGATTTGCACGCGAATGGGAATTTGCCGATCGCTTAAATTAAATTTTGCCAAGTTGGCCTCATTATCGCCGATGGTGGCCAGAGAAGCTGTCCGAGCGATCGCTTGTACTGTCACTCCCAAATCTGCTGCCCGTTGTGGGTTAGGAATTACTAAAATCTCTGGTTTAACCAAACTTGCAGTCGAAGACACTTCTACCAATCCTGGTAGCGATCGCATCTGCTTTTCTAGGGCATCAGCCGCTTGATTCAATGCTTCGGGGTTTTCACTTCTGAGAACAATTGATAAACCTTTCCGACTGTCGCCTGGTGACTGACTTTGAAAACTAATTCTTGCTCCTGGTATTTGCTCAAAGTCAGGGCGTACTTGTTCCTCAAACTGTTTTTGAGAAATCTTTCGTTCTTCTCTAGGTTTGAGATTAATCGCCAGGCTTGCAGAATTGATCTCTTCGGTTGCTAATACACGTTCAACCACTGGATTTTGCCGGATGATATCAGTCGCTTGTGTGACTACCTTGTTAACGTCTTCTAATGTCGAACCTGGAGGTAGTTCTATAGATACGTTAGAAATCCCAAAGTCGCCATCATCCACAAAACCCTTGGGAATCAACGGAACCAGCATCACACTGGCAATAAAGAAAGCTAAAGCGATCGCCATTGTGGTCAATCTATGGCGTAACGCCCATTCTAGTAACGATCTATAAGGTTGAAACCCCCGACGATTTTTAGTTCTAAGTGTTCTATTTCCCTGCTTTCTACTTGGGAGTGCAAACTTGAAATTAAACAATCTTATTACTCCCCCCGCTCCCCTGCCCCCCTGCTCCCTCTGCTCCCCCTGCTCCCCTGCTCCCCTGCTCCCCTGCTCCCCTGCCTCTTTTAAAAGATACGCCCCCATCATCGGCGTAACCATCCGCGCGACAAGAGTTGAGAAGATTGTGGAAACGGCAACGGTAACACCAAATGGTTGGAAAAATTGTCCCGGAATTCCACCCATAAAAGCAACGGGCATAAACACGGCAATAATGGTTGCTGAACTTGCGATTACCGCTAATCCTACTTCGTCGGCAGATTCAAAAGCAGCATCCCAAGCTGATTTGCCCATAGCGATATGCCGTTCCATGTTTTCAATTTCCACCACGGCATCATCTACCAAGTTGCCCACCGCCAGCGCTAATGCCAACAAAGTCATGTTGTTGAGGGTGTAACCAAGGGCTTGCTGCACTGCGAAGGTGGGAATTATTGACAATGGTAAGGCAACAGCCGTAATTAATGTTGCTCGCCAGTCCCGCAAAAATACTAAAATAACGATAACAGCCAGCACCGAAGCTTGAATTAATTCATCAATAGTGCTTTGGTATGATTGGCGAACAACATCGGCTCTAGTAAAAATCAAATCTAGTTTGACATCTGCGGGAAGTGTTTTTTCCAGTTCTTTGACAGCTGCTTTCACTCCTTGTTCTACTGTCACCAGAACGCTGCCAGTACTACGCAACACTTGGAAAGCTACCACAGGTTGATTATTTAAGGTGGCGGCTTGGCGCACATCACCAAATTTATCTTCTATAGTTCCCAAACTGGATAATGGTACCGAACCCCCTTGTGGTAAGAGGATTTCGTAGGTTTTCAAAATATCCACACTGGCGGCACTTCCTAATGTGCGGATACTTTGTTCGCTACCACCGACTTCGGCCCGTCCGCCAGGTAAGTTAATGTTTAAATCGCGGATTTGGTCGTTTACCTGAGTGGCGGTGATACCCAGAGATTGTAAGCGGCTGGGATTCAGGTTAATCCGAATTTCTCGGTCAACTCCACCCACACGTTGAATTTGGGCGACACCACGGACTCCCAACAAGGCGCGGCTAATGGTTTGATCGACAATATTGCTTAATTCTTCTACAGAACGCTTATCTGATTTAACTGCGTAAGTAATCACCGGGCCGCCAGCAAAGTCCAGACGTTCCACAATTGGATCGTTGATCTCTTGGGGTAAATCTTGGCGAATTTGAGCGATCGCATTGCGGACATCATTGGTGGCGCGATCGCTATCTGTACCCAAAACAAAATTGATTGTCGTTTTAGAATTCCCATCGCTGACGGTGGAAATCATAAAATCGATATTGCCCAACCCCGCGACGGCATCTTCAATTTTTTTCGTCACTTGGGATTCTAGTTCGGCTGGGCCTGCACCTGGTTGAGTGACTTTGATCGAAACTGTTGGGACATCAATATTAGGGTTAGTATCAATCCCCAAGGATAAAAAGGAGAACCAACCCACAACCGTCAAAATTAAAAATAAAACTATCGTAGGAACAGGTTTTTTAATCGACCAAGCTGAGATATTAAAGGACATGAGAAAATTTTAGATTTTGAATTTGTCATTGGTCATTTGTCATTTGTCATTCGTCATTCGTCATTGGTTATTTCTCCCATTCCCCATTCCCCATTCCCCATTTCCCATTCCCTTCAATTTGCAACTCGAACCTTATCACCATCTTTGAGATATCCTGCACCATCAACTACGATGCGATCGCCTAACTGCAACCCACTCTTAATTTCTACTTTGTCGCCGTTTGTAGGATTTTCTAAGTCCACTTTCTGGCTGCGAACTATATCTCCACTTGATAAAGTGAATACAATTACACTTCCATCTGCTTGAGATTGGACTGCTTTTTGCGGCACTACCATTGCCATACCTGAGTTAGTAGTAATTGCAGCATTCGCAAACATTCCTGGTTTAAGCAAAGTTGTTGGGGGTAAATCAATTTTGACTGTAGCCTCTCGCCTTTGATCGTTCACCTGTGGTTGGATCTCTCTGACTCGTCCTTGCGATCGCACGCGCTGATCGACATCGGAAGTAATTTGCACAGATGCGCCAATTTTCACTTGATTTAATTGAATTTCAGGAACCTTCGCTTGAAGTTCTAACTTTTCATCTCGGATAATCGAAAATAGCTTTTGTGTGCCACCAATCACGGTTCCCACCTGCGTTTGCGGCGGTACACCAGTCACATCACCGACTCTGGCCAGTTTCTCCGCGATGACTCCAGAAACCGGCGCACGCACTACAGTTTGTTCCAATTGAGTTTGTAGTTGTTGCACCCTAGCGGCACTGCTGCGGACATCAGCTTTGGCTTTGTTGATAATAGCTTGAGCGTTACTAATATTAGCCTGGGCGCTGCCGATATTGGCCTGGGCGCTACGCAGGTTTTCTTGGGATAGATTCACCACTTGTATGGCAGTTTTTACAGCGTAGGAACGAGTATCAAGTTCTTGCCTACTAATGGTTCCAGAGTCGGCCAGTTGTTGATAGCGCTGATAATTTTTGGCGGCTTCTTCTAGCTTTGCCTTCGCTTGAGCTAAATCTGCTTGTTTTTGCTGGACTATGGCTTTATTTGATGCCAAATCTGCCTGCTTGGATGCCAAATCTGCTTGTTTGGATTCCACATCGGCTTGTTTTGATTCGACATCTGCCTTTGCTTGGGTAATTTGGCTTTGCAGTATGGAACCATCCAACACCGCCAAAACTTGACCTTTTTTGACAAAAACCCCTTCTTTCACATCTTCAGGGATACTTTTGATTTGTAAACCGTTTGTCTGTGGTAAAACCGGAATTAAATCACGTGCTGCAACAGTTCCAGTAGTTTTAAGAGTACGCACAACACGGGCGGCTTCTACTGTGGCAATGGTAACTGTCATTGATGGGTTAATTTTTTTAGCTGCTACCGCGTTTTGTTGGCGGGATGGAAGATGACTTAATATACTCATTCCACCAAAGGCGATCGCAATTCCTAAACCAGCACCCAAAAATAATGGCTTCAACCATGCCCTAGTTGGTTTTTGCTCTGATTTGCTCAAAAAGCTAGCATCTTCAGAGGTTATAGGTTCTTCCACCTCGATTTCTGAAACACTTTCATCGCTCACAGTCCGACCTCCACTTTCTGTCTATGCATACCAATATTGGTATTTTCTTAAGAAAACTTGAAATTTATTTACTTCCCATCAACTATGACGCATTTCATAGTAAATGTCTTTTATTTTTAACCGTATATAATAGAACTTAGTTGCTAAGAAAAATTACTGTCATCTAAATACTTGAAGCCTTTATGTAGATTATGATACAAGAAATTATTTCATTTCATCTAGCTACTCTAAATCACACAATATACCCATTTAGATCACCGTCAACCAATGCTCATATATGAAAAACTGATAAAGCTAATCTAGAATTATTTAATTAAAATCTGAACTATAAATGTATTTTATTAAACCAGTAAAAGCTTTTATCTACGCAAACCCTAATTCTTTTAAAGCCTTTGTCTCGTCAGGAAGTCGTACATCCAGGGATAGTTCAAGCTAGCGTCTACAGCTAGACGTGAGTTACAAATGAGCAAACTCCATTACCCTAAATTCCAGCCAGGGCGATCCTGATGGTGGAATTTTGAAATCAATCAAATCAATAAATAATTGATATTTACCAGAGTCACCAGATATGTTCAATGCCACTGAAATTTTAATTGATGCCTTTGTAAATGAAATTAGAGAAGGCTACCGTCGCACTTATGGCTGCTTCAAAAATGATTATCAGGACATTATCGCCTGGGCTGGTAACATGGCTTTGGAAAACATTGCCAATAGCGATGCCCTTTATCACAATGTTGAACACACAGTTCTTGTCACCCTTGTGGGGCAAGAAATCTTACGTGGCAAACACATCAGAGAAGGCGGTGTTTCCAGTGAAGACTGGTTGCATTGTATTATTTCTTTAGTGAGCCATGATATTGGCTACGTTAAGGGAGTTTGCCGACTAGACCAAGAGGCAGTAGGCTTATATTCCACAGGTAAAAATGGCAAAATGGTTTCTGTAGCTCCTGGCGCTTCTGATGCCAGTCTCACGCCGTATCATGTTGATAGAGCCAAGCTTTTTATTGATGAGCGTTTTGGAGGTCACAAGTTAATAGATGCTGAGGCAATTAAGAGCAATATTGAACTGACACGATTTCCCGTGCCTGCGGCAGAAGATCATCAAGATACAAAGTGCTTTGCTGGTTTAGTGCGGGCTGCTGATTTGATTGGTCAACTAAGCGACCCACGTTACCTGAAGAAAATTACTTCTTTATTTTACGAGTTTGAAGAAACTGGTGTAAATAAAGTTTTAGGCTATAAAACCCCTGCCGATTTACGGAATAACTACGCTAAGTTTTACTGGAATGGTGTCTATCCCTATATCCAAGAAGGGCTGCATTACCTATCATTGACACAACAGGGCAAACAAATTCTCGCTAATCTCTACTCAAACGTGTTTGTTGTAGAACATGAAAAACAACAGCAAGAACAGCAGAAGTATTTAGAGAAGTTAGGAGTGGGGAGTTGAGAGTTAGGAGTTAAAAGTTAGGAGTTAATAATTATTAATCATGAGTTATGAATTAAGATAAAACTTTAATAACTCATAACTCATAACTTATAACTCCTAACTACTATGGATTGGTGGCGACGACTAAAGAAAAATCCTTTGGCACAATTTGGGGCAATTTTGCTGTTAATTTTCTACATAGCAGTAATTGCAGCAGATTTCGTGGCTCCTTATGACCCTTATGCCTCACAGCCTAATGGTTCACTGCTGCCACCAACTAAGATACACTGGGTTTCTCAATCAGGACAGTTTATCGGGCCCCATGTTTATCCCACAACTCAGGGAGACACAAATTTAGAAACAGGCGATCGCCAACTCATTGTAGACTTCAAAAAGCCATCTCCTGTGCGTCTATTTGTTTCCGGGCCAGAATACCGATTGTTGCAGATGAGTTTGCCACTACCCCCCAAGTGGGATGAAGTCACAATCTTTCCTGGTATTCCCTTAAATTGGCATTTATTTGGCACAACAACTGACGCAAAAGTCAATATCTTGGGTACTGATGACCAAAGCCGCGACCAATTTAGTCGCCTCTTACATGGCGGTCGCATCAGTCTGTTTATCGGGATTTTTGGCATTATCATTACCTATCCCCTTGGTTTGCTCATCGGTGGAATTTCGGGCTATTTCGGCGGTGTGACTGATAGCGTCATTATGCGCTTGGCAGAAGTGCTAATGACTTTCCCTAGTATTTATCTTTTGGTAACTTTGGGAGCAGTCTTACCACCTGGTTTAAGCAGTACCCAGCGCTTTTTGCTGATTGTGGTAATTACATCGGTTATTAGCTGGGCTGGTTTAGCACGGGTCATTCGAGGACAGGTACTATCAATTAAAGAGCGAGAATTTGTCCAAGCTTCACGCGCGATGGGCGCAAATCCACTTTATATAATCCTTCGCCACGTCTTGCCGCAAACGGCTAGTTATGTAGTTATCTCTGCTACTCTTGCAATTCCCAGCTTTATTGGCGCAGAGGCGATATTGAGTCTCATCGGCTTGGGAATTCAACAACCAGACCCTTCTTGGG